>JBBSGM010000143.1:0-10728 GCA_038254065.1 Mycobacteriales bacterium | reverse complement strand
CGGAACCGGGTCCGGGCCATGGTCGCGGTAGCGCTGATCATGGGAGCCATGCTGCGGCATGAGGGCTGTCGCCCGAGGGCATTTGGCGAATCCTGCGGGTTCCGGCGGCGGACGCATCTCGTCCCCGTTGCAGGAAAGCCACTTTCACGCAACCAGCTTGCATGAAAGTGGCTTTCCTGCAACGACGCTCCTGCGCTCCCGTGCGCGCGGCGCCGGGGATCCTTCGCTACAGCAGTGATAGGCCGACCAGCGCACCCAGCCCCGCGACCCCGACGAACAGCCAGGCGACGTAGTCACCGACGTGCCCGGAGTGCAGCGCCCGGACACCGGCGAGGATCGGGGCCACCGGGCGGGCCACCGCGACGAGCCGGGCGGGGAGCCGGTCGCGGTAGAGCGCGGCCAACGCGACGAGCACCGCGAGCAGCGCGGACAGCAGCCCCAGCGCGATGCCCGAGAAGGTCCAGCCGGCGCTCATGGGCGGCTCGGACGGCGTCACGGCGGCAGTGCCGAGAGTCTGCCCCACGTACCCCGCGTGGTCGAGGAAGCGGTCGGCGGCGGCGCCGAATGCGGCCGGTACCCCCGGGACCACGCCGAGCGCGAGCCCGCCGAGGAGCAGGACCACGATCGGGACGAGCATGGTGAGCGGCACCCGCTGCAGCAGCGTGCCGACCTCGGCCTCCTCGTTCCCGGTGGTCTCGCCGTCGCTGCTGCTGCTACTGCTGTCGTCGCCGGGGCTGGTCCCCGCGCCGAAGTAGATCCGCAGTGCGGCCCGGATGACCGCGGCGCCCGTGGCCGCGGAGACGAGAACGTAGACCGCCGGGCCCCAGGGTGCGCCGGCCCTCGCCACCGCCTCCTCGGCCACCGCCTTGCCCAGCGCGGTCCCGAACGGCGGCAGCCCGGCGAGCGCGAGGCCGCCCAGCAGCATCAGCCACGGCAGCACCGTGGCCCGGCGGCCGCGCCCGTGCAGGTCGATCTCGTCGACGCTGCCGTATCGGTTGAGGATCACCCCGGCCATCAGGAACAGCGCCGACTTGATGCCGGCATGGCCCGCGACGTAGAGCGCCCCGCCCGCGGTGCCCGCCGGGTCGAGGGTGCTGAAGGCCATCAGGAACAGCCCGATGTGCGCGATCGTGGAGTAGGCGAGCAGCCGCTTGAGGTGCCGCTGGGACAGGCACATCACCGCGCCCACGACGGCGCTGAGCGTGCCGAGGGCGAGGAACGCACGGTGGATGTCGGAGGCCGGCAGTACCGTGGCGAACACGGTCGAGTACACCCGGAACGTGCCGTAGAGGCCGAGCTCGACCATGATCCCCGGAGAACAGCACGCACACCGGAGTGGGCGCGACGGCGTGCGCGTCGTCGAGCCAGAAGTGGAACGGCACCATCGCGGCCTTGACCAGGAATCCGGTGACCACCAGCGTGAACGCGGCGACGACGAGCGCGTCGGGCCGGCCGGACAGCGCCGTCGAGAGCTGCGCGAGGCCGAGCCGGCCGGTGCGCGCGTAGAGGATCCCGATCCCGGACAGCGTGAGGTAGGCGCCGAGGGAGTTGACGATGCCGAACGCGAGCGCGCCCTGCACGGACGTCGGGTCCTCGATCTTGAATCCGGTCAGGGCGTAGGTGACCGCCCCCATCAGCTCGAAGAACACGAACATGTCGAACAGGTCCTCGGTCAGGGCGAACCGGTCATCCCGGCCAGGAACAGCAACATCAGCGCGTGGAAGTGCGCCTCGACCGAGTCGAAGTAGCGCCAGCTGAACACCAGCGCGCACAGCATCAGGATCGCCGCGGTCAGGGCGATGCCGGCGCCGACCGGGTCGGCGACGAGCGCGATGCCCACGCTGAACCCGTCGACCGGCGTCCAGCCCCCCGACCAGGTGACCACCCGCCCGTCGAGACTCGCCTGGAGCAGGGCGACGTCGATACCGGTGAGCGCCGCGGCGGTCGCGGTCGCGAGGGTGTCGACGGCCCAGCGGGGCAGCCACCGGCCCAGCGCGAGCAGCAGGCAGGCCACGAGGATCGGGACGGTGATCGCGAGCGGGGCGAGGTGTGTGGCGGCCGGCGCCATCCCTAACCCTTCAGCGAGGACAGCTCGTCGGGGTCGAGCATGCCGTGCCGCTTGGCGATCTGGATGGCCAGCGCGAGCAGCAGTGCGGTCACCGTCGCGGACACCACGATGTCGGTGAGCGCCATCGCCTGCACCAGCGGGTCGACCACATCGGTGCTCGGCGGGTTGGTGCTGCTGAACACCGGTGCGGCCGGCCCCCGCTGGTAGCCGACCGCGACGAGCAGCACGTAGGTGCCCGCCTGGGCGATCGAGAGACAGACGACGGTATGTACCAGGTTGGCACTGCGCACGATCCCGAGCGAGCCGACGACCAGCAGCCAGGCGGCGACGAAGTAGGCGTAGACGCTCATGGCCCCTGCACCCGCAGGGCCTGTTCCAGGAACTTGGCCAACAGCACGATCACCCCCGAGGCCACCTCCACCCCGACGGCGATGCTGAGCACCGGCACCGTCCCGGCGGACAGCAGCGACCCGAAGGTGCCGAACGGCAGAACGTTGGTCAGGAACGCGCCGGCGGCAATGATCCCGGCGATGCCCAGTGCGGCGAACGCGGCGGTACCCCAGTGCCTCTCCGGCGTTGAGGACCGGTAGCGGCCGGACGCGTTCCAGCGCCCGGTAGTGGCCGGACAGGTAGAGCAGGTGCACGGCGGTGCCGAGCACGACCCCGCCCTGGAAGCCGCCGTCGGGAGTCAGGTGCCCGTGCACCACCACGTCGACGCCGATGAGCAACGTCACCGGCAGCAGCAGGTAGCCGACCAACGCGGTCGCCTCCAGCACCCGGCCGCCGTCGCGCACGGTGGTGGCCTCGCGTTCCTCCTTCGACGGACGCAGCAGCACCGCAGCCCCGATCACCGAGCCGAGCAGGATCGTCTCCTCGCCGAGAGTGTCCAGCGCCCGCTGGTCGTAGTTGACCGCGGAGACGACGTTCGGCGTGGCGTGCGCGACGGCCGCCGGGACGGCGTGGTCGCGGTAGGGGTGGAAGGAGCTGCCGAACGCCGGCATGCCGAAGAACGCGCATGCGTAGAGTACGGACACTCCCGCGGCCGCGACGAGGAACAGGACCAGACGTGCCCGGCGGCTCATCGCTGTCGCCGGGTGCGGCGCAGGGCCAGCATCACCATGAGCGGCACGACTGCGGCGCCGACGGCGAGCTCGGCGAGCGAGACGTCGGGCGGCTCCAGAAGGAAGAACAGCACCGACAGGATCAAGCCGAACGCCGACAGCGTCACCGCCTGGCGCGCCGGGTCGGTGGTGAACACGACGGTGGTCGCGCTGAGCGCGACGAGGGTCAACGCGAGCAGGATCGCAATGTTCGTTCCGGTGGGGCTCATTGCGGCGAGTCCGCGGGTAGCAGGCCCGCGCGCTGGGCGGCCAGCCGGCCGGTGGCGGCCTCCAGCACCGCGCCGCTGAGCGCGAGCAGGAACACCGTGAACAGGATCACTGCGGTGGTCAGGCCCAGCCGTTCTCGATCGCCAACGCCAACCCCAGCAACGGGCCGGCCAGCGAGGTGACCGGCGTCAGGAAGTGCATGCGGTTGTAGACGGTGCGCATCACCAGCGCGCCGACCGCCGACGCGACGGTGACCAGCAGCCCGGCGGCCAGCAGCACGTCCACCACGACGTTTCTCACGGGCGGGGGCCGAGCAGCCGGGTGAACACCAGCGTGCCGGCGAAGGACGCCAGCACCAGTACCAGTGGCACGATCAGATAGGACGACTGCCCCGCGGCCTGGGACAGCAGCAGCAGGATGAGCACGGTCACCGCGCTGCCGAGCTCGAGGCCGACCAGCCGGTTCACCGGGTCGCCACGCGCGCCGATCCAGAGCGCGGGGCCCAGCCCGCCCGCCATCAGGACCACCGCACCGAGCAGCCAGGGGTTCACGACCGCACCACGTCGTCCATCCGCGGCGACCCGTCCACCAACGAGTGCACCACCAGCACGTCGTCCTCGGAGTGCGTGTCGACGACGAACGTGCCGGGGGCGACCGACAGCACGGTGGTGGCGACCGCGAACCGGGTGGTCGCGAGGGTGCCGTCGGTCTCGGGTTCCAGCCGGATCTCGCGCAGCCGCCCGGGTGGTCGGCCCTGCGGCTGACGGCGTAGCGGGACCAGCAGCACCCGGCAAGCGTCGGCGACCACCGCGACCGGCAACACGACCAGCCAGCGCAACCAGCGTGCACGCACCCGCCAGCGCTCGTCCGCCGCCCGCCTGCCGACCGTCGCCGCCACCGCGCACAGCAACGCGGCCGCGGCGGCGACAGTCAGTTCCGCGACCGGCAGCGTGGAGAGCGTAAGCAACCACACCCCGAACGGCGCCGCCCACCACACCAGCACCTCGACCACCCGGATCACGCGGCGACCACCCGGATCACGCGGCCCCCATACCCGGCCGCACCCGCCCTCACACCTGGGCCGCAGCTCGGTGCCCCCTCGTGCCGCGGCTCGCCGCCTGCAGCCCGGTGCGCCGCTGCTCGCCGCCCGGTGATCGCGGTGCGGGATACCTCAGCGCTGCTGGCGCACCACCCCATGAGGGGTGCGAGGCGGCGATCAGGCTCGGGGCGGCCGCCGTGCCCAGCCCGGCGCGTGTTCGGGGAGTGGGCCGATGGCGACCAGCCGGGCCGGGATGCCCTGCAGCACGGGGAACCGGTTCAGCAACCGGGCGGGCAGCGGCAGCCGGGCGGGCAGCGGCAGCCGGGCGGGCAGCAGCCGGGCCGGCAGCGGTAGCCGGGGGCCGACCGGATTCGGCGTGGCCCGGCCGCCGCTGCGGGTCCGGGTCGGTGTCGTGCCCAGTGTCCCGCCGAGGATCACCCGGTGAGCCACCCGCTGCATGGCCTGGACGAGCGCCGTGGGCCACCACCGGCGCAGCTGCACCCGGCGCAACGCCGCCCGGTCGACCCGACCGTCGCGGCGCAGCGCCGGGCCGAGGAGCCGGGCGGTGGCCACGGCGTCGGCGACGGCCAGGTTGATCCCGACTCCGCCGACCGGCGACATCGCGTGTGCCGCGTCGCCGATGAGCAGCAGCCCGTCGGCGGACCAGCGGCGCAGCCGTTCCAGCCGGACGTCGAGCAGCTTGACGTCATCGAAGGAGCCGAGCTTCTCCACCCGGTCGGACATCCACGGCAGGAGGTCGGCGAACCGCCGTTGCAGCTCGCCGATGCCGGCGGCGCGCAGCGCGGTGTCGCTGCCCTTCTTGATCAGATAGGCACACTGCCAGTAGTCCCCGCGGTCGATCAGCACGCAGAAGTGACCGGTGGAGAACCTGGCGACCCCGCCCTCCGGGTCGCCGGGGTGGCGCGGCAACCGGAACCACCACACGTCCATCGGGACACCGAATGAGCGCGGGTGCAGCCCCGCCGCCGCGCGCACCGTCGAGCCCCGGCCGTCGCAGGCCACGGTGAGCGCGGCCCGGAGCTCGTGGCGCTCGCCGGTGGTCCGGTCGGTGAAGTGGACCCCGGCCACCCGGGCGCCCTCGCGTACGAGCCCGGTGACGTCCGCCTCGCGTCGCAGGGTGAACGTCGGCTCGGCGGACGCGGCATCGGCGAGCAGGTCGAGGAAGTCCCACTGCGGCACCAGCGCGATGTGCGGGTGCGCCCCCGGCAGCCGGCGCAGGTCCACGATCTGCACCGTCCCGGCGTCGAGTTGGCCGGTCATCCGGTCCATCCGGCGCTGTGGCAGGGCGGCGAACCGCTCGCCGAGGCCCAGCTCGTCGAGGAGGGTGAGGGTGGAGGCGTGCACGGTGTCACCGCGGAAGTCGCGGAGGAAGTCGGGATGTCGCTCGAGCACCGTGACCGCCACCCCGGCGCGGGCCAGGAGCAGCCCGAGCACCATCCCGGCCGGGCCGCCCCCGACCACGCACACCGTCGTGCGACTGTTGTTCATCATGTGTTGAATTGTAACTCCGAAACAGCGTGCGGGGAAGCGGCTCGTCCCGCCCGTGGTGAGGACGACCCGCCCGACGACGGGTGCGCGGCGCAGGTCGACCACGGACGGATGCGCGATCAGGAGCTGTGCCGTCCGCGGCTAGGCTGAGCCGACCATGACCAGCTCGGTTCGCGTCCGCTTCTGCCCGTCCCCGACCGGAACCCCGCACGTCGGCATCATCCGCACGGCGCTGTTCAACTGGGTCTTCGCACGCCACCACGGCGGCACCTTCGTGTTCCGCATCGAGGACACCGACGCCTCGCGCGACAGCGCCGAGTCCTACGCGGCGCTCCTCGACGCGCTGTGCTGGCTCGGCCTCGACTGGGACGAGGGCCCCGAGGTGGGCGGCCCGCACGGGCCCTACCGGCAGAGCGAGCGCGGTCCGCTGTACGTCGAGGCGCTGCGCACGCTCGTCGACGCGGGGGAGGCCTACGAGTCGTACTCCAGCGCCGAGGAGATCGAGGTTCGCCACCGCGCCGCGGGCCGCGACCCCAAGCTCGGCTACGACAACGCCGACCGGGAGCTGACCGAGTCCCAGCGTGCCGACTACCGAGCGCAGGGGCGGGCCCCGGTGTACCGGCTGCGGATGCCCGACCACGACCTCACCTTCACCGACCTCATCCGTGGCGAGGTCACCTTCCGGGCCGGCACCGTGCCCGACTTCGTGCTCGCCCGCGGCGATGGCACCCCGCTCTACCCGCTGACCAACCCGCTCGACGACGCGCTGATGGGGATCACCCACGTGCTGCGCGGGGAGGACCTGCTGTCCTCGACGCCGCGGCAGATCGCGCTCTACGAGGCGCTGGCGCGGGTGGGGATCGGCCACGGCGCCCCGGTGTATGCGCACCTGCCGCTGGTGACGGGCGAGGGAAACCGTAAACTGTCCAAGCGCGACCCCCAGTCGAACCTTTTCCTGTACCGCGACCGCGGATTCATCCCGGAGGGCCTGCTCAATTACCTGGCCCTGTTGGGATGGGCGATCGCGGAGGACCGGGACGTATTCTCCCTCGCCGAGATGGTCGCCGCCTTCGACATTTCCCGGGTCTCCGGTAACGCTGCCCGGTTCGATCTCAAGAAGGCGGAGGCGATCAATTCGGTGCACCTGCGAGCGCTGCCGGTGGAGGACTTCACGCGGTGGGTGGAGCCGTACCTGGTCGCCGAGCTGTCCAGCCCTGCCCACCCGGTGACCAGCGGCACGCTCAGTGAGGCACAGCGCGCCCTGCTCGCCGCGGCGGCCCCGCTGGTGCAGGAGCGCAGCGTGGTGCTCTCCGACGCCGCGCGGATGTTGCGTTTCCTGTTCGTGCCCGAGGAGGAGTTCGCCCCCGAACACGACGCCGCCGATGCCAACCTGGGACCGGACGCCGCTCCGGTCCTGGACGCCGCCCTGACCGGCCTCGATGCCGTGGTGGTCTGGTCGGCGCCGGAGATCGAGGCGTCGCTGAAGGCCTCGCTGGTCGACGGGCTGGGGCTCAAGCCGCGCAAGGCGTTCGCCCCGGTGCGGGTCGCGGTGAGCGGCCGGACGGTGTCCCCACCGCTGTACGAGTCGATGGAGCTGCTGGGCAAGGAGCGGTCACTGCGCAGGCTGAGGGCCGGTGTGGAGCGCGCCGGAGGGCTCCGCTAGAATCTTCTCGGTAAGATGCGGCGCCGCTTCCCGAGAGCGGGTTCCTGGTGGCCGTGATGCATTGGGGTATGGTGTAATCGGCAGCACGACTGATTCTGGTTCAGTTAGTCTAGGTTCGAGTCCTGGTACCCCAGCGGAAACGCCGACAATCGTTTCCCGAGGCCCCGTCGTCTAGCGGCCCAGGACGCCGCCCTCTCAAGGCGGTAGCGCGGGTTCAAATCCCGTCGGGGCTACACCACTCTGACCAGGACTTATGTCCTGGTCAGAGTCGTTCTGAGGGTCGCCGTGGGATGGGTTGTGGGATGGGCCGTTGCTACGGTCACAGGGTGGCTCCGCGGCGACGCCGACATCGTGGATATCTAGAGCCCCTCCCATCAGGGAGTTTCCGGGCCGTCGTTTATGCGGGCACCGATCCGCTGACCGGCAAATCCAAGTATCTGCGCGAAACGCACTCCAACCGCGATGCCGCCGAGATGGCGCTCACACGCCTGCAAGGCCAGGTCGACGAGGACCGCCACCCGAAGTCGGACATCACGGTCGGCCGGGCGATCGAGCAGTGGCTGGAGGTCGCCAGCCTGGAGGACACGACCCGCGAGCGCTACGACGACCTGATCCGGATCTACATCACACCGACGTTCGGGTCATTGGCAGCGGCGAAGGTCGACGCCGAGCTGCTGGAGCGGTTCTACGCGCGGCTGCAACGCTGCCGAGCGCTGTGCTCGGGGCGGTCGAGCAGCGGGCACACCTGCCGTCCGCTCAGCAGCTCGACGGTTCGCAAGATTCACTTCATCATCAGTGGCGCGCTGGAGCGGGCGGTGCGCTGGCGCCATCTCGGCGTCAACAAGGCGGCCCTCGCGGTAGCGCCGTCGGCGAAGCAGACCGACCCCGACCCGCCGTCGTCCGGCGAGGCGGCAGCGTTGCTCTCGGCAGCGTGGAGTGCCGACCCCGAGTGGGGCCTGCTGTTGTGGCTGACGATGGTCACGGGGTCGCGCCGGGGTGAGATGAGCGCGCTCCGCTGGCGGCACGTCGACGTCGAGCGCGGCGTGCTGTACGTCGAGCGCAGCAACGCGCAGCCCAAGGCCGGCGTCAAGGAGAAGGAGACCAAGACGCGGCAGCATCGCCGGGTCGCGCTCGACATGCAGACGTTGAAGCTGGTCGCCGACCACCGGGCGATGCAGGAGGAGCGCTGTGAGGCCTTCGGTTGCACGGTGCGGGACTCGACGTTCCTCTTCTCTCCGGCGCCCGACGGCTCGACGCCGTGGCCGCCACGATCAATGACGTATCGGTTCTACCGTCTCGCCAAAAAGCTGAGCTTGCGCAGCACGCGGCTTCACTCGCTCCGCCACTACTCGGCAACGGAATTGATCGGGCCGGCGTAGACATCCGCACTGTCGCCGGCCGGCTCGGGCATGGAAGCGGCGGTGCCACGACGTTGAAGATCTACGCTGGTTGGGTCGACGAGGCTGGCCAGCGTGCAGCCACAACAATGGGCAGCATCATGCCGCAGGTGGTAACCACTCCGCGGCCAGCTCGCGGGCCGTACGAGGTCATTGCTGCGTCGCTCCGCGACCAGATCGAAGACGGCCGGCTCAAACCCGGTGACCAGCTGCCGACGATGGCCGAACTTGCATCTGCCCACTCCGTTTCGATTGCGACCGTTCATCGTGCCGTAGCCGTGCTGAGTTCGGAAAGGTTGGTCGCGGTATCGCGCGGGCGTCGGGCCACTGTCGTCTCGCGGGATAAAAATACGCAATCTTCATACTAATAGAAACGCGTCGGATGTCCTGAGTGGTGACAACTTGTAAACTCAGTCGCTCAGAGTTTGATACTTCCGATCGATCCATGGCAGTATCCGCCAAGCATCCTGGAGAATCTTGTTCCTCCCGAACGAACGCCCGCTGCGCTGCATGGCCTGATAAAAACCCAGCTCATGGATGTCGGTTCCGCCCATGACTTCGGCGTACAGATTCCCCAGCGTGTCGTCTTCGACTGTGACGAGACGTTCAAGGTCATACGCAGAGCACAGTTCGACCGGAGTTGCGGACGTTGGTAGAAACTGACGATAGTCGGGGCCAGCTGCCATATAGAACGGTTCCGCCGTCACGATAAGCCCGAGGATCGGCCTGTCCTTCGGAAACTGTCTGAAGGACGGATGCTGCTCTTTGATGAGGCGGGCCGTGTTGTCGATCTGGCCGAACCCCTTCTCAAATAGCTTGTTGAGCGCCTGAACAGCATTGGGCGTCGCCAGGCGGACCGGCTCGGTCGACCGTCGAGACTTCGCTTCGATCAGCAGAGTCAGATCCTCGAACTCAACGATCCAGTCGACACTCTTGTCGCCCTTGCGGTGTCCGTAGGGGATCTCCTTGTGAACGGTCGCGTCGGTGAGGAGTCCGAGTTGTCTTCCCACGTACGCCTCGAAAACGTAACCAAGTTCGGTCGAGAACTTGGTCTTAAAGGTCGGGTTGTCCATCGCGCTGTAGTAGATGCCAGCGGGACTAACCTTTCGCACAAGAAGCCCCGGTACTGGTACGACAAGCGGGCCAATGACACCGTCGATCACAGGTCTGGACTCGAGCGGGTTGAAGTTGAACCGGCGAAGATCTCTGAGAAGCCCGGCCGGCAGCTGGCGTTGCCGCCTGACCGCATCGTCTTTAGTGGTTATGAACTGTCCGTTGATGATCCGGCGTATCGTCTCGACGGGTATACCTTCAGCCACTGGCTGAAAGTTGGCTTGCAGCATCCCGTCGAAGTTGAAGATGCCAGCATTCCCCCGCGCTGCCGTCCAGAGCATGAGTGCCACACCCACGTACTCGCGCACCTGGCAACCAAGTACTAAAGGGAAACCGCACTAACGGACTGTCAGAACTGCATCCGTGCAGGTCAGGATATATGTCAGAGTCCGTTGATCCAGTTTCTGGTTAGTAGCTCGTCAGACCAGCCGGGGCGCATAAACCTGCAACTCGCGATCGCACTCAGTCTGCTCGAACAGAGCGACAGACCTGGCAAGGTAAACATTCAGGTCCTGGCCTGCGGGCTTGATCGGATCTTGGTGGCCGCCCGGGTGTGAGGGGTTTGCCTGTCGGCGTGTCGTGTTGATCTCGGGTGGAGCTGTGGTGATCAT
>JBBSGM010000142.1:0-10732 GCA_038254065.1 Mycobacteriales bacterium | reverse complement strand
CGAGCGGCACGACTGCTGGCAGTCAGCTGCCAGGCGGAAGAACTCCTCAATGGCGGATTGGATCATTGGGGCACTGGACCGTGCTGCAAGCGAAGACCTCGAAAAGCCGTGATCATCCGGATGTCGCGCTCAGATTCGTTGTTCAGGTAGTCATCCTGCCGGTCGATCAACCTGCGGGTCAGCGCGTCGACCGCCGCGGGCCGTTCTGCGCGACGCGCCTCGGGCGCGGGTTGGTACCGACACGCGCACTAGCTCCCGGTGCGCGCCGACCCTCGGTGCTCCTCCAGGTTGACCGGGATCGCTGACACCTCCGCGTCCAGCGTCCCCTCGGTGGTCGGCACGGTCACCCGGCTGCCCGGCACGACGTAGGTCCGGACGAGCGCGAACGCGATCCCGCGGTGGAGGTGGAGCGAGAAGTTGCCGCTGGTGATCCGCCCCACCGGGTGCTCGTCCAGGAGCAGCTCGGATCCCGCGGGCGGGATCCGACGGCCGGTGGTCAGCACCATCCGGAGGATCCTCTCGGTGCCGCGCTGCCGTTGCTCGATCAGCGCGGAGCGTCCGAGGAAGTCGCTGTCGAAGCCGACCGCTCGAGTGAAACCCGCGTCGAGGGGCGTGACGTCGGGGCCCAGCTCGACGCCGTACCGCGGCACGCCCGACTCGAACCGCAGAGTCTCACGCACGCCCAGGCCCGCGGGTGTTGCTCCCGCAGCGACGAGACGCCGGTAGACGTCACGGCCCGCCGCGGGGTGGAGGTGCAGCTCGAACCCGATCCGTCCGCCGAAGCTGGTGGTGGCGACGAGCCCGCCGGCCTGGCATCGCTGCACCCCGCGGGCGGGCATCGACGCCGCGGCTGGAGCAATCTCGGCGATGCGCTCGCCCGCATGAGCGCCCTGCACCGCCAGCAGCACCCGGTCTGACGTCGTCTCCTCCACGGTGCACGGCGCCCGGAGCCCGGTGTCCCGGACGGAGCGCAGCGCGTCGAGGACCCTCTCCGGTCGGCTCGGCGTCAGGACGAACATCTCGGGGTCTACCCACCAGACCACGAGATCGTCGAGAATGCCGGCGTCGGCCTCGGAGAGCAGTAAGGTGTACTGGCTCCGGCCGGGTCGGCAGCGTCGCAGGTCGTTGGTGAAGGTTCGCCCGACCAGCTCGGGGGCGCCCGGCCCCGAGACCCGGACCGAGCCGAGGTTCGAGGCGTCCCAGATGACGGACCTCCGGCGATGGGCCCGATACTCCTGGAACACCCCGGAGAACTCCACCGGCATGCTCCAGCCCTCAGCCTCAATCATGCGAGCGCCGAGGTCGAGGTGCTCCTGGTGCAGGGGTGAGCGGCGCAGGCCCGTCGACGGTCCCGGGATCGGACATCCGCTCGTCGTGGCTTGCTCAGTCATGGTCGTCTCAGGTGGCGCGTCCGCTGGACGAGCGCGAGGGCCACGACGAGCAGCCGCCAGGGCAGGCTCCGCCCCGGCTTCACGCTCGCTGCTCGACCCGGCGTTGCCAGGCGAGTACGTGGGGATCGGGCCAGACGAAGCGTAGCGCGACGGGCGAGCCGTTGAGGCGGGTCGACACCCCACCCGGGGGCGACACGTGCCGACTCCCCACGCACGTCCCGCCATGAGCCCGGTAGAAGGCCTGTGCGTCGGTGTTCTGTTCGAGGACCCACAGGTACAGGCCCGGGTTCGAGGTCCGCTCGGTGGCGGCCCGAGCCGTCAGCGCCAGCAGCTGCCTGCCGATGCCCCGACGTTTCCGGGCGTACAGCACGTGCAGGTTCTCGAGCAGCGCCCCCCAGGTGGGGTCGTCGTCCAGGACGGTGTGGGCGAAACCGACCACACCGTCACCGTCCTCGGCGAGAAAGGTGCAGTGGCGGGGGTCGGGCGTCGCCAACCGACCGCTCCACACCGTCAGCCTGTCGGGGGCGACGTCACCGTCGAGGAAGGCGTCCGAGTAGGCCCCCCGGTAGTGCCGGCGCCAGCTGTCGGTGTGCAGAGCCGCGACGCCCTCGGCGTCGGACGGCCCGGCGAGACGGAACTGTGGGTGCTCCACAGTGATTCCTCCTTATCGATCCTCGCGTTGGCGCACCGTGCCGAAGCCGGGTGCCGGACCGTCGTCGGCCAGGTCTCTCGGGTCACTCAGGATGAGCCGGGGCCGGACCGTGGGCGAGGGCCGCGGCATCGTCCGCCAGTGGTCCGATACGCGAGGCTCAGCACGGACGCAGCGTGTAGTACACCTCGTTCCAGTTCTCGGCGAGCAGGCCGAGATATGCGGTGAATCCCCTTTCGAGGTCCGCGATGTCGTCGAATGTATGGCATGCCTTCGCCGCGGTCGACAACGAGTGGACCTTGTGCTCCTTCTCGGTGGCGCCGATGTGCAGGTAGAAGTATTCGCAGTTCTCGTGGAACTCCTCGAATTCGAAATAGCGCCGGTAGTTCCGGACGCCCTCGTAGAGCCGGACGAGCTGCGGATAGGCGTGCCACTCCTGAGCAAGAAGCGCGCCACAGACCTCCTGTGGAGAGGAGCTTCTGAAGATCTTCTCGCTTTGCTCGATGAGCCGGACGGTGGACGGGAGCAGCGGTGCGCTCGTCGCGTCGAGGTCGACCTCGCGCCCCCTCATCCGGCTCAGCAGCGTCTGCATGAAATTGCGCAGCAGAACCGTATGGACTCTGGACGGGTCGCCGTGGCCCATCTCGTCGTAGAGGTTCTCGACGGTCTCGGCCCGCGCCGCGATGTCGGTCATGTGGAGGAAGGCCAGCGCGATCCGGACCGGCGTGCGCTGCACCCGCGCCAGGAAGTTCGTGGCGACGAGCTCCACCTCGTCGGCGGCGAGCTCCTCGGTGGTCCACAGGTCGTAGAACGGGTTGCACACGGCCGGGTGCTGCGCGCACCGGTCGGCGAGCGCGTGGACGCGCTCGAACATCTCGTCGGGCGTCAGATAAGGGGTCTGGTCCGCGATGACGGTCATCTGATCTCCTGTTCGTATGGGACGCTCTGGTCCGGAGACGTGCGCCGAAGGAGACGTGCGCCGAAGGAGGCGGCTCCACCGGCGCCGTCCGGCGGAGACCGGCCGGCCGCGGGCGACCCACCGCCGACCGTGCTCCGGTCGATCGTCTCAATAAATCAGCGGACGGGCCGCGCTGCGGGCATCGACGTCTATTCCTTGACCACAAGGACGGAATGTGACGCTAGAGCCCGTCGCATACCCTGTCAAGCTATCCTATTCGGCGCCGAGATGCTTTGCCGTGCCATGCAGCGCTGCGCGGTGGAATGGTGGTACGGTTGGTGAACTGAACCCCGAATTCGTATTGCGATATCCGCGTGCACAGTGCGATTATCGGGGCCTGCCGCGTGAATGGGACGCCGTGTGTGCGTCAGTGGGGGCTCGCCGCAACCCGCGGCGGTCGATCGCGCCGCAGCCCACCCACGATCGCATGAGACATGTGTGACCGATGACGTCGACGGACGTCAGGTCGACAAGGAGGACCGATGAGTCAGCTTGTGTCCGAAACGAACTCCTCGCTCGCCGGAATGGACTCCGCCGACGCGCTGCGCAGCGCGCTCGCCTGGTCCGGCGACCATTGCGTGACCGGCGTGTTCGCCTCGTGTCTGCGGCCCATCGCTTACAGCAGGCACTACTGGCTGCAGTTCAAGGGGGAGTACCGTGTCCGCGCCGACCTGCGGTCGGTGCTCGAGTCGATCCAGCAGCGGCCACCCCCCGACTGGGACGACGAGGAAGCCGACCTGGTGCTCTCGCTATACGCGCTGGACATCTCCTCGGTCGGGCTCGACGACCTCAGCGACCGGGTGGACTCGCAGGCCGTCCGCGACGTCCTCAACGACCGTCACGCTCTGTATGCGAGCGTCGTCGACCCGTCCGAAGAGGCCCCGCCGGTGCTGCTCGATCTCGCGCACCGGGTCGCGCAGATGCGTCCGGCCGTGCAGCAGTCCTACGAGCTCTTCTCCGACATCGACGGCCGCGCCTGGTACCGCACCGAGGGTCTGATCCGGCGCGAGGAGATCGACACGACCCACCTCACCGACGCCGTCGACGAGGTGTTCGAGCCGGTGTTCGACCTCCCGCCCGGCGGAGACGCGGAGGAGCGGCTCCGGACGGCCACGAACCAGGCCATCGACGTCGACGGCGACAGCGCCTCGGTCGTGCGCGCACTGATGCGGGCCACCCTCATCGACCCGGTGCTGCGAGGTGACCACGTCACCCTGACCTGCCCGATGGGCGACATGCTCGAGCGGCCGCAGGAGATGACGACGAGCGACGCCTTCTTCACCGAGACACAGCTGCGGGACGGGGTCGAGCTCGGCGAGTACGCCGAGCGGCTGGGTCACGAGTCCGTCGACCGGCTCCAGCGCACAATCAAAGCGCGGATGCTGAAGCTCAAGCGCGGGGCGATCCGCAACCTCTACGGCGCCGGGTGCCTCCAGGGTCAGTTCGTCGACAAGCACGGTCGGCACATGATCTTCCGCAACGAGGACGCCCACTACCGGGGTCACCAGAGCATCGGGTGCTCCAGCGGGGGCCGGGCGTCCTTCTCGCTGCGGTATGTCGCCAACGAGGCCGAGGAAGCGTTGACGCCCATGGTCGGCGACTTGCGCGTCGTGCGAATGAGCCACGACGACCGCGAGACGTTCACCGCCGACGAGCTCCGGCACCTCATCCGCTACGGCGAATGGATCCGTGCCGTCGTCGAGGAGACCTACCGGCGCGGCGCGGTCATCCGCGCGGACGCCTAGTCGGTCACCTCTTCCCCGAGTCCACCACAAAGGAGGGGACACAGACCGATGCGAGTATGGATCGACCAATCACAGTGCCAGAACAGTGGCCTATGCCAGGAAGAGGCGCCGGCGCTGTTCGCGATCGGCGACGACTTCCTCGCCTACGTGCGCCAGGGCGACGACGTGCTCGACCAGCCGGGCGGGGAGCAGAGCCAGGCGGAGGTCCCTGAGCACCTTGAAAACACCGCCGAGGTGTGCGCGAGGACGTGCCCGGCAGAGTGCATCCACCTCGTCGACTGATGCTCTGATGACGGATTCGAGTGAGTTCTCGAGTGGGGGGACGAGCGACGCGGAGGACGCCCCGCTCGGACAGCCCGCCCTCCGACTCCGGCAGCGGATGGGGACCGGCCCGGCCTACGGGGTGTTCCTCGTCAGCGGCAACGCGATGCTCGCCGAGTCGGCGGCGTACACCGGGATCGACTGGGCACTCATCGACATGGAGGGGGGTGCGATGACGAAGGCCGACGCGCTATGCCAGGTGCAGGCGTTGGCCTGGTCGGACGTCGCGACCATCATCCGTGTGCCCGGCCTCGAGCGCAACGCCGTCGAATACGCCCTCGACCTGGGCGTGTCCGGTGTCATGGTGCCCAAGGTCGACCGGGTCGAGGACGCCGAGCGCGCCGCCGAGTACTCGCGCTACCCGCCCGAGGGGTCCCGGGGCGTCAACGCGATCCGCGCGAACGCCTACTACACCCGTTCCGCGGAGTACTTTCGCACGGCGAACACCGACGTCATGTGCATCGTCCAAGTCGAGAGCCGCGAGGCCGTCGGCAACGTCGAGAAGATCGCGGCCACCACCGGGGTGGACATGCTCTTCATCGGAGCCAGCGATCTCGCCATGGATCTCGGGCAGCCCGGCTCAATGACCGGCCCGGCGTTCGACGAGGCGCGCCAGGCCGTGCTAGCGGCCTGCGCGGCCGTGGACAAGCCCGCCGGGATCTTCGCTTACACCACGAAACTGGCCCGCCAGTACGCCAAGGACGGATTCCGCTTCATCGCCATCGGTAATGAGGTCAAGAACTTCGTCCAGTCCACCGCGCTCACGGTGGGTCTCCTTCGGAAGTGACCGACCGGTGACCGGGACGGATCCCGGCGCCGCCGACACTCGCCCTGTCGAACCGTGCCGCAGAGTCGCGGCGGATGGAGGTGGAGCCGTGGACCAGCCACAGTTGGTCGCCCGTGACCAGGCGGTGTCAAGACGGGTGGTCTCCGATGGACGGATCAGCCGGGTGTTCGACTACTTCGGCGGCGCGTCGCCGTTCGACGGGCCGCAGGCCTACCTGATCGAGCAGAAGAACTATGTGCTGCGGCCGCACTTCCACCCGGTGGACCAGTTCCAGATCCTGCGCGGCGGCCCGGGGTCGTTGTTCGGTCGTCATCCGATCGGTGACCTGGTCGTGCACTACGCCGACGCGTACACGGTCTACGGCCCGCTCGTCGGCGAGGATCCACCGTTGCGGTACTTCACCTTGCGGGCAGAACCGACAACGGCTACCGAGTACATGCCCGAGTCCCGCGCGCTGCTACCCGGCCCCGGTGGCCGAAACCTGAGCTGGGACGTCGCGGCGGACCCTACCGACGACCTCGCGACGGCACCGGGAGGGTCGACCACGCTGCTGAGCGGGGAGCAGGACAGCCTCGATGCCCGCTACGTGACCGCGGGCGCCGGGGCACGGCTCGCTGTTCCGGAGGCCGGCCCGAGCGGCCAGTTCGTCTTCGTGGTGGCGGGCCTGATCGAGTGGGACGGAGCGTCCTACCCGGCAGAGTCGGTCGGATGGCAGCCGGCGTCCAGCGGGAGCTGGGACATCACTGCCGGCGACGACGGTGCAGGGGCGTTGATCTTAAGATACGCCCATCGCACGGGCGGTGCCGGCGATCCCTCGCGGCGATCCGGGAGCGGTGCTCGCCATGCGGACTGAACCAGCACGGGTGGCGCCCCCGCACCCCATGGACCCGGAGCTCGCGCGGGCCGCCCAGCTGTACCGCCGCGTCGACCACGCCGATCCGGCCACGGTGCGGCGCGAGGCGGCGCGGAGACGAAAGGTGTCCCTCCTGATCGGGGAGTGGGCGACGGACGATCCCGACGTGCAGGTCCAGGACGTCGTGGTGCCCACCGCAGACGGGAGCCCGGTGACCGTGCGGGTCTACCGGCCCGTCGGAGGCGCCGAGCCCCGCCCGGCGGTGCTGTACCTGCACGGCGGCGCCTTCATCTCCGGCGACCTCGACTTCGAGCACCCGCGCTGTCTCGAGATGTGCCGGGAGACGGAGTGCATCGTCGCCAGCGCGGACTACCGCCTAGCACCCGAGTCGCCCTACCCGGCTGGCCTGGACGACGGCATGCTCGCGTTCCGGTGGCTGTGCGGTCCCGGTGGCGCGTCGTGGGGCGTGGACCCCACGCGGGTCGCCGTCGCCGGGACCAGCGCCGGGGGGGCTCTGGCCGCAGCCCTGTGCTTGCGGGCGCGCGACCTAGGCATCAACCCACCGAGGCTGCAGCTGCTGCTGTTCCCGGTGACCGACGACCGGCTCCGGACGTGGTCGGTGCGGGCGTTCACCGACACCCCGGTGTGGGACCACCAGAGCTGCGTGCACATGTGGCACCACTACCTCGGCCCAGCCGAGGGCCGGGGCGTCGTGTCCCCGTACGCCGCGCCGGCGCGCGCCGGCGACCTGTCGAGACTGCCGGCGGCCTACGTGCTGACCGCCGAGTACGACCCGTTGCGGGACGAGGGCGTCGACTACGCCCGGCGACTACTGGAAGACGGCGTCCCCACCGAGCTCCATCAGTTCCCCCGAGCGTTCCACGGGTTCGACACGCTCGCCGCCGCCACGCCGGTGGCGCACCGGGCCCGGCGCGAGGTCCACGACGTGCTGAGGGCCGCGCTGTGACGAGTCGGTGGACCGCAGGAGCCCGCAGAAGTCTCCCACCTGCCAGAAGAAGGGTATCCGATGTCCTCGGAGGAAGAATTCATCAAGAACGCGGTCGAGTTCCTCGACGAGATCGGTGTGGACACCGCCGAGCTGGGGCCGGAGACGAACCTCATAGACACCGGTGTCCTCGACTCGCTGGCGATCCTGACCTTCCTCGACTTCCTCGAGCAGCAGTGGGACAAGGAGGTCGACGTGGACGAGCTCAGCATCGACTCGATCTCGACGCTCCGGCGGGCGTACCGATTCATGGAGGGCGAGGGATAGGTGGCGGGGCGCGCCCCGCCGGGGCCGGTGATCCACGATGAACGCCATCGAGCTGTTCGACCCGATGAGCCCGAGCACGCTCAAGGAGCCTTACCGGGCGTACCAGGCCCTTCGCGACCACTGTCCGGTCGCATTCCTCGAACCGCTCGACATCTGGGTGCTGAGCCGGTACTCGGAGGTGCGCAGCGTCCTGGCCGCTCCCGAGGCGTTCTCCGCCGCGCTGGCCTTCGGCCGGGACGCGCCGATCACGGACTCCCGGTGCACACCCCCGCGGCAGCTCAACCTGAAGTTCGCCGGTGACTCGGGCGGTGTCGTGTCGTCGACCGACGGCGCCACACACGCCCGCCTCCGCCGCATGGTCGCCACGATCCTGAGCAAGCCCCGGCTGAACGCGGCCGAGGAGGCGATCGGCGACCACGTCCGTCGCGTGATCGCGGGGTTGGCGGCCGAGCGACGCGAGTTCGACGTCGTCGCTGATCTCGCCAAGCCCGTGGCGGCGAAGGCGATCGGCAACCTCATGGGACACAGCGACGACGTGGCGAGGGTTCTCGCCTCGTGGGTGGACCTGACGGCGCGGGCACTCGACCCGGGGGACGAGTTCTCGGTGCCGTCGGCCAGGGCGCGGGTCATGCACGCGAACCTGTCGTGCGTCCGGGCCGTGACGAGGTTCCTCGACGCCAATGTCGGGGAGGCACCGACCGGGACGGGGGGAGTGCTCGTCGAGGACTGGCGCCGCGCGGAGACGCCGACGGCGCGGGAGGAGGTCATCCTCTCGGCGCTCCAGCTTTTCCAGGCCGGCTACGAGACCATCGTGTCCGCGATCTGCTACATCCTGGCTGCGTTCGTGATCGACCAGCCGGGATCGGCGTTGTCCGCGGCCGCGTCCGACGGGTTCACCAGTCTGGTCGACGAGGGGCTGCGGCTCGCGTCGCCGGTTCGCGCCACGTTCCGCACGGCGGTGGGACGCCAGGTGGTGGATGGCGTCTCCCTCCCCGACCATGCGATGATCATGGTGCTGCTGGGCTCGGCGAACCGAGACGAACGCATCTTCGAGCGCCCCGCTGAGATGCGGCGGGAGAGGCCGACCGGCCACATGGCGTTCGGCGCGGGCCCGCACCGGTGCCTCGGACGATTCTTGGCGCACATGGAGCTGAAGCACGTGCTGGGCACGTTGCGGTCGACCACGACGAGCATGGTCGCGTCTGGCGGGGCCCGGATCAGCGCCAACATCCTGAAGGCGAGTTACAACAGCCTGCCGGTGCGGGTCGAATGGCGTTCGCCATCGTCCCCGGTCCGGTGACCAGTTGCCGGAAACGACAGAAAGGAGACCTCGCGATGCGCGTCGGATTTGTCGGGGCCGGGCTCATGGGAGCGCCGATGGTGGAGCGCCTCCTCGCGGCCGGGTACGAGGTCGTCGTCTCGTCACGCACTCCCGACCGGCTGCCGGAGGCATGGTCGACCGTGGACGACCCGGCCGCCGCGGCCGCGGATGCGGACGTCGTCTGCTCGATCGTGCCCGATACCGCGGAGGTCTGCTCCGTGGTGGGGTCCGTCTTGCGGACCGCCAAGCCCGGCTCGGTGCTCGTCGAGATGTCGACCCATTCCCCGCGGGTCGCGCGCGAGCTCGCCGATGACGCGGCGGCCTGCGGCGTCTCGTACCTGGACTCGCCGGCCGCCGGCGGTGTCCTCGCGGTCCGCACCGGGACCCTCGGCTTCTGGGTGGGTGGCCCGGCCGAGGCGGTCGATCGTGCCAGGCCGGTGCTGACCGCGATCGGCGACCCGTCGAAGCTCCGGCACTGCGGACCGATCGGGTCCGGGCTGGTCGTCAAGCTCGTCAACAACTACCTGGTGGCCGTCAACGCCGTCGCCTCCGGGGAGGCCTTGGCCATGGCACGCGAGGCGGACGTCGATCCGCTGGTCGCGATCGACGCGATCACCTCCGGAGGGGGAGGAACGAACGCGCAGCTGGCCAACCTGTACCCCAACCGCGTCTTCCACGGGGACTTTACGGCGGGCTTCAAACTCGGCCACATGCTGAAGGACCTCCAGCACGCCTTCGACCTGGCCGACCAGACCGACGTTCCCACGTCGATCGGCCACGCGGCCAGGAAGCAGTTGGTCGAGGCCTCCGCGGCGTACGGGGACGAGGTCGACTTCGGCGCGGTCGCCCGTCTCTACGGGTGGTGACCGGTCCCCGACCGACCGGCCGCCCGCACCCTGCTCGATGAGCTGCCGCAGCCGCGCGACGACGGCCGGCCACTCCTCGGCCAGCACGGAGTAGACGACGGTGTCGGCACGCGTGCGGTCGACCCCGTAGCGGTGGCTGCGGTCTCGTGGTGTTCTTAGGGCCCGCGAAGAAATAACTTCCGGTCGCTACGGCGTGTCGGGGGGCACAGGGTGTAGTTCCACTCGCCGTGGAAGTCGTGGCGGGTGATCGGGAGGGCGTCGATGTCTTTGGTGGTGTATTTGATGCCGGTGGGGTATTGAGCTGTGTCCAGGACGCAGTGCACGGTCAGCCCGGTGGTCGTGGTGGTGGAGTTGATCAGGTCGATGATGATCTGGTGGGTCTGGAGTGGTCGGCCGCGCCAGTTCATGGTGATCTGGGAGAACAACCTGTGTTCGATCTTGTTCCATTGTGCGTCCAGAAGGGTGGAGGTTGATCATGTTGAGTGGTTGATCACCAGTCGTAAGCTCGTCGTCGCTTGCCGGTGAAAGTCCGGTCCGGGTAACTGTCAGGAGGCCCGGTAGCAGGCTG
>JBBSGM010000141.1:0-10737 GCA_038254065.1 Mycobacteriales bacterium | reverse complement strand
CGCGGGCGGGAGCCGGAACGCCTCCAGGCCGTGCCCGAGCGCGTTCGCCGCCACCGACAGGCCGAGCAGCGCCAGCGCGAGAACGCGGGCGAACCGGCGCGCAGGCTCGGCC
This sequence comes from Mycobacteriales bacterium, assembly GCA_038254065.1. Lineage (GTDB taxonomy): Bacteria > Actinomycetota > Actinomycetes > Mycobacteriales > Pseudonocardiaceae > Pseudonocardia. Next base: position 10,625 of record JBBSGM010000141.1, on the reverse strand, counting down.
ACCCGGCCGCCGAGCCACACCAGCGAGCCGGCGGCGGCGCCGGCGTCGGCGTCGACGACGACCGGCAGCAGCCACGCCAGTGACGGAGTGAACCCGCAGGTGAGGGCGAGATCGCGCAGGGCGGCGAAGGACAGCACGGCGGCTGCCGCGGCGACGACGCCCAGCAGCAGGAACAGGATGCGCCGGGCGATCACCGCCCGGCCCGCCCAGACTCCGCGGCGCCGGCGGGCCGGGCACAACGGCCGCGCCAGTGGGTGAGATCGTCGCGGGCACGTTCGGCCTCGTCCAGCTCCCACAGCGACGCCGCGGTCGCGGCCCGCCGCCGACCGCGACAAGTGATGCCACACCCCCACCGCGACCAACACGGCGACGAGCAGGTACACCCACCAGGGGAGTTGACGCAGCAGCGTCAACGCCGGGAACAGCGCGAACACGGCCAGACCGAAGGCGATACCGCGCCGACCCACCCGCCAGGTCACCACCGCGGCGAACGCGGACACGACGAACAGCACAAACACGTTCACGACGTCACGTCCTCGACGCCGATGTGCCCGATCGCCGACCAGAACCGATTGGCCGACCACACCACCGGGACCCCGCAGACGAGCGAATCGGTGACAGTCAGCACCACGGTCACCACTGCCTGCCGGCGGCCGGGTCATCAGCGTCGAACCGGCCGGTGCCGCTCTCGGCGGTGGTGGCGGCGTGGTCGTCGGTGTGCCAGACGGTGAGCTGCTCGCGGCGGGCCTGCTCGTCCCCGCGGGGTCCACCGGCCCCGGCGCCCGGCTCGGGGAGCGCGGCCACCGCGGCGCGGGCGCGGTCGACCAACACTGCGGTGGGCTCCCGCCCGCAGGCGTGGTGCGTGGTCGGCTCGGTGCTCGGGCCGGTGGACACAGCCTGGGTGGGCGGGGCCTCACCGGACTCGACAACTGCGTCGTGGGCGCGCGTGGTGACTGGCTCCAGCGCGGAACTGGCCCGCGTGGTCGGGCCGTTTCCGGCGACGGCGTCGGGGAGACGCCCGCACGCAGGACCGTCGTCGGGGGGCTCGCGTGCAGTATCTGCCGGTGCGGTCACGGCGGGTGGCGCGGCAACCGGGTCGTCCGGGGTCAACACCCCCTCGGCGATCTGCAGGATCGAGGCGGCCCGGGCCTGGGTCTCGTCGAGTCCGTGCTGGTCGCGGTTGTCCAGGAACAGCCCGATCGCGTCCTCGGCGATCCAGACCGCCAGGTCGCGGGCGATCGGGAACCGGTCAGGTACCTGCCCCGCGGTGTCCGCGGTACTCACAGCGGTGCTCGAGGGGTCGGGTCGCGCCGCCCAGCGGGCCGACAGTTCCCGCTGCGCCTGACCCGCGGTGATCGCGCCGACCTGCACGGCCCGGACCAGGGCCGCATCCACCCCACGCCCGGCGGCCCACCGCGACCCGGGGTCACCGGAGCGGGCGTAGGGCGCCAACGCGATGAAGTTGCGCAACGCCTGCTCGCTGGCCGCGACCTGCTGATCCGCCCCGGTATCCTCCACGGAGGCGTCGGTGGGCCCGGTGCTGGTGGGCCCGGCCCCGGTGGTGGTGGTGGTGGGGTCGGTCGCGTTCAGCGGGGTCGTCCCCTGGGACAGATCACCCTCGGCCGGGCGCGCGGCGGGCGCCGCAGGGCGTCTCGGCAGGTAATCCGGTGCGGTGCCGTCGCGGGCGGCGGACCCGGTGAGCGTGGTGCGGCCGCGCGCCACCTCCCCGGCGGTGGGGTCGTGCCCGGGCGGGCCGGGTCGGGCTGCGTCGCGGGCGTTGCGGGACTCCCGCCAACCCACCACCGCCACCTGGTACAGGTCGGCGACTCGCCGCATCGCGGTGAGCGGGTCAGCACCTGCGACCCGATGGACCCGCCCGCGCGCGTCCTTGATCTGATAGACACCGCTCATCGGGTCCACCACCCCACGGGGACCGCGGTGTGCTTCCACCCCTCCTCCCGGGTCGTGGCGTCACCGCGTCCCGTAGACCGTGCCTCACCCGTTGAGGCCGGGTCGGGTGTGACGAGCTCCACTCCGAGCAGCTGCTCCACCACCGCCCCATCCGCCGAGGTGCCCGGTCCGGTGGCGGGAGGTGGTGGGGTGGCCGGGGACCAGCCGGCGAGCAGGGTCCGCAACTCGGTGATCAGCCCGGCTGGGGTGAGCGCCCCGGTGTCGCAGCGGGCCAGCAGGGTGTGCACCGCGCTGGGTCGGATGCTCGGGTGCCGCCGCCGCGGCGGGCGAGGGCCCTGCGCGCCCTGGGTGGGCGACCCGGCCGCCCGCGCCGTGGTGCCGTGGCGCCAGGCCCGGAGTTCGGCGAGGCTGATCCTGAGCCGGGTGGCCAGTGCGGTGGAGGTGTAGCCGACCTCCTCGATCAGGTCCCGGACCGCGCGGGCCCGGTCCGGGCCGGTCAGCTCGGCGCGGCGGGTGTTCTCCGCGAGCATCACCACCAGCGCCTCGTCATCGGCGTGGTAGGGGACCACGACGACCGGGACCCGGCGCAGCCCGGCGATCTCCGCGGCGGCCAGCCGACGGTGCCCGTGCAACAGCTCCAAATCGGGACCACCGGGGCCGCGGTGGTATTTCTGGTGCGCCATCAGCGGGACGAGGACCCCGTCGTGGTGAATCGACGCCGCCAGCTCCTCCAGGCCGGTCAAACTGTGACGGACGTTGCGGTGGTGCACCCGGATCCGGTCCACCGGGATCATCCCGACCCTGGCGGTGTCCCGGTTCGATCGCGGACCGCTCACGCTCATCGCCGTCCTCCTGTGACGTGCACGCTGGTGTGCTCTGGTGGTGGGGTGTCGTCTCCCGGATGTGGTGCGCCTACGGGGATCGAGGAGGCGAGCTGGTGGGCGATGCTGACCAGCCACGCCCCGATGTCGGCGTGCTGGTCGTGCAGCGAGCCGATCCCACGCCAGGCCCGCAGGAACACCTGACCGGTCAGGTCCTCGGCCAGCGGGCGGTCGCCCACCCGGGCCAGGGCGTAGCGGTCCACCGCCTCGACGTGGCGGTCATAGAGCCGACCGAACGCCTCCCGGTCACCGCGCTGGGCAGCCGCGACGAGGTCCCAGATGCTGGCAGACACGGCCGGGCTGGCGGCGCGACGGTCCCCGCGACACCCTCGAACGGTGCCCATCAACGCCTCCGGGTCGGTCTGGGCACACCAGCCCTGGTCCATCCAGATCGGGGCCATCACCACCACCGGGCCCCCGGTAGCCGGCGGGACGGCGGGTCGAAAGCTTGCGCCACCACACCAGCCGGGCGTAGGTGGTGCGGGCGCGGATCGCGGTGACCGCGCCCGGATCGGTGACCCTGCCGCCGCGCAGCACCGTCGGGTACTGCCCGGTGACCAGATCGGCGTCCAGCGGGCCCCGCCGTGGCGCCGGTGCGACGACCTCCGCCTCGAGCACGTACTGCCCGGTCGGGGTCGGCGCGAGGTCTGCTGGCCCCAGCTCGTCGACGAGCTCGGCGTCGAGCACCTCGCCGAGAGCCGGCGTGTTCGGATCCCGCGGCGTCAGGGGCCCGCGGCGGACCCCGGTGGAGCCCGACGGGGCTGCCCTGCTCACCGGGGTGGGTGAGCTCCCCCGCGGTGGCGGCGCCCTGGGCGGTCACTGGTCGACCTCCACACCGATGTGACCGATCAGCGACCAGAACGTGTGGGCCTGTCGCTGGGCCTCAGCCAGCAGGTGAGCCACGCCGCCCAGCGACACCGACGCCGCGGTCAACCGCTGCGCCGGGTCCATCCCCGGGGTGTCGTCATAAACCCGGTGGCCCTGGTCATAGGCGCTGATCTGTCCGCCCAGAACTCCCGCGAGGTCCTCCAGCGCGTGCAGCGTGGCGACCATGTCCCCGGCCAGGGCGTAGAAGTCGCGGTGATCAGCAGTGGCGGTGCGCTGGTGACAGACCACCGACGCCCACGCCTGCGCGCCGTCCTCGGCGCGGGCCACCGCGGGCGGTGACCCGCCGTCGTGGCTCGTGTCGTTGTTCGGAGTGTTCACCTACTCTCAGATTCCTTCCGCTGCTCGGATCCCTGCTGGGGGTGGTGTGCGTGGGAGATCAGGAACGCGCCTTCGACTTCACCAAACGTTCGCCGCTGGTGCAGTTGACTGGGTTCCAGACCCCGGCGGCGATCCGCGCCGCGGGTGAAGCTGGAGTGGCTGGCTACCTGCGCGAGAACCGTGCCTGGCCCTCGGTCGTCGCCACCATCGCCGCTGCCGCAGTCGCCGCGGCGGAGGCTCAGACCCTGCAACTGCCCGGCGAGGAGACGTCCGCCGCGCTCATCGCTCGCCAGGCCGCACGACTGCTCGATCTCGACCGGCAGATCAAAGAAGCCGACAAGCTCCTGGCTGCACGTTTCCGCACCCACCACGACGCGGAGATCATCGAATCGCTGCCCGGTTTCGGTCCAGTACTGGGCGCGGAGTTCATCGTCGCCACCGGCGGCAGCCTCGAGGGATTCGCCACCGCAGGCCGGCTCGCCTCCTACGCCGGACTCGTTCCCGTGCCACAAGATTCCGGACGCATCAGCGGGAACCTGCGCCGCCCAAAACGCGACAACCGCAGACTGCGGCGAGTGTTCTACATGGCCGCCATGTGCAGCCTGAAAGCCGGCGGCGCCTCGCGCGCCTTCTACGACCGCAAACGCAGCGAACGTCTCCTGCACAAGCAAGCCGTGCTCGCCCTCGCCCTCCGCCTCGTCGACGTGCTCTGGGCCCTGCTGCGCGACGGCCGAACCTTCAACCCAACCGGGCCGGTTGCCAAGATTGCCGTTTGACACCATCATTCAGATTCTTTCCAGTGCTCGTGTCCCTGCCAGGGGTTGTGTGCTGCGGAGATCAGGAGGGGAACCCGGTTGCCGCCGCGGTTCCCCTCCGCCGTCCCGCCCGGCGCGGCCCCGCCGCGGTGGGCCCGGGTGCGTCCGCGTTCCTGCTCGGTCATGCCTCCCGCCACCCCGAAGGGCAGTGCGCGCAGCGCCCATGCCAGGCATTCAGCCCGGACCAGGCACCGCGCACAGACGGCCTTGGCCTGCGCCACCTGCGCGTCAACCACCGGGCCGGCCACGCCGGCCGGGTGAAAGAGCTCCGGGTCGACATCGCGGCACGCGGCCCTGTGACGCCAGTCCCCTACCGGCCCGATCGCACGGGTCGGGGTGGTCGTCGTCGAGGTGCTCATCCCGCCGCCCCCGACCGGCCGTGCGGCGTGGTCAACGCCGGAGTCGCGGCGGAATCCACTGCGGACAGGAAATTCGCCGCCGCCCCCGGCAGGCCCGCACCGACCGGAGTGGTCACGAACAACACCAGCGCGACCAGCGCGAACACGATCGCCCCACCCGCGACCCGCGCCTTCGCGCAGATCACCGCACCCACAATCGCGAAAAAGATCAACAATCCGACGCTTGACATGTCACACCCCCCTTGACAGTGCGCCCGGCCGACAGACGTGACGCATGTTCGATGTGATCGGCGGCGCCCTCGCCCTCGCGCCACACGTGGAGCTCGGCGCACCACACGCACCGGGCAAGATCGGGCGAGGAATCCCACACGAACCCCTCGCAGCAATCGGCGCAGACCAGCACCGGACCGCCAGCAGGCGACGTCGCCAGCCTCATCGCCGCGACCCCCTGTTCGCGACCCACCCGGCGGCGTCGACAACCGTGTGTTCAGCTATCGCGACGTCGGCCATCGCGTCGACCGCCCGCGCCGGGACGATCAGCCGCCCGCGGATGCGCACCGCCGGGAACTCGCCTGCCGCGATGGCGCGGTAGACCGTCATCGGCGACATGCCCAACATCTCGGCCACTGCCGCGACGCTGTAGAACCTCGGCGCGCCCGTCACTGACCCTGCAGAACCGCCTTGACCTGGCATTGCTCCTCCTTGCGTTGGCGTGGCTCGTCGTTCGGAGCTGATCAACCGTAAGCTCCGGACGTTGCAAACGGTGCAGACCAGGGTACATCGAACGATGTGAACGATGCAAGTGATGCGAACGATGATGGGCGTGCAATCGACGTAGGCGAGGTGGGACGATGACCCCATGGCCGCCGCCACCCGCCTCGTTACGACTGGCGCCGCTGCACGGGCGCTCGGGATAGACCGGAGCACCCTCACGCGCTGGGCCGCCGCCGGCCTCGCAAAGCCGGCCGTTCGGACCGCCGGCGGGCACATGCGCTGGGATGTGGACCACCTCCGCGCCGAGCTCGAAGCGCTGCAGGCCCGCGAGGGCCGGGGCTGACGGTGCGTCTCATGTCGCATGCAGTGAGTCCAGCGTCACGTCCCGTGGCATTGCGAGGGCACGGGATGAAATTCAGAGGGCAAACCCCAGGCCGGCCGAGGTGGTTCCGATGACCGCGGGTGACACTCGTGATGACGCGCGACCATGGGGCGAACGACTCAAGGTATGGCGCGAAGAAGTGCAGCACTGGTCACGAACGGACTTGAAGGAGCAAGTCGAAGCGACATCGTACAAACTAAAGGAAGCTCGCGGGAATCTGCTCGACGTTCGTCTTATCTCCCGCTGGGAGTCGGGCGCCATCAAGCGACCCCAAGGCGTTTACCTTCGCATCCTGGCCCACATGGGGGCGCCGCTTCCCGACGCAAGCGGGGTGAACCAAGAATCACGCCGATTAGGCACCGAAGAGGATGACGAGGACATGGACCGAAGGCGCTTCTTGCGCAACGCAGGGACAGCCGTTGCAGCAGCCGTAGCACTGCCTGGAACCTCATATGGTGGCCGAACAATACCGACAAAGATCGACCCGGCCGACATCCGGGCGATTCGCGCCGCGGTAGACAGTCTCTACCTTCGTGACCAGGCAATCGGCGGGGCCACCCTCGCGCAGGCAGCATTGACTCACTACTATGACGCTCGTCGCATGCTCGATGAAGCGGACTACCGCGAAGACGTCGGGCGAGAGTTGATGGCTATTGCAGGTGAGCTCGCGGTGTGCGTCGGGTGGTTGAGCTATGACGCCGGAAATCAACGGCAGGCTCGTGATCTCTACGCGGAAGCATTCTTGTTGGCCGATCAGGCTGGGGATCCACGACTCACGATCCAGGCCGTCGAGAAGATGGCCTTGCAAGCGGTCTACATCGCGGACCGTGGACAGCACCGAGGCGCCGCTCGGGAGGCCGCGCGGCTCAGTGGGCGCCTGACGGACCTGGCTCGGTTCCAATCCTCGCCTCGGCTCCACGCGCTCATCGGCGGCAGGCAGGCCATCGCACACGCTGTGACTGGGGACACCCAAGAGTTTAAAGCGGCAATCACACGGTCGTGGCGCGACATCGATAGGGCGGGATCCGCAGGCGAGGAAGAAACGTGGCTCCAGTTCGTGACGCCCGGCGAGATCACCGTTCACGAGGCGAAGGGTTACCGCTACCTCGGTCAGCCGGCCGCCGCGGTTCGACTTTACAGAAACAGTCTCGAAGACAGCGACTTGTCACCGAGGAACCGGGCAAACTACCGTGCTCAACTCGCCGCCACCCTCGCCACCGTGGGCGACGAGCGGGGTGCAATCGAGCAAGGGATCGAGGTACTCAAGGCTGTTCAGGGTACTGTCGCATCGCCCCGAACGCTGTCGGAAATGCGCAACCTGCGAGCCCTTGCCGAATCACTCGCTGACGACGAATTCTGCGCTCGGTACGACTTGGCTACGACAGAAATGGCGGTGTAGTCACGTGGCAGCCAACATCGACGCCGCACAGCTCACATTCACACGTCATGCCTCCGCAGAAGCAGCAGCGGCGCGCCCGCATGTCGAGACCATCTACCGCGAATCCTACGTCGAGGCGATCGCCAGCGGCGATCCATTCGACAGCATAGAAACGTTCATGAACCGTTTAGACGCATACACGTCATCACCCACATTCGAAATGGTAATCGCATGGCTGGACGGCTCGGCCGTTGGTCAGACGTGGGGCTGGCCCTTGACCGGATACGCAACCAGTCACGGTTGGTGGCAGGGACTGACTCACGAACCGGAGCCGGGGTTCACGCTCGAAGATGGCACCAGAACCTTCGCCCTGTCCGAAATCATGGTGTGCCGCTCGTTTGCGGGCCGCGGCATAGCGCATGCATTGCATAACGAGCTGTTGAAGCCGCGGCGCGAGCAGCGGGCCACGCTCCTGGTGGAGCCAGACAACCTGACCGCGCGGCGTGCATACATCCATTGGGGTTGGCAACCCGTCTCACAACTGCGGCCGCGATGGGACAACGCGCCACTCTTCGATGTGTTCGTACTGCCGCTTCCCATCGCAGCCTGATCCGCAGGTGGCGCTATCATCCCGACCTCAACCCGACCTCGGCGAGCACTCGACCCTATCGCCGTGTGGGGCCGGCACCGGACCGGCGCCCTGGTGAGCGCGTCGGGTCCGGGAGCAGGCGGGGGCGTAACGCGAATGTTCTCGTTGGCGACGGAGTGGTTGCTGCGGTCGGTGGCCATGTCGCGGCCTGGGCTGGCTGTCGGCTGGTCGGGACAGGTGCTGGCGCGGGGGTCGGGTTGAGCGAGGGTCCGGGGCGGGACTTCTTCATCAGCTACACCGGGGTGAACGAGGCGTGGGCTCGGTGGATCGCCGTGGAGCTGGAACGCGCCGGCTACACGACGGTGTCGCAGGTGCTGGACATGCGCCCGGGCCACGACTTCGTGCACGCGATGCAGCAGGCCACCACGACGGCGGCACGGACGATCGCAGTGCTGTCCCCGGCCTATGTCAAGTCGACATTCGGTGAGTCCGAATGGCGGGTGGCGTTCGCCGCGGATCCGACGGGTGAGCTCGGCTTGCTGGTTCCGGTGCGGGTCCAGCCGTGTCGACCCCCGGGGCTGATGGCCACGCGCGTGTATGTCGACCTGCTCGATGTCGACGAGGACACCGCCCGCGAACGGCTGCTCGATGGTGTGGGGCCGCCACCACCGCGCCCGACCAGCACCGCGTTCCCCGGCGCGGCGCCCGTCGCCGACGCCGCGAGTCAAGCCCCTGGGCGGTTCCCGGGGGCCGGCCCGCCGGTGAGCAACCTGCCCGCCCGCAACCGCAACTTCGCCGGCCGCACCGAGCTGCTCGACACGTTGCACGCCCGGGTCCGCGACGGTGTGGTGGCGGCGGTGGTGCCGGTGGAGGCGGTGCACGGGTTGGGCGGGGTCGGGAAGACCGCGCTGGTGGTGGAGTTCGCGCACCGCTTCGCCAGCGACTACGACGTCATCTGGTGGGTCCCCGCCGATCAACCCACCACCACCGCCGCCGCCCTGGCCGGCTTGGCCCGACGGCTCGGCGTTGTGCCGTCAGCAGATCAGGCCGCGGTCATCGCGGAGCTGTTCGACCTGCTCCGGGGTCGGGACCGCTGGCTGCTGATCTATGACAACGCCGAGCAGCCGCACACCCTGGATGGGCTGCTCCCGCCGGGTGGTGCGGGCAATGTTCTGGTCACCTCGCGGTGGTCGGCGTGGGGCCACCAGGCCGACCCGCTACGGCTGGACGTCCTGTCCCGGGAGGAGTCGATACGTTTCCTGGCCCACCGCACCGCCCTCGCCGATCCGGCCGACCTGCCGGGCCTTGATGGCTTGGGCGAGCTGCTGGGCGATCTGCCGCTGGCGTTGGAGGAGGCCGCGGCCTACCTGGAGGCAACCCGCATCGGGCTCGGCGACTACCTGGAATTGGTCCGCGGGCGGTCGCGGGAACTCTTCGGCCTCGATACTCCCGCGGGACCCGAGGCCGATCAACGGCGGGTGGCCACGGTGTGGTCGGTGTCGCTCGACCAGGTCCGAATACTGGCTCCCGCAGCGGAGGCGCTGCTGGGGTTGTGCGCGTTCCTGGCCCCCGACATCCCCCGGTCCCTGCTCGCCGCCCACCCCGACGTGCTGCCCGAACAACTCGCCGCCGCGGCCGGTGATCCGCTGGTGTACAACGCCACTCTCGCGGTGCTGGGCCGCTACTCTCTGCTCACCCTAAGCGCCGACACGCTAGGGGTGCACCGGCTGGTGCAGGCTGTCGTCCGGGCACGTCTCGACACCACTGGCGTCCAGACATGGGCCGCCGCAGCGGTCCACTTGCTGCGGGCCGTGTTCCCGAACGAGAGTTGGGAGGTTGAGCGGTGGCCGGACTGCGAATGGCTCCTGCCGCACCTGCTGACCGTCTGTGAGCATGCCGAGCGCGACGGCATCGCCGGCGAGGACGCCGGCAGGCTGCTTGCTCGGGCATCGACCTATTTGCGTGGGCGGGGGCAGTACCGGCAGGCGCTGCCGCTGGCGCAGCGATCGGTCAACCTCACCGAGGACGCGCTCGGACCCGACCACCCCGACATCGGCATCTGGCGCAACAACCTCGGCCGCGTGCTCCAGGACCTGGGGGACCTCACCGGCGCCCGCACCCAACTCGAACGCGCCCTGCAGATCGGCGAGACCGCCCTCGGACCCGACCACCCCGACATCGGCATCTGGCGCAACAACCTCGGCCTCGTGCTCCAGGACCTGGGGGACCTCACCGGCGCCCGCACCCAACTCGAACGCGCCCTGCAGATCAGCGAGACCGCCCTCGGACCCGACCACCCCGACATCGGCATCAGGCGCAACAACCTCGGCCTCGTGCTCCAGGCCCTGGGGGACCTCACCGGCGCCCGCACCCAACTCGAACGCGCCCTG
>JBBSGM010000140.1:0-10851 GCA_038254065.1 Mycobacteriales bacterium | reverse complement strand
GTGTTGAGCGACTCGTAGATACCTGCGGCGAGGCCGTCGTGCACCCGCGCAGCTTCGCACAAAGCGATCACACAGTGCTCTTGCGCGTCACCTCGTACTGGTCGCGGTCGCGGTAGGGGTTCGGAGCCGGACGGCTACCCCGATGGCGTGCTCATCCATGGCCACTCCTGATCGTATCGCCGATACGATACCGGTGATGGTCGGTTTCCGGTGCCGGGTTGCCGGTCAGGATCTGTCCGGCCCCGCGGTCACCGGGGTGGGGTAATGGCGAGGTCTGCGACGAGGTCGTCGAGCACCCGTTCCTCTTCGATGGCGCGACCGGCCGTCCGCATGGTTGTGGCGAGACCTGGATCCCACGACGCCTCCACCGGGGCACCGGTCAGCTCCCGACCGGTGCCGGTGGCTGCGGCGTTGCGATAGGAGTCGGTGTCGAAGCGCCACGGCGTCACCGGGAGCCGGCCGAACACGACGTTGCCGATGCGCAGCCCGCCCCAGTCGAAGTCGCCGTGGTAGCGCAGCTGTGCCCCGGCGCCGGCCAGCAGCCGCAGCAATGACATCGCCGCCGCGCCGGGCTGGCCGGCGACGCACACCAGCGGGGCTGCATCGCGTCCCAGCCGGTCGGCCGCCATACCGACCACCACCGGGTTCTCACAGATCGATACGGTCGCAGCCGCGACCTCGCAGCAGGGCGGATCACGGACGAGTTGGCGCAGGGTCAGCACGGTGGGCTGGCCGGCCTCGCGGTACAACCCCAGCACCCGGCCGGTGGTGCTGGCGGAGTCACCGGGCAGCCCGAGGGTGAGCACCGTGCTGGACAGGTCGTCGCGCAGCAGCCCGACCCGGGCCCAGACGCCGCGGCGCCACGCCGCGCCCGTCCCGTCCGGGGCATCACCGAGCACCCTTGCGACGCCGAAGACGAGGGTCGCAAGGGGGCGGTCGTCGTCCAGGGCGTGCGCCGAACCGAGGAGGCGCTCGGCGAACCGGCCGATCGGTTCGCCCTCGGTCGGCAGCGCGGCAAGCGCCGTGGCCAGGTCGGCGAGCAGGGGCGCGGCGGTGTCCGGGGTGACGGCGAGCCGGCGGACGAGGCCGGTGGCGCGGATGCCGGCCACCCAGGCGGCGAGTTCGGGACGGGTGGCAACCGCGGCGTCGAGTGGGGCGAACGCGGCCTGCCACGACCGCTCGGCTGCCACGGCTTCCGCTGACCGGTCCCGCACCGGGCCGGTCAGCGCGATGATCGCCGACGCCAGCCCGCCGGGATGCACACCGGACCGGCGCAGCACGTCATCTACTGCCTCCCACCGCACGGTGAGGCCTGCGCCCGGCCGGGGCCGCCGACCGAGCAGCCGGGCGGCGCCGTCGCGCTGGGCCGGTGTCGCGTCGGTGAGGGTGACCGGGCCGGTGAGCGGCTCCCCCCGCTCGAGCCGGCGGCGGGCCCGCTGGACGAGCCAGCTCAGCTCGTCGCCGCCCAGCAGCCGGGCCAGCCGGGGATCAGGGTTCATCGAACAGGCCGGGCTCCCTGCTCGAGGTGAGGGGCACCTCGGTCGGCGTCGGGGCCGGGCGCGCCGCGGCGAGCGCGAGCGGCCGGGGCACCTGTGTGCGGCTGCGGCCGTCCCACCGCCAGTTCGAGACGAGCACGGCGGCGATCCCGTCGGTGCGGGAGAGCTGCGCAATGGCCAGGCCCGGCACCTCCGGGTAGCAGCCCCACTCGCGCTCGCTGGTCATCACCACGTCGAGGTCGAACGCGGCGAGCAGCCCCAGGTACTTGGCGCGGGCGTTGTCGTCGACGCCGGCGAACGCCTCGTCGAGGGTGACCAGCCGGGGAGCGTGCGGGTTGCCGGCCGACGCGTAGTGCGCCGAAGCCGCCGCGAACAGCGGCACGCTCGCGGCGAGCACCCGTTCCCCGCCGGACGCCGGCCCGGTGGCCGGGTGCCACTGGCCGTTCTGGTAGCGCTGGATGACGAACCGGTGCCAGCTGCGGTAGTCCAGGGCGCTCGTCAGGTGGTCGAGCCAGGTGCCGGCCTCGTCGCGCAACCGGATCTCCGAGATACGGTCCTGCAGGAAGCCGCCGACCGCGGCCCGGTCCTGCGCCGACCACGCGTCGGAGGTCTGGCGCAGCAGCCTGCGCCGGGCCTCGACGAGCCCGGTCGGGCCGTCCTCGCGCGGCCGCCATTCCAACCGCAGCCGCATCCCGGTGCTGGTGGGACGCCCGTCGAGCTCGGCGTTCATCAGCGCGACCTGCCGCTCGGCCTCCGCGATCAGCTCCTGCAGAGTGCTCGCCACCTCGTTGACCAGGTGGTTCTCCAGGATCTCGCGTTCCCGCTCGTCGAGCAGCCGCTGCCGGTCGGCGACGTCGGCTGCCAGCGCGGCGGTGAGCTCTGGCACCGTGGCGGGGCGGCCACGGAAGGCGACCTCGACGACGATGCCCTCGTCGCGGAGCTGGGCCGACGCGGTGTTGCCGTGGCGCGCGAGCGTGCCGGCGAGCGTGGAGAACTCGTCGGTGATCCGACGCTGGGCGCGGTCCCAGGCCCCGTCGTCGTCGGGAACCTCGGCCAGCTCCCGCTCGATCTGGCGGGCGAGGCGGACGGCCGGGTCGGGGGCCCACGGCTGCGCCGGGTCGGGGGTGTCCAGCTCGGGCAGCGCGATGGCGAGCAGTCCGGTGCCGGCGAAGCGTTGCAGCGACGCGGCGGCGTGGGCGCGCTCCTGCGTGGCGCCGGCGACGACCCCGGCCAGCTCCTCGCGGCGGCCCTGCGCACGGCCGCGCTCGGCGACCGCCTGCTCCCGCTCGGTGTCGGCGGCCCGTCGGTTGTGGGTGTTGGTGTCGAGGTCCGCGGTGACGGCGGCGAGCAGCCGCTCGACCTCGGCGACGGCCGCGCCCACCGTCTCCTGCAGCGTGCGGTGCGCCTCGGCGGCGGACTCGGCGTCGATCCGGGCCCGCTCGGCCCGCTCGACCCGGTCGGCATGCTCGTCGCGGGCGACGGACAGGTCGTCAGCGGCGTCGGTGGCCGCGCGGAGGGCCTCGACGAGGGCGCGGGCCGCGGGCCACAGCTCGGCCAGCGCCAACCGGTAGGCGGTGAGCCCGGCGCGGACCTCGTCGAGCCCGGCCCGGCCGGCCGGCAGTCCGACCTCGTCTGCACCCGCCACCAGCTCCTCCCGTGCCGTGGCGGCGGCGTCCGTCACGGCGGCCAGCAGGTGGTCGGCCTCCCGGCGCCGGGCGGTGACCAGCACGAGCTCCGCGCCGAGCGCCGCGACCGCGGCGTGCCGGTCGCGCAGGCCGTCGGCGTCGGGCGTGGCGGCCAGCTCGGCCGCGAGGACGGTGCGCCGCTCGGCCAGTGCGGCGCGCTCGGCGGTGACCGCGGCGAGGGCCGCGTCGATCTCGGCGGCGGCCGCGCGCAGCTCCACCAGCCGCACCCGGCGGGCCGCCTCGCGGGCGCCGCGGCCGATGTACTGCGCCACCGGCTTGTGCCAGGCCCCGGTGAGCACCCCGACCCGGAACCGGCCGTCGACGTCGACCCAGGTCTCGCCGTGCTCGCCGAGGCCGATCGCGGCGAGCGCCGCGGCCACGCCTGCGTCGGACACCGCGGCGGCGCGCGGATCGTCGCGGTCGACCGCTGGTGCCAGCACGGCGTCGAGCGCGCGTCCCGGCCGGGGTGCCGACGGGGCGGGTGCCAGCACGACGTCGCCGGTGTCGGCGGCGAGCAGCGTGCCGGCCGGGGTGAGCCAGGCGTCGAGGATGCCGGCCGCCTCCAGCGCCGCCTCCAACCCGGCCCGGTCGGCGTCCCCGACGTGCTCGGCGAAGTCGATCAGCTGCCACAACGGGGCGCCCGGGCGGTCGACCCGGGCGCCGGGGTCGCGGGTGTGCGGGACCGGCGGGGCGCCGTCCTCCCCGGCCTCCAGCCGGGCGACCTCGGCGGCCAGCTCGGCGGCCCGTTCCTGCGCGGTCGCCGCCCGCTGGTCGAGCGCTGCCTCCACCCTGGCGAGCACGGTGGACGCGCTGTGCCCGGCGGCCTCGACGGCGGTGCGGGCCGGGTCGGGACCGTCGAGGGTCTCGACCCAGAGCTCCAGCGCGGCGAGCAGTGCGGCCGGATCGGGCACCCGCAGCTCGCGCAGCGCCGTGAGGTGGGAACGCGCCGCGGCGACGAGCTCGCGGCCGGCCTCGGCGACGGCGAGCTCGGCCTCGCCGCGGCGCGCGGTGAGCTCGGCCAACGCCGCGACCAGCCGCTCGACCTCGGCGCGGGCGTCGCCCAGCGCGCATTGGGTGCGTCCATCGGCCGCGAGCAACCCCTCGACGTGGGCGACGGCGCGTTCCTGCCGGGCGGCCAACGCGTCGGCAGTGGCACGCAGCTCGGTGAGCGCGGCCTCGTCGGTGGCCGGTGCGCCGCCGCGGGCGGTCGCGGTGTCGGTGATGTCGATGCGTCGGGCGTCGGCCGGCTCCGTGGCGGGGTACGAGCCATCCCCGTCCAGCCGGGCCTCGATCTCCCTGCGGTGGCCCTCGGCGAGCCACGCGCCCTCGGCGGCCTCGACCGCTGCGCCGCGACGGCCGGTGAACCGCTCTGCGGCGGCCCCGGCCCGGGATGCGGCGTCGGTGTGCTTGCGCTCGCGCGCGCCGGCCGCCGCCGCGGCGGCGTGCACATCGCGCTCGGCGCGGGCGACGTCGCCGCGCAGCCGGTGCGCCAGCTCGGCCGCGGCCCGCAGCCTGGCCCCTTCCTGCATCTCCGGGCGAGCGGCGAGCACGTCCTTGCGGGCGCGCAACGACTGCTCGGCCGACTCGAGCCCGGCGAGGCGTTCGCGGGCCGCTGCGAGCGCGAGCTCGGCCCGCTCGTGCTCGGTCTCGGCGGTGGCGAGCGCGGCGCGCGCCCGTTCGTAGGACTGCTGCGCGGCCCGCGGTTGGGCGGCCCGGCGGCGGGCGGCGACGGCGGCGTAGCGCCGGTAATGGCCGAGGAACGCGCGCGCGGAGACGTGCGCCTCGGTCATCGCCGTCAGCTCGGCGCGGTCCTCCTCCAGGCTGCGGAACGCCTCGGCGACGTCGGCGACCACGGCCTGGTCGAGCGGGGGCAGTGCCTCGGTGAGGGCGTCGGACAGGGCCCGCTCGCTGGGCTTCTTCGAGAGCTGGGGCTGGCGCAGCGCGACGAGCAGGTCCACCAGCGCGCCGTAGCGCTGCTCGCCGAACCCGAACAGTGCCTCGTCGACGGCGCGGCGGTAGTCGCGCGCGCGGTCGTGCAGCACGCCCCGGCCGGCGAGCGCGTCGGCGAGCCGGTCGCGGGGCAGCGCCGTGCCGGTGGCGTCGACCAAGGCCAGCTCCGCACCCACGCGCTGCTCGGTGAGGAAGTACCAGTGCCGGGCGATGCTGCGCCCGGCCACCGCCTTCAGCCCGCAGCCGATGGTCCGGAACTCGGCCTCTCCGGCGTCGGTGAGCCTGCCGAACTCCAGCCACGTGTAGCCGAGGCGCTCCGGGAACGGGTGCTCCCCGCCGAGCAGCAGGTTCCACTCCATCCGCTTCTTCGAGTCGGCGTCGGGCTCGACCCGGTGCGGGGACAGGTCACCGTCGAGCAGGAACGGCAGCATCAGGGCGAGCACCTTCGACTTGCCGGTGCCGTTGTTGCCGCGCAGCAGCAGCCGCCCGTCGTGGAACCAGAACTCCTCGGCGTCGTAGTAGAAGAGGTCGATGAGGCCGGCGCGCAGCGGCTGCCACCGGCTGCGGGTGGGGTGGGGAAGCTCGCTCATGCCCGGGACTCCTGGATGATGGCCTCGCCGACGGCGTAGCGGGCCAGCGCGGGGCGGGCCGTGACATGTTCGCCGTGCCGCCTCGCCAGCCCGAGGGCAGCCAGCTTGCGCAGCGCCTGCTCGGTGAGCTCCACCTCGGCGCCGGGGTCGGTGGCGTGGCGGCGCCAGTAGGTGCGATGCGCGGCGGCCATCGCCGCGACGTGTCCGTACAGCTCGACGACCGGCACCGAGTGCTGGCTGCGCTGCGCCAGATACTCGGCGAGCAACAGCGTGGCGTGGCCCGCGGTGCCGATCTCGGGCATCCGGGTGTCGGTGAGGTCGTCGAGCGGGTCGACCATCGCGATTCCCTCCGCGCGGATCTCGGCGACCAGGCCGGTGAGCTCGGTGATCCGGCTGGTGATGGCGTGGCGCTGGCTGGTGAGGTAGCTGAGCTCGGCGTCGTCGAGGTCGTCGTAGTAGAGCACCGGGTCGTCGAGCAGCAGCCGGGTGAGACGGCGGCGGATCTGCTGGTTGCGCAGGTCGTCGGTGGTGGCGGCAAGCTCCTCGGTGAGGGCGACGAGCCGCTCCTCGAAACCGGCGGCGTCCACCGTGGACGGTCCGCGCGGGGCGGCGATCAGGGCGGCCAGCACCCGGCGGTCGACGTCGTAAAGGGCGTCGCCGGCGTCGCGGACGAACGCGTCCTCGTCGCCCGCGACCCGGGCGAACACCCCGAGCTCGAGCAGCAGCCGGACGACCGCGACGAGGTCGGCCCGTTCCTCGCGACGGTCCAGGGTGAACGTGATCCCGGCCTCGACGAGCGCGGGATCGGCGGCGCCGAGCACGATCTGCTCGGCCAGGCGCCCCAGGGTGATCTGCGCGTCGGCCCGCTCCAGCACGGCCAGGGCGAGGCAGGCCAGGACGTAGCGTCGGCGGGTGAACGGGGCCTTGCTGCGCGGGTCGCGAGCCGGGTGGGTGGGGTCCGACGTGGTGGCCACCACCTTGACCAGCCGGGCCACCTCGCTGTCGACCAGCAACCGCCAGCCGGTGTTGCGGTCGAACCACTCGCGCAGGGCGGCGGCGTGGCGGCGGACCAGGACGAACTGCTCGCCGTCGACGCCGCGGCCGCGCAGCACGGGGCGGCGCAGCAGGGCGCGGGCGGCGCGGTGGAGCTCGACGGTGCGCGACTCGGCCAGCGCGTCGGACAGGCCCGTCATGCGCTGCGCTCCACCAGGGCGTCGACCGTCAGGTCGGTGATCTCGATCAGGTGGTCGGGACCGGAGAACACCCCCTCGGCGGTGGCGAGCTCGACGGTGCCCGCATTGTCCAGCGCGATGAGGCGGATCGCCATCGTGCCGTCGGAGGTGGTGGTGACGACCTCGCGCCGGCCCGGCGTGAGCGCGGTGAGGGCGTCGCCCAGCAGCCCGAGGAACAGCCGGAACGCGGGCCGAGCTCGCTGAGCCGGACCGGGCGTCCGGTGGCGAGCGCGGCCCTGGCCGCAGCCGTCTCGGCGGCCTGGCGGGCGGCGAGCTCGGCGAGGTGGCGGCGCTGTTCGGAGCGGTCGACGACCCGGTTGGGCTTGCCGCGCCGCTCGTAGCTCCCGGTCTTGCGCAGCCGCGGGCTGATCTCCAGCGGCGGGGCGTCCGACCACGGGGTTGCGGCCGCGACGGGCTCGTCGGCCCGGCGGGCCACGGTGTCGGCGTCGATGCTGAGGTGCCGGGCGGAGGAGAGCCCGAACGCGGAGCGCCACAGCCGGTGGCGGGCGGCGTCGTCGGGCGCCTGGGCGAACCAGACGGCCAGAGTGCGGAAGTCGGCCGAGCGGTCGGACCGGCCGGTGCGCCGCTCGTTGAGCGCGGCGACCACGTGCAGCAGCTGCGGGATGGCCGCCCTGGCCTGCGAGCGCAGTAGCTTGGCCTGGCTGGGATGCTGGGGGGCGCTGACGAACCACGCCCGGAACCCGCGCCACCGCTCGTGCCACAGCACCCGGCGTCGGTCGAACTCGGCGCGCCGCGGGTCGTCGTCGGCTGGGTCGGTTCCGGCCCCGCCGGGTGCGGCGTCCTGCGCCTCGCGCCACGCGGCCGCCTCCAGCAGTGGGCCGACCCCGCGCTCCTCGATCCGAGCGACGAGCCCGGCGATCTCCGAACCGGTGGCGACGAGGTCGGTGATGAAGCGCTGCAGATAGTCGATCAGCCGGTCCTTGTAGGCGCGGAACACCTCGATGTCGGCGTCGTGCAGGTCGAGCGTGCGCTGCAACGAGCCCATGAACGCCTGCGCGTTGCCGGCGAGGTCGGTGAAGCGGTCGACCAGCGAGCGCAGCAGCAGGTGCACCTTGGCCGCGTCGGGTTCCGGGGTGAGGGCCAGCTCGTGCAGCGCGCGGAGCTGGGTGGCGATGTCGGCCAGCGCGACGGCCTGCAGCGCACCGCGCCGGCCCAGCGCTTCGTCGTAGGTGGCGGGCGCGGCCTCGACGGCTTCGCCGTGCTGGGTGAGCTGGTAGAGGAAGCGGGCCCGGTGGAAGTCCTCGACCGTGGTGACCCGGCTGGTGTCGGGATCAGCGCGCAGGTTGCCCCAGTCCTTGAGCCGCTCGCAGGCGTCGGCCACGGTGGCGAGCTCGGTGCCGTCGCCGAGCGCGTCGTGCACGTCCTCGGGGCGCAGGTGCACGGTGAAGCGGCGCTTCGCGGCGACGAACGCGAGCATGACGGCGCGGTAGAGCTCGGACCGCGGAGCGGTGAGGTAGCTGAAGGCGAAGTGCTGCATGTGCTGGCCTCCTCCGGTTCGTCGGCACGCCGGTTCGTCGTCGCGCCGAGAGTAGAGGTCGACACCGACAGAACTGCGGCAACCCATCGTGACGGCGCAGCGGCGGCCTACTCGGGGCCCGAGAGCCGAGTGGTCAGCGCGGGCGGTAGACGTCAGCGCGGTGCTCGACCCGGAGCACGGTGACCAGGCGACGGTCGTCATCGATCTCGTAGAGAACGCGGAAGGCACCTCGCCGCGCGGAGTGAGCTCCTTCGAGTTCGTGTCGTAACGGCGTGCCGACACGGTGCGGGTTCTCCAGCAGGGTTCCGGTCATGAACTCGAGCACTGCTGTCGCGACATTTTCCGGAAGGAGGGCCATCCCGATACCGCACCGGCCGAGCAGCACGATGTGGTGATCGCCCGAGTCACCATCGAGACCCGAGGTCGGGCAGGGTGTCCACGCGCAGCGGATGCAGGAGGATGAAGTCATGGTGATCCGTCGGATCGTGCCGAACCTGAAGGTCGCCGAGGCCGGGACCGGGCACGAGTTCTACGTCGAGTTCCTCGGGCTGGAGAAGGCGTTCGACCTCGGCTGGATCGCGAGTTTTCGGTCTCCGGACAACCGCGGTGCCCAGGTGAGCCTGGTGACCGGCGATGCCACCGCGGCCGAGGACTCGGTCATGTCCGTCGACGTCGCCGACGTCGACACCGCCTACGCCCGCGCCCAGCACCTCGGCTACGAGATCGTCCACCCACTCACCGACGAGCCCTGGGGAGTGCGTCGGTTCTTCGTCCGCGACCCCCACGGCAACGTCATCAACGTCGTCGGTCATCCCGACTAGCCACGAGGAGCAATCGTGTACGACCCGGAGCGGGGCTACCCGACCCTGGTGCCCTACGTGCTCTACCGGGACCCGGCCGCTGCGGCCCGGTGGGTCGATGAGGTGCGGGGCTTCCGCGAGGCGATCCGGTTCACCGTGCCCGACGGCGGGCCGGTCGGCCACGTCGAGCTCGAACGCGATGGCGCGGTCCTCATGCTCGGCCTGGCCGGCGGCCGTTTCGGCGAGACGTCGTCGATCACCCTGGTGTTCGTCGATGAGGGAGTGACGGTCCGAGGTGCAACCCGTCCCGCCTGATGTCATGCCGCTGTACCGATGGCCGAACGGCGTACTGCAGGAGACCGCTCCGGAGGTGTCAGTGTCCGACCAGACACCGATATGGACACCCGGATGAACGCCTCCTGCGCAGGCTGTTCAACACCGCTCGGCGCTGCCGACACGTCGTGTCCGATGTGTGGGACCGCTGCGCCGCTGCGGTCTCCACCGGTCCCGGCGCCGAGTGGCCGTCAGGTGATCCTCGGCTCGCCGGCCTCGTTCGGCAACGCCACCCCCGGACCACCACCAGCACCACCGACTCCCACGGTGACCCCTGCGGCCCGGGTGCCAAGCGCGAAGCGCCCCGCCGGGATCCGCCGGGGAGCGGCCTCCTCGCGGGGTGGGCCGGTCGCCGCCGGGACGATCACCGGCACGGTGACCTGCGACCAGCTCACCGCTATCGGCGCCGGGCAGCGGCTGCTGGCACGCGTGGCGGGAGTGCTGGCGGCGGTCGCGTTGCTCGTCCTCGTGTTCGTGGGTGGCCTCGCGCTGACCACCTCGGTGTTGGTGCCGCTGATACCGTCGCTGCTCGTCCTCACCGGGTTGCTACTCGGCTACCGGGTGCTCCTCTTCGGGTTCCGACCCCGGCGCCGCTCAGGAAGGCGCGTCGGGCGGCTGCTGGCGAAGGCCACCGGCGGGCTCGCTGGCATCGTGGCAACGCCGATTCCGGGCGGGGGCCGGGATGCGACGCGAGCACAGCACGGAGGTGCGCCGGTTCCGGATCACCGAGGTCTCGGGCCGGCTGGTGGACTGCGAGCTGACCGGGGAGCTCGCGGGCGCTCCTCCCAGACCAGGCGATGTCGTCGAGGTGTTCGGTCGTCAGACCCGGCACGGCACGGTGCAGGCGCGCGAGGTGGTCAGCACTGCCGACCAGGCGAGGACCATCGCCCGGCCCAACCTCGGATTCGTGCTCGCCCGCGGCGTCGACCTCGTCGCGCTCGGGCTCGGGAGCGCCTGCGTCGCCGGGGTCGCCTACGTGCTCCTCACCCGATGACCGCCGAAGCCGCCCCGAGCGCATTGCGGACCCGGACTTGACACACCGTCCCGAGCCGTTCCTGGTGTCCGCGCGGCCGCATCACGTCAACCCCGACCTGCCAGCGGATGAGCTGTAGAGCTCGCCAGTTGGGAGTTCACCGAGGGTGACCTGTCGGAGGCGGCCGGCCCTGAGCAGGATGTCGGGTGTGACCGCCGAGACGAGTGCCCGGTTCCCCATTGTGGCCTTGGTGAGCTCAGCGGGCGGTTTCGACGCCCTGACCATGGTGCTGGC
>JBBSGM010000139.1:0-11018 GCA_038254065.1 Mycobacteriales bacterium | reverse complement strand
TCCATCGTCGCCTTCTGATGGGTGATCACGATCAGCTGCGAGGTGGACCTCAGCTCCTCCAGCAGCGAGATCAACCGCCGCAGGTTGACGTCGTCGAGCGCGGCCTCGATCTCGTCGAGGACGTAGAACGGTGAGGGGCGCGCCCGGAAGATCGCCACCAGCAGCGCGATCGCGGCCAGCGAGCGCTCGCCGCCGGAGAGCAACGACAACCGCTTGACCTTCTTGCCGGCGGGCCTGGCCTCGACCTCGATGCCGGTGGTCAACATGTCGTCGGGATCGGTCAGGACGAGCCGGCCCTCCCCGCCGGGGAACAGCGTCCCGAAGACCACCGAGAATTCCCTGGCCACGTCGGCGTAGGCCGTCGCGAACACCTCGAGGATCCGGTCGTCCACCTCGCGGACCACGGTGAGCAGGTCGCGGCGGCTGCTCTTCAGGTCCTCGAGCTGGGTGGAGAGGAACCGGTAGCGCTCCTCGAGCGCCGCGAACTCCTCCAGCGCCAGCGGGTTGACCCTGCCCAGCAACGACAGGTCCTGCTCCGCCCGGGCGGCTCGACGTTCCTCGGTGGCCCGGTCGTAGCGCATCGAAGGCGGCGCGAGGACGTCAGCGCGGTCACCTGCGGCCTCGTCCTCGGCAGGCTCGGCCGGGCTCGGCACCACCGGCACGTCCGGCCCGTACTCCGCGATGAGGTCCTCGACGGCGAGCCCGTGCTGGTCGAGCACCGTCGAGATGAGCTGCTCGAGCCGAAGCCGGAACTGCGCGTGCAGCACCTCGTCGCGGTGCGCCGCGTCGGTGAGCTTCTCCAGCAGCCCGCCGAGCTGCCCCGACGTGGCCCTGGCCGCCGCCAGCGCCACGTCGCGGGACGCCCGAGCGTCGGTAACGGCGTCGCGCTCGGCGGCCGCCGCCGCCAGCGAGCCCTCGATGCGCTCCAGCGCGGTCTCCCCCGCCGCGACGACGAGTGCCGCCACCGCGCGCCCGCGCTCGCGCTCGGCCCGGGCGGCGGTGGCCCGGGTCCTGGCGTCTCGCTCCGCGGAGGCCTGCCGGCGCAGCGACTCCGCACGCCCGGCGATCGCGCGGGCGCGCTCCTCGGCCGTGCGGAGGGCCAGCCGGGACTCGACCTCCGCCGAGCGCGCCCGCGCCAGTGCGTCGGCGGCGGCGTCCCGGAGCTCGGTGTCGGGCTCGTCGTCCAGCGGCTCGTGCTCGGCCACCGACAGCTGCTCCTCGGCGGCCTCCAGCGCGAGCAACGCGGCGCAGCGGCGCACCTCGACGGCGTCGCGCCGCTCGCACAACCGTTGCGCCTCGGCCGCGGCGGACCGGACCGCCTGCTCGAGGCGTCCCAGCCGCATGTTCGCCGCCGACCGGCGGGACTCGGCGGCGGCCTGGACCCGGCTGGCCACCTCGACATCGGCGGCCCGGGCGGCCTCCTCGGCGCGGGCCCCGTCGAGCGTGGGCCGCAGCCGGGCCAGCTCCTGCTCGACGGTCTCGCGGCGCTCCAACGCCTCGTTCACCGCGGCCTGCACGTCCAGGGCGCTCGACGCCGCGCCGGCGCCGCCGCGGGCCCGCGCGGGACCGAGCAGGTCGCCGTCGCGGGTGACGGCGGTGAGCTCAGGACGTGCACTGATCACCGTCCTGGCGACCGGCAGGTCGTCGACCACGACGACATCGTGCAGCACGGCCCGCACCGCCGCGGTGATCGGCGCCGGAGCGTCGACCAGCGCCGCCGCCCACTGCCCGGCCGGCAGCTCGTCCACCCACCCGGTGGGCAGCTCCTCCAGGCCGCCGTGGCCACCCTTGCCGCCGACGAGCAGGGCCGCACCGCCCACGTCGGCGGCGTGCAGCCGGCGGAGCACGTCCACCGCGACCTCCGCGGAGCCGACGGCGACCCCGTCGGCCAGCTCGCCGAGCGCCGCGGCGATCGCGGTCCGGTCCCGCGGGGCGACGGTGAGCAGCTCGGACACCGCACCGAGCACCCCGTCGACGTCGCCGCCGAGCAGGGCACCGGACCCGTCGCGCCGGGCCAGCCCGACCGACAGCGCGTCGACCCGCGCCCGCCAGTGCGCCCACTGCCGCTCGACCTCGCGCTCCCGCGCCACCAGTTCCGAGACCCGGGACCGCGCACTCCGGTGCGCCTGCGCGGCCGAGGCAACCCCGTGCTGAGGGCCACCGTCGTCCTCGCCCGTGCCGAGCTCGTCGCGGGCGGTCGCCAGCTCGGCGGCGGCCTCGTCGGTACGGATCCGGGCCTCGCCGAGCGCCTCGGACAGCCGCCCGATCTCCTGCGTCGTGGCCGCGGTCCCGCTGCGCAGGGCCTCGGTCTTGGCAGCCAGCGTGGCGAGCCCCGCCTTGCGCTCCGCGATGGCCCGGAGCGCCGCGAGGTGCGCGCGCTCGGCGGCGTCGAGGGCTCGCTCGTGCCCGGCGCGCTCCGCCAGCACCTCGGAGAGCCGGTGGCGGCCCTGCGCCACCGCCGCGACCAGCTCCGCCTCCTGCCCGGCGACCGCGTCGGCCTCGGCCGCCAGGTCATCGGGATCACGGCCCGTCCGTACCGCACCGCCGACCGGCTCGGCCAGGTGCCGCAACCGCTCCTGGGCCAGCCGGACAGTGCTGCGCAACCGTTCGGCCAGCGCGCAGAGCCGGTACCAGACGTCCTGGGCCGCGGCCAGCAGCGGCTCGTCGGCGGCGAGACTCTGCTCGAGCACGGCCTGCTCCCCGCGGGCCACGATGAGCTGTTCCGCCACCTCGCCGCGCCGCACCCGGACCGCGGCCTCGTCGGTCTCCGCACGGGCCAGCGCGTCGCGCACCGCGACGAGGTCGTCCGCGGCGAGGCGCAGCCGCGCGTCGCGCAGCTCGGACTGCACGCTCTGCGCCCGGCGCGCGAGGTCGGCCTGGCGGCCCAGCGGCGTGAGCCGGCGGCGCAGCTCGGCGGTGAGGTCGGTGAGCCTGGTGAGGTTGGCCTGCATGGACTCGAGCCTGCGCAGCGCCCTTTCCTTGCGCTTGCGGTGCTTGAGGACCCCGGCCGCCTCCTCGAGGTAGGCGCGCCGGTCCTCGGGTCTGGCCTGCAGGATCGAGTCGAGCCGGCCCTGCCCGACGACGACGTGCAGCTCCCGGCCGATGCCCGAGTCGGAGAGCAGCTCCTGGACGTCGAGGAGCCGGCAGGACGAGCCGTTGATCGCGTATTCGCCGGCGCCGTCACGGAACATCCGCCGGGTGATCGCCACCTCGGAGTAGTCGATCGGCAGCGCGCCGTCGGAGTTGTCGATGGTGAGGACGACTTCGGCACGGCCCAGCGGGGGGCGGCCGGACGTGCCGGCGAAGATCACGTCCCCCATCTTGTCGCCGCGCAGCGCCTTGGCCCCCTGCTCCCCGAGCACCCAGCTGATCGCGTCGACGACGTTGGACTTGCCGGAACCGTTCGGCCCGACCACGCAGGTGATGCCCGGCTCGAGGCGCAACGTCGTGGCCGAGGCGAAGGACTTGAAGCCCTTCAACGTCAGGCTCTTGAGGTGCACGATCCTCCAACGGGTCGATGGCCCCGAAGGGTACCGGCGGGGTCCGACAGTCCTGGCGGTCCGGCCGCGCCGCGCCGGACCTCAGGCTTCGACGAACCCGTCGAACCCGCCGCGGGCCTCCCCCCACTGCTCGACGACGCACTCGACCCGACCGGGGGTGGCGCCGCTGCGAAGCTGGTCGAGCAGCCGCTCACATGCGTCACGGTCACCCTCCGCCACCAGTGCGACCCGGCCGTCGGGCAGGTTCCTCGCCCGCCCGACGAGCCCCAGCTTCCTGGCCTGCGCCCGGGTCCACCAGCGGAAACCGACACCCTGTACGGTGCCGTGCACCCAGGCGTTGAGCCGAACGGCGGATCCTTCGTTGATACTCACAGTGATGTCATCTTACCGACGCGGTCACGTGCTGCTGATCGGCCTGATCACCGGCGCTCTCCTCGCCGGGGTCGGTGTGACCGCGCTCCACGACCGGGCGCCCGCCGCACCGGTCTTCGCCGCACAGGTGACGGTGGTCCGCCCGACCCCGCCGCCGGTTCCGCCCGGGCCCGGCGCGGCCGCGACGACCACAGCGGCACCGGCGACCACAGCGGCACCGGCGAGGACGTCCACGACCAGCGCCACCCCGACCACAACCACGGCCACGACCGGCCGGGCGCCACGGACCACGCCACCGCCCGCACCGGTCGCGACGGCCCCGGCGGGCGGGCCGGCCGCGCAAGTGGTCGCGCTGACCAACCGGCATCGGTCCCGGGTCGGCTGCGCCGCCCTGCAGGTCGACGACCGGATCACCGCCGCCGCGCAGAAGCACAGCGCCGACATGACGTCGAGCCACTACTTCGCCCACGACAGCCTCGGCGGCCGGTCGTTCGCCGACCGCATCGCCGCCGAGGGGTACCCCTCCCCTGGCGCGGAGAACATCGCGTACGGCCAACCCGACGCACAGACCGTCGTCGAGGTCTGGCTGAACTCTCCCCCGCACCGGGCCAACATCGAAGACTGCTCGCTGACCACGATCGGGGTGGGCTACGACGCCCGCGGCGACTACTGGACACAGGACTTCGGGCGCTGACCGTGCGGTAGCCGCCAGCGGCGGCCGGAGCGTCCGTACCCGGCTACGCTCGTCGGGCCCCGACGAAGGATCGGGGCCCGACCGACCGAGGAGCTCACCGTGCCCGTCGTCGACAACGCGGTCTACGTCGACGGTCGGCGCACGGTCGACCCGGCTTCGCTCGACCAGGCCTACGACGAGCTGCGCCGCTGCCCCGGCGACGGCCACAGCTTCGGCTGGATCGGGCTGCTGCGCCCCGACCAGGACGAGATCGCGTCGGTGGCCAAGGAGTTCCAGCTCCACGACCTCGCCGTCGAGGACACCGTCACCGCACACCAGCGCCCCAAGCTGGAACGCTACGGGGAGACCGTCTTCGTCGTGCTGCGCCCGGCCCGCTACATCGACCCGGTGGAGGTCGTCGAGCTCGGTGAGGTGCACCTGTTCCTGGGGCCCGACTTCGTGATCACCGTCCGGCACGCCGCGGAACCGCACCTCGCCGAGGTCCGGCGGCGCCTCGAGGGAGACCCGAAGCTGCTGGCGCACGGGCCGTTCGCGGTGCTGTACGGGGTGCTCGACAAGGTCGTCGACGACTACGGGCCGGTGCTCGACGGGCTGCAGGACGACATCGACCAGATCGAGGAACAGGTCTTCGACGGGGATCCGAGCGCGTCCCGGCGGATCTACCAGCTCAGCCGCGAGGTCATCGCGTTCCAGCGCGCCGTCGACCCGCTGCAGGCGGTCTTCGCCGAGCTGAACGGGCGGCTGGGCAAGGGTGGTGAGGACGCCGACCGGGAGCTGCGCCGGGCGTTTCGCGACGTCGCCGACCACGCCACCCGCGCACTGGAGCGGATCGGCGGCTTCCGCGAGCTGTTGACCAACATCCTCACCGTCAACTCCACCCTCGTGGCGCAGCGGCAGAACGAGGAGATGACCCGGCTCACCGAGGCGGGCTACGACCAGAACGAGCAGGTCAAGCGCATCTCGTCGTGGGCGGCGATCCTGTTCGCGCCGACCCTGGTCGCCTCGATCTACGGGATGAACTTCCACACCATGCCCGAGCTGAGCTGGACGCTCGGCTACCCGTACGCGATCGGGCTGATGGTGGCGCTCGCGCTGCTGCTCTACACATTGTTCCGCCGCAACAAGTGGCTTTAGGGATGCGGCCGGCGCGGGCGGGGCTGGCAGCGCGGGCAGCTGAACGACGAGCGGTTCATGAAGGCGTCGCGGCGGATCGGGGTGCCGCAGCGCCGGCAGGCCCGGTCGGTCTGCCCGTAGACGGCCAGCGCGCGGTCGAAGTAGCCCGAGGCGCCGTTGACGTCGACGTAGAGCGCGTCGAACGACGTCCCGCCCTGGGCCAGCGCCTCGCCCATCACCTCGGCGGCCGCGGCGAGCACCTCGCCGCCCTGTGCCCTGGTGAGCCGCTCGGTGGGCCGGGCCCAGTGCAGCTTCGCCCGCCACAGCGCCTCGTCGGCGTAGATGTTGCCGATCCCGGAGACGACGGTCTGGTCCAGCAGCGCGCGCTTGAGCCCGGTGCGACGGCGCCGGATGGCCGCGACGGCGTCGTCGACGGAGAACACCGGGTCCATCGGGTCGCGGGCGATGTGCGCGATGGGTTCGGGCAGCAACCCACCCCCCGCGGCTGCCACGAGCGGGTGCACGCTCAGCCCGCCGAAGGTCCGCTGGTCGACGAACCGCAGCTCGGGGGCGCCGTCGTCGAAGCCGATGCGGATGCGCAGATGCCTCTCCGCGGGCTGTGCGGGGTCGACGACCAGCAGCTGACCGCTCATTCCGAGGTGGGCGAGGACGGCATCGTCTCCCGGGCCTGCGGTGTCGAGCTCCAGCCACAGGTACTTGCCGCGACGGCGGGCGGCGGTGACCGTCCGGCCGGCCAGCCGGGCGGCGAGGTCGGCGGCCCCGGCGAGGTGCCGGCGCACGGAGCGCGGGTGCAGGGCGGCGACGGCGGCGATCCGCCTGCCGAGCACGTGGTCGGCGAGGCCGCGGCGGACGACCTCGACCTCGGGGAGCTCGGGCATCGGATGGGCCGGGCTCAGCCGCGACCCGTCGAGCCGGCCGGACCGACGACCGAACCGGCCGAGGACGCGCCGGCGGCCTCCGCGGTGAGTGCCCGCCAGGCCAGCTCGGCCGCCTTCTGCTCGGCCTCCTTCTTGGTGCGTCCGGCACCGGAGCCCAGCTCGCGACCGGCGACGACCGCGGTCGCGGTGAACTCCTTGAGGTGGTCGGGACCCACCTCGGCGATCCGGTACTCGGGCGCGCCGAGCTCGGCGGCGGCGGTGAGCTCCTGCAGGCTCGTCTTCCAGTCCAGACCCGCGCCGAGCAGCGGGGCGGTGCGCAGCAGCCCGTCGAACAGGCGGTGCACCAGCCCCCGGGCGGTCTCCAGACCGTGCTGCAGGTAGACGGCGCCGATCAGCGCCTCGGTGGCGTCGGCCAGGATGCTGGTCTTGCCGCGACCGCCGGTGAGCTCCTCACCGCGGCCGAGGTAGAGGTACTCGCCGAGCCCCCCAGACCCAAGGGCGGCGGCCACCCCCGCCAGTGCGTGCATGTTGACCACGCTGGCCCGCAGCTTGGCGAGCTGGCCTTCGGGCAGGTTCGGGTGGTCGCGGTAGAGCCCTTCGGTGACGACGATGCCGAGCACCGAGTCGCCGAGGAACTCCAGGCGCTCGTTGGTCGGCAGGCCGCCGCGCTCGTAGGCGTACGAGCGGTGGGTGAGGGCCAGCACGAGCAGCTCGGCATCGAGATCGACGCCGAGCGCACGCAGTAGGGGCCCGCGATCCTGCACGGGCCCCCGCAGACCTCGTTCCGCCACGCGGTCGCGGTCAGGCCGGACGGACGACCTGGCGGCCGTTGTAGGTACCGCAGGTCGGGCAGGCCAGGTGCGGCGGCTTGGGGGCGCGGCAGGCCCGGTTCGAGCAGGCGACGAGGTTCGGCGCCACGGCCTTCCACTGCGCCCGGCGCGAGCGCGTGTTGGACCGCGACATCCGGCGCTTGGGTACGGCCACGGCGAATCTCCTAGCACTACTCGGGGTGTCGGTCTCACGGCAGGATCAGTCAGACGGCAGCCGCTCACGCAGCGCGGCCCATCGGGGATCAAGTGTCTCATGCCTGTGGTCGGGGCCGAGATCCGCCCGGCGACCGCCACATTCGGCGCACAGCCCGGGGCAGTCCCCCGTACACAGCGGGGCGAGGGGGAGGGCCAGCACGATGGCGTCCCGGACGACCGGTTCGACGTCGATCCGATCGTTGACCAGCCGCGGCAGCTCGTCGGATTCGGTCGTCCGGTCGGTGGCGCTGTACGGGTAGGCGAACAGCTCCGCCACGTCGACCTCGATGGACTCGGTGAGCTCGTCGAGGCAGCGCGAGCACTCGCCCACCAGCTCGGCCGACGCGGTCCCGGAGACGTAGACCCCCTCGGTGACCGACTCCAGCCGCAGGTCGAGCTGTACCGGGGAACCGGGCGGGACGGCGATGACGCCCTCGAGCCCGATCACCGCCGGTGGCCCGGGGGCGGGGACGGTGCGGGTGGCGGTGCGCATGGTGCCCGGACGGCGGCCGAGCTCACGGGTGCTGAAGACCCAGGGGCCGGTGGGTGCGGGGTGGGCCGGGGTGCGATGCGTGTTCATGACCGGGTCCAGGATAGGCCTCCGG
The DNA here is from genome assembly GCA_038254065.1 of Mycobacteriales bacterium. Classification (GTDB taxonomy): domain Bacteria; phylum Actinomycetota; class Actinomycetes; order Mycobacteriales; family Pseudonocardiaceae; genus Pseudonocardia. Next base: position 2,810 of record JBBSGM010000139.1, on the reverse strand, counting down.
ACCAGCGCGCGTTCGGCACCTCGGACGGCTCGCGGGGGGCTTGCTCGCACGGCCATCCGAACCACCGGCGTGGGCCGCCGATCATGGGAAAGACGTTGTTCCCCTCCCTCGATCACGGAGCAAGTGTCGCGAGTCGATCACTCGGGACGACGATTCGGCCATGATCACCGCGCTCGGGAACGATCCAGCCATGATCATCGCAGCTGACGCCGAGCCGGATCAGTCGATCAGGTCCATCCCGGTGCCCGACCGGCCGTGCCCGGCGGCGGCCGGCGGCCCGTTGGACGAGGCGCCGCGCCACAGCTGGCTACGACCGCGGTTCACCGTGCGCAGGGCCGTGGTCAGGGTGTCCTCGAACTCGGCGAGCTTGGCGTCGACATAACTGTCGCATTCCCGGCGCAGCCGGTCCGCCTCGCCGTCGGCGGTGTCGACGATCCGGGCAGCCTCGGCGTGCGCCACCTGCACCACCTCGGTCTGGGCGACGAGCCGGGCCTGCTCGGCCTGGCCCTCGGCGACGTAGCGATCATGCGCGACGCGCCCGGTGTGCGCAAGCCGTTCGGCCTCGGCGCGGGCCCGGTCGGTCAGCTCGGTGTACTGCCGGCGGGCTTCGGCGACGGCCCGCTCGGCCTCGTGACGGGCCTGCCCGACTGTCCGCTCGGCCTCCTCGCGGGCCTGCCCGACCGTCCGCTCGGCCTCTTCGCGGGCCTGCGCCAGCAGCTCATCGGACTGCTCCAGGGCAACCGACCGCGCCTGGGCCGCCTCCCGTTCGGCCGTCGTGACGATCTCGTCGCGGCGGTCGAGGACGTCCTGGGCGTCGTCCAGCTCGCCCGGCAACGCCTCTCGGACGTCGTCGAGCAGCTCGAGGACGTCACCGCGCGGGACGACGCAATTGCCCGTCATCGGGACGCTGCGCGCCTCCTCGACGACCGTGACCAGCGCATCCAGCGACTCGAAGACCCGGTACACGGGACGCATCCTCGCACCGCACTGCCGGGAACCCCCGTATTGCCCGCGCCGCCCGCGTGTCACGGTCCGTCCAGGTACGGATCGTTGCGGCTCCGCTTCGGTGCGAACAGGGCCTCAGGCGCGCTCCGCGATCCGCTCGAGCAACCGGCGGTGCACGCTCGCGGGCAGCAGATGCGCCACGTCGCCGCCGTAGGTCGCAACCTCCTTGACCAGCGAGCTGGACAGGAAGCTGTACTCCGGGTTGGTCGACATGAACAGGGTGTCGACGCCGGACAGCCGCTGGTTCATCTGCGCCATCTGCAGCTCGTAGTCGAAGTCGGTGACCGCGCGCAGGCCCTTGACGATGGCCCGCACGTCGTGCTTGCGGCAGTAGTCCACGAGCAGTCCGTGGAACGAGTCGACGCTGACCCCCGGCAGGTCGGCGGTGGTGTCCTGCAACATCGCGATCCGCTCGTCCACGGTGAACAGGCTCATCTTGTGCTTGTTCACCAATACCGCGACCACGACCTCGTCGAAAAGGCCTGCGGCCCGGCCGATGATGTCCAGATGGCCGAGGGTCACCGGGTCGAAGGAGCCTGGGCAGGCGGCGCGCCGGGTCACGAGGCCGGACCGTAACAGGCCCCGACGTGCAGGACGGTGTCCCCGTAACGTCGCTCACGCACCCGCCGCAGCGGCTCCGGCCAGGCGAACGCGCCCGAGTGGCTCCCGCGCTCGACCACGACCGTCGCGTCGGGGGCGAGCCAGCCGTGCGCGTGCGCGGCGGCCAGCCAGCCGGCCACCTCGGCGTCGGAGAGGGCGTAGGGCGGGTCGACGAGGACGACGTCATAAGGGCGGTCCGCGGCCCCGGCGAGCACCGCGGCAGCCTGCGCAACCCTGACCTCGCCCCCGAGCCCGAGGTCGGTGACGTTGCGCCGCAGCACCGCGGCCGCCCGCCGGTCGGCCTCGACGAACAGCGCGTGCGCCGCGCCGCGGGACAGCGCCTCGAGCCCCAGCGCACCGGAGCCGGCACACAGGTCGAACACGGCCGCCCCGTGCAGGCCGGGGTCGTTCTCCAGCGCGCTGAACAGCGCCTCGCGTACCCGGTCCGAGGTGGGCCGGGTGCCGCTCGGCGGGACGGCCAGCCTGCGGCCGCCGGCCCGCCCGGCGATGATCCGGGTCACGTCGGCGAGTGTGGCAGCCGCGGGTGGTGGGGCCGGCGCGGATCGGAGCAGGACGCTCGGCGTGCGATTCGAACGTGCGAGGCGGTGGCGGTGAATCCGCTTCGGTGACGTTACTGGTAGTTAGAACTCGTTCCCCTCCAGAGCAGTGACGACACCATCCGCTCGTTCCGCCGCCGGTCCGAATACGTCGAGGTTGGTTCGGGCCAGGTCGTGGTAATACGTGGCGGCCTCACGAGCGAGGACGAGGGCCTGCTCGCGCTGGCCGGCCTCGCCCAACCGGTTGGCGAGGTTGTTCACCGACATCGCCAGGTCGGGCAGGTAGGCGTCGCGGTTGATCCCGACCAGCTCCCGGCGCAGGTCGACGGCCTCCTGCGCCGCGGCCAGCCCCTCACCCCGCCGGCCCGCCTCGCCCAACCGGATGGCGAGGTTGTTCACCGACGCCGCCAGGTCGGGCAGGTAGGCGTCGCGGTTGATCCCGACCAGCTCCCGGTACAGGTCGACGGCCTCCTGCGCGGCGGCCAGCCCCTCACCCCGCCGGCCCGCCTCGGCCAAGTCAACCGCGAGGTTGTTCACCGACATCGCCAGGCCGGGCAGGTAGGCGTCGCGGTTGATCCCGACCAGCTCCCGGCGCAGGTCGACGGCCTCCTGCGCCGCGGCCAGCCCCTCACCCCGCCGCCCCGCCTC
>JBBSGM010000138.1:0-11181 GCA_038254065.1 Mycobacteriales bacterium | reverse complement strand
GCCCCACCCCGTCCCCCGCTGCGGGTCGCGCGCCGTCGGGGGGCGACCTCGAACTCGAGGAACGGGCGTCGCTGCGCCGCGTCGCGGGCCTGTCCACCGAGCTCGCCGACGTCAGCGAGGTCGAGTACCGGCAGCTCCGGCTGGAGCGGGTCGTGCTGGTCGGCGTCTGGACCGAGGGCAGCTCGGAACAGGCGAGCGCCTCGCTCGTCGAGCTCGCCCGGCTGGCCGAGACCGCAGGTTCGCAGGTGCTCGACGGTCTGGTGCAGCGGCGCGCTCACCCCGACCCGGCGACGTTCATCGGCTCCGGCAAGGTCGACGAGCTGCGGGTCGCGGTGCAGGCCGCCGGCGCCGACACCGTGATCGCCGACGGCGAGCTCTCGCCCGGCCAGCTGCGTCAGCTGGAGGACAAGCTGAAGGTCAAGGTGATCGACCGGACCGCGTTGATCCTCGACATCTTCGCCCAGCATGCCCGCTCCCGGGACGGGAAGGCTCAGGTCGAGCTGGCCCAGCTGTCCTACCTGCTGCCGCGGCTGCGCGGCTGGGGCGAGGCGCTGTCCCGGCAGGTGGGCGGGCGCGCCGCGGGCGGTGTCGGCATCGGCGGCCGCGGCCCCGGTGAGACGAAGATCGAGCTCGACCGGCGGCGCATCCGCAACCGGATGTCGAAGCTGCGCCGCGAGATCGCCGGGATGCGCACGGTCCGGGAGACCCAGCGGGGCAACCGGCGACGCAGCGACGCGCCCAGCGTCGCGATTGTCGGCTACACCAACGCCGGCAAGTCGAGCCTGCTCAACGCGCTGACCGACGCGGGGGTGCTGGTGGACGACACCCTGTTCGCCACCCTGGACCCGACCACGCGCAAGGCGCTCACGCCCGACGGGCGGGCTTACACGCTCACCGACACCGTCGGGTTCGTGCGGCATCTGCCGCATCAGCTGGTGGAGGCGTTCCGTTCGACGTTGGAGGAGACCGCGCAGGCCGACCTGCTCGTGCACGTCGTCGACGCATCGGACGCCCTGCCCGAGGACCAGATCACGGCAGTGCGCGAGGTGCTCGTCGAGATCGGCGAGCAGCAGCACGGGCGGATGCCCCACGAGCTCCTCGTCGTCAACAAGACCGACGCCGCAGGCGATCTTCAGCTTGCCCGGCTTCGCCATCTGTTGCCCGATGCCGTGTTCGTCTCGGCGTGCCGTGGCGACGGGGTGGCGCTGCTGCGCCGCCGGATCGCCGAGCTGCTCCCCCGCCCGGAGCTCGACGTCGAGCTGCTGCTGCCCTACACCGAGGGCTGGCTCGCCGCTCGGGTGCACGCCGAGGGAGAGGTGCTGACCGAGGAGCACACGGCCGAGGGCACCCGATTGCACGCCCGGGTCGGGGCTGAGCTGGCCAACGCGGTACTGCCGTTCGCGCTGGCCCGGTCGGCGGACAACGGCGCGGCGCCGGTGCCGGGCCCGGCACCGGGCGGGGCCGGCGGAAATCAGAGCTTGCGTAGCACGGCCACCACGCGTCCGAGCACCGTGGCCTGGTCACCGGGGATCGGGTCATAGGCCGGATTGGCCGGCATCAGCCAAATGTGCCCGTCGCGACGTTTGAAGGTCTTCACCGTGGCCTCGCCGTCGATCATCGCAGCGACGATCTCGCCCTGCTCGGCCACCGGCTGCTGACGGACCACGACCCAGTCGCCGTCGGTGATGGCGGCGTCGATCATCGAGTTGCCGCGCACGTTGAGCAGGAACACGGTGCCCTCACCCACGATCTCCCGAGGCAGCGGGAAGACGTTCTCCACCGCCTGCTCGGCCAGGATCGGGCCGCCCGCGGCGATGTTGCCGATCACCGGCACGAACACGGGGGATGGGCGCGCCGCGCGCATGTCGCCCGGCTCGCCGGCGTCGTCGTCCGCGACCTGGCCGGGAACCGCGTCGTCACCGACGATCTCCTCGGGCCCGCGGACGTCGACCGCCCGGGTGCGGTTGGGGTCGCGCCGCAGGTAGCCCTTGCGCTCGAGGGCGCGCAGCTGGTGGTGCACCGAGGAGGTGGAGGTGAGCCCCACCGCGTCACCGATCTCGCGCACGCTCGGTGGATAACCGAAGCGCTCGACCCAGTCCCGGATCACTTCGAGCACCTTGCGCTGACGCGGGGTCAGGCCGCTCCGCTCGGCCGGCGGGTCAGGGAAGGCGCGCACCTGCCCTGGCTCCCGGCCCGCGCCGGTCCCGGACTCATCCCGTGCCATCTGGGTCCTGCCTCCTCGTCCATCTACTCGGATCGGCTCCCCGCGGGAGCCGACCGTGTTCCGCGTGTTCTCGGTCCGGGTGTTCTCCTCGCCGAACGGTAACCCGGAGCACCGACAGCGCCAAACACATGTTCGAACGACACGCCGAGGCCTTCTCGGTTCCCGGGCGGCCGTGATGGTAGGAACTCGCACAGGTGTTCGATCGAACGGGTTCACCGCATGGGTAGGAGCGAGTCGCCGTCGCCGCTGTCGCGCGCACGTTCTTGTCGGACCCGGCTGGTAGACCTCGCACTGACGTTCGAACAGGCCGGGCCAGCAGGTTCGGACACTCGGACGTGGCGACAGGGAGGCCGTCATGGATCTCGAGGGGAACGCGATGTGGGCGGAGCGGCCGCGGGCGGGCACGTCTGCGACGGAGTGGGGAGATCCGGCCCCGTTCGCCGCCGTGCTCGCACATTCCGTCGCCCGGCCCGTGCCGGGTGCCGCGGTCCGGTCGGACGGGTCATCACCGGCGACCCGGGCTGAACGCGGCCGACGCACCCCCCGGTCGACCGTGGGGTGTCGGGGAGCGGCGGGCGGGCGGTCCCCGGGCCGGCGGGGATGCCACGGTGCGGTGGCCGGTCAGCGCCGCGCCCTCGGTTGGCCGTCGTCCGGCTCGCCGGCCGACGCGGGGCGGGCAGCCGCGGCGCCGCCGCGGGACCCGGCCCGACGCAGCGCGGCGAGCGCCGGGGCACGTCCCACGGGGCGCACGCGGCGGTTGGCCGGGTCAGTGGCGGTTCATCCCGCCGGGCTGCTCGCCGGGCTGGTGGTCGCGACCTGCACGGCAGCGGTGGTCGTCGTGCTCGGGCTGCTGGCCGACCTGGCCGGGGGTGCCGTCGACCGGTCGGACTCACCCGGTTCCCAGGTACCGGCCGCCGTCGAGCCGGCTGGGCGCCCGGGAGGGACGGCACAGGATTTCGCACACCGGGCGAGGCTCCGGGATCGCCCACCCGTCGGTGCGTCACGGACCGTGGTCGAAGATGGCGTCCCGGCGGCCCGACTGCGCCACGATGAGCTCGGCCGCGGGCCCATCGGCTGAGTGCCCGTGCAGCTCCTGGCGACGGTGTGTTCGGGCGCTGACGCGATCGAGCGAAAGTCCTTGTCGAGAGGAGTGCCGGATCCCACTATCCCTACATGTTGTGGTTACACTCATGAAATTATGCTACTGGTGGATGTTTGGATCGTCTTCTGGGAGGGGGTCGGCACGTGCGTTGCCCGTTCTGCCGTCATGCGGACTGCCGGGTCATCGACTCCAGGGAGGTCGAGGACGGACACGCCACCCGACGTCGCCGCTCTTGCGCGGCGTGCGGTAGGCGGTTCACCACCGTCGAGGAGGCGGTGGTCGCGGTGGTCAAACGTAGCGGGGTCACCGAGCCGTTCAGCCGAGAGAAGGTGGTCGGCGGTGTGCGGCGGGCCTGCCAGGGACGCCCGGTCGACGAGGACGCCCTGCAGCAGCTCGCGCACCGCGTCGAGGAGTCGGTCCGCGCGGGTGGCACCGCCGAGATCCCGAGCCACGAGGTCGGACTGGCGATCCTCGGACCGCTGCGCGTGCTCGACGAGGTGGCGTACCTGCGCTTCGCGAGCGTCTATCGCTCGTTCTCCTCTATCGAGGACTTCGAGAAGGAGATCGCCGATCTGCGCCGGCCGGCTGCCGGGAAAGCAGCCGAACCGGGTACGGCGTGCCCCGGCGGAGTTCCCCCGACGAGGTGAGCACGACGGCCGAGGTTCCTGGCCGTATCTCGCCGCCGGCCTGTACCCGGGCCGCCGGCTGTGACGAGCATGTTCGAATGCAGGAGAGGGAGAGCATGACGGAGACGGTCGGGGCCCCGAGCTCGGACACCACAGGTCCGGGCCATCCAGATCCGGGCCACACTACCTCGGGGAGCACTGCCTCGGGGAGCACTGCCTCGGGGAGCACGGGCTCGGGCAGCGCAGGCGGGGCCGGCACCGCGGTGGCCCGGGGCGCGGAGTCCGGTACCAGGCAGGGGGGCAGCCGCAAGAAGTCTGCCGGGCTCGCCGTGGAGCGGCTGTTCACGACACCGGGCGTGCACCCCTACGACGAGGTCAGCTGGCAGCACCGCGACGTCGTCATGACGAACTGGCGCGACGGCACGGTGAACTTCGAGCAGCGCGGCGTCGAGTTCCCGGAGTTCTGGTCGGTCAACGCCACCAACATCGTCACCAGCAAGTACTTCCGCGGCGCTGTCGGCAGCCCCGGCCGCGAGTCGAGCCTGCGCCAGCTGATCGACCGGGTGGTCGGCGTCTACCACTGCGCCGGCGTGGAGAACGGCTACTTCGCGACCGACGAGGACGCGGAGACCTTCGCCCAGGAGCTCACCTGGATGCTGCTGCACCAGGTCTTCAGCTTCAACTCGCCGGTATGGTTCAACGTCGGCACCAGTTCGCCGCAGCAGGTGAGCGCGTGTCTCCCTTACCACCAGCTGGTCAACACCCCGGCGGGCTTGGTCCCGATCGGTGAGCTGGTGGAGCGCGACGCAGTCGGGACCAAGGTGTTCGACGCCCGTGGGTTGACCTCGATCGCCGCCACCAAGGCCAATGGCGTGCGTGCGGTGTTGCGGCTGCACACCAAGGCCGGGTACACCCTCGACCTCACGCCCGACCACGTCGTGTGGAAGAGCACCGGTGCCGACACCGGTTGCTGGGTCGAAGCGGGCACCCTGCGTCCCGGCGATCAGCTCCAGTGGCACCGCACGCGCTCCTACGGCGAGTCGGTCATCGAGGTCGCGCAACTCGCCGAAGCCGCCCTGGCTGGCTGGCTGCAGTCCGACGAGCTCGTCGGGCAGGACGAGACCGGCCCGAACCGGCCGTTGACGATCGAGGTCATGACGGTCACTCCGGCGGAGCTGAGCTGGGTGACCGCCGCGCTGGACGGCGTCCTCCCCGACGTGCACCGGCACGAGCGGGCGGTCCCGACGCGGGACACCGACCTCGACTGCCGTCGCACTCGTCTCCATGGCCCCGGACTTGCCGAGTTCGTCGAGCGTTGGAACCTGCGCGTCCGCGGCGCGGACATGGTCGTACCGGAGCAACTGTTCACCGCGCCGCTACCGGTCGTCGGGTGCTACCTGCGCAGCCTGTTCCAGGCCGAGGGCTACATCTCCCGCCGGGAGCGCTCGACTCTCGTCGGTTTGGACATGATCAGCGAGCAGCTGGTCCGCGGCGTGCAGGCGCTGCTCGGCCGGTTCGGCATCTTCGCCCGGGTCGGCCGCAAGGTCGAGCGCAGGCCCGACCGGCACGATCTCTGGGGCATCCGGATCCAGAGTGCGGGCGACCGGCGGACTTTCGCCGACGAGATCGGCTTCGTCGATCCGGCGAAGGACGCGAAGCTCGAGGCATCGTTCGAGCTGCCCGGCCGGGCGGCCCGCGAGGTGAAGCGGCTCGAGATCGCCCGCGTCGAGGAGCTCGGTCTGCTGGAGGTCTTCGACATCCAGACCGAGTCCGGCGAGTTCCTGACCGATGGTCTGCGCGTGCACAACTGTTTCATCCTCGCCGTCGACGACACCATGGAGTCGATCCTCAACTGGTACCGCGAGGAGGGGTTGATCTTCAAGGGCGGCTCCGGCGCGGGGCTCAACCTCTCGCGCATCCGGTCGTCGAAGGAGTTGCTGAGCTCAGGCGGCACCGCGTCCGGGCCGGTCTCGTTCATGCGCGGCGCCGACGCGAGCGCGGGCACCATCAAGTCGGGCGGCGCCACCCGGCGCGCGGCGAAGATGGTGGTGCTCGACGTCGACCATCCCGACATCGAGGAGTTCGTGCAGACCAAGGCCAAGGAGGAAGCCAAGATCCGGGTACTGCGCGACGCCGGGTTCGACATGGACCTCGGGGGCACCGATATCGCGTCCGTGCAGTACCAGAACGCGAACAACTCCGTGCGGGTCACCGACCAGTTCATGCGGGCGGCCGAGGAGGGCACCGAGTTCGGTCTGCGGGCTCGGATGACCGGTGAGGTGATCGACCGGGTCGATGCGAAGAAGCTGTTCCGCGGCATTGCGCAGGCGGCCTGGGAGTGCGCCGACCCCGGCATCCAGTACGACGACACGATCAACGACTGGCACACCTGCCCGGAGTCGGGCCGGATCTCGGCATCCAACCCCTGCAGTGAGTACATGCACCTGGACAATTCCAGCTGCAACCTCGCGTCGCTCAACCTGCTCACGTTCCTCGGTGACGACGGACGGTTCGACGCGATGCGCTTCGAGAAGGCCGTCGAGCTGGTCATCACCGCAATGGACATCTCGATCTGCTTCGCCGACTTCCCGACCGACCCGATCGCCGCGACCACCCGGAAGTTCCGCCAGCTCGGCATCGGCTATGCCAACCTCGGCGCGCTGCTCATGGCTACCGGGCACGCGTACGACTCCGAGGGCGGTCGTTCGCTCGCCGCGGCCATCACCTCGCTGATGACCGCGGCGGCGTACAAGCGATCGGCAGAGCTGGCCGGGGTTGTCGGCCCCTACCAGGGCTATGCCCGCAACGCGGAGGCCCACGGGCGAGTGCTGCGCAAGCATGCCGCGGCCAACGACTCGGTCCGCACCTTCCCCCCCAGTGTGGCGGTGCACAAGCTGGCCACGAAAGTGTGGAGAGAGTCACTCGAGGTCGGCGCGAAGAACGGCTGGCGGAATGCGCAGGCCTCGGTATTGGCCCCTACGGGAACCATTGGCCTGATGATGGACTGCGATACCACGGGAATTGAGCCCGATCTCGCACTCGTCAAGTTCAAGAAGTTGGTCGGCGGTGGCTCGATGCAGATTGTCAATCAGACGGTACCGCGCGCGCTGGGTCAACTCGGCTACCAGCCCGAACAGTCCGAGGCGATCATCGAGTACGTCGGCGAGCACGGCCACGTCATCGACGCGCCGGGCATGCGCCCCGAGCACTACGACGTGTTCGACTGCGCGATGGGCGAGCGGTCCATTGCGGCGATGGGTCACGTCCGGATGATGGCCGCGGTGCAGCCGTTCCTCTCGGGAGCAATTTCGAAGACGGTCAACATGTCCGAGACGGCCACCATCGAGGACGTCGAGCGGATCTATCTGGAGGGCTGGCGGTTGGGTCTCAAAGCGCTGGCGATCTACCGCGACAACTGCAAGGTCGGTCAACCGCTGTCGGCGGGCAAGTCCGCCAGGGTCGACGCGAAACAGGCACCCCCGGTCGAGTCCCGGCCGATACGGCGCCGGCTGCCCAAGAAGCGCCCCAGCGAGACGGTGTCGTTCACCGTCGGCGGTGCCGAGGGTTACCTCACCGCGGGATCATATCCCGACGACGGCCTCGGCGAGATCTTCGTCAAGCTCGGCAAGCAGGGCTCGACGCTGTCCGGAGTGATGGACGCGTTCTCCATGTCGATCTCGGTGGGCCTGCAGTACGGCATCCCGCTGGAGTTCTACGTCTCGAAGTTCTCCAACCTGCGGTTCGAGCCGGCGGGCATGACCGACGACCCGGACATCCGGATCGCGACCAGCGTGCTCGACTACCTTTTCCGCAGGCTCGCGCTCGACCACCTGCCCTACGAGAAGCGGGCCCAGATGGGCATCTTCGCTGCGGAGGAGCGGTCGGCGCAGGTTGCGGAGAGCTACGGTGCCGACGGCATCGGGGGCGTCGACCTGGAGGGACTTCGCACGGGCGTCGACGCCACGGCGACGATCCGGGCGCCGCGGGATACGCCTGCCGGGATGGCCCCCGCGCCGGTCGAGGTGGGCAGCTCGACCGAGCTGATGGAGCTGCGGCTGGGCAAGGCGGCCGACGCACCGCTGTGCCTGACCTGCGGCACCAAGATGCGGCCCGCCGGGTCGTGCTACGTCTGTGAGGGGTGCGGCTCGACCAGCGGCTGCAGCTGATCCGCACCGGGGGCGGTGTTCGTCGTCCGCCGGGCTCCGCAGCGGGCCGCTCGTCCATCCTGGAAGGGGACAAGGCGACAGTGATACAGGGATCGATCCTGGTTACCGGGGGTACGGGAACCCTCGGTCGGGTCGTGGTGGAGCAGTTGCGGATGGCGGGCCTCGACCCGAGGGTGCTGAGCCGTCGTCCGGGCGAGGGCAGGGTCACCGGTGACCTGCGCACCGGCGCCGGACTCGATGCCGCGGTGCGTGGAGCCTCGGTGATCCTGCATTGCGCCACCGCGCCCCGGGGTGACACCGCTGCGGCGGCCGCGCTCGTCGCCGCCGCCCGGCGGGGCGGGGACATTCGGCACCTGGTCCACATCTCGATCGTCGGGGTGGACCGGGTGCCGTTGACCTACTATCGCGAGAAGCTGGCCGTCGAGCGGCTCGTGAAGACGGCCGGCCTACCGTGGACGATCCTGCGAGCCACCCAGTTCCACGATCTGCTCGTCCGGATCTTCTCCGCGCTGCGGCGCAGCCCGGTGTTGCCGGTGCTCGCCGGGGTGGCCTTCCAGCCGGTCGACGTGCGCGACGTCGCGGCGCGGTTGGTCGAGCTCGCCCTCGGCGACCCGGCCGGGCGGGTGCCCGATCTCGGCGGTCCCGGGTCCGCCCGATGGCCGACCTCGCCCGCGCCTGGCTGGACGCGGTTGACCACCGCCGTCCCATTGTTCCGCTGTGGCTGCCCGGTGCGGTCATCCGCGGCTACCGCGCGGGTGGCACCTCGCCCCGCAGCACCCCGCCGGCACCATCACGTTCGAGGAGTTCCTGGCCGACTCGGTGCTGCCGGGCTTGCGCTGACCGGCCCGCTGGTCAGCGGGGGCTCCCTGTGATGTGCCGGTCAGCCTCGATTCCTGGTGCGGAAGCGCCTGTGGCGCGGCGTCTGGCCGGATGTGCTGGCAGTCCTCCGCGCCGGAGGTGTGTGTCCTCCGGTCGGTCCCCGCGCGAAGTTGCTTCGAGGAGGCCAGGTGGGCGCTGTGGACCATGTCAATCCCCATGACGAACTCTGCCCTCGCCGGGCGGGCAGGTCTCTCGGGGATTGGCTTGACCACGAGTGCGAGACTCGGCCAGGTTGGGTTGACGCGGTGCGGCATGCCGTCGATCTCCCAGCCTCCGGGCCCCTGGACAACGTCGAGGCGGCCCAGAAGATGGAGCGATCAGGGTGACATCAGGGCAACTGACGCAACATGAAGACCATGACGATCAACCCTGCAACGAGGAGGAATGTCAGCAGAACGACGAGGAGCCTGATGATTGTCCGCCACCAGGCGACGACCGCTGCCGCCGTCAACAGCGCCACGAGTACGTCGGGTTGATCCAAAGCAGGCACGTCGACCTCCGGATGAACAACACGCGCTGCCGGCCGCAGCATCTGGGTGGTTGTCTGCGACGTGCACGATCTGCACGGGTCTTGGCGCGGCTCCGGCTATCTGTGAGATAACTCCCGAGGCGTGCCGGATCGACCAAGACATGCCATATGTGTCCGCACCGCCGCCCGACCTCCCTGGCCGAGCCTGCCGCCGCATCGCACCTGGTGAACGGGACCGGTCTGTCGACAACAAAGATCTTGTTCTTACCCGTGGGTTCGTGAGCCGCCATCGGACATACACCTCCCTGAACGCAGGAAGGTGGGGAGGGCTCTGATGGACGGAGGGCGATCGGGCCGCGGAGGAGATGGAGCGGGTCAACCGTTCACTTGGTGGACCGGGCGCCCGCAGGCGGACGAGGCCGACCTCGACGGCCTCGCGGCGGACCGCGAGCTGCTGAGGATTGCGAACGCCGAGGACTTTGCCGGGGAGTTCTCGGAGAAGTTGACCCGAGAGCTGGTGCGTTATGCGCTGGCGCTGATGGTGCGCCTCATCGACTCCGGGGCGATCTTCGAGCGGCTGCGACAGCTGCTCAATGCCTCAGGGCAGAAGTTCTACCTGCCGCCGCGACAGCTGACGGGTGAAGAGATCAACATGCTCACCTTCGACTCGGTGCAGAGCGGCCTTGCGATCTTCCTTCGTAACGAGAGGTCCGGGAAAGGGTGGGTCCCGGACCGCGGTGCGTCGCTGACCACATACTTCGTCAACTGCTGCATTCTCGGGTTCCGGACCCCGTGGAAGCAGATGGTGGTGAGTATGCGACGGCCTTCACAGCCCGAGGAGAGGGGCCTGTACGACAGGGCCTGGGCCCAGGTCGCCGATATGTCACCCGGTCCCGAACAGCAGACGATCGACCTTTACGAGATCCGACGTATGATCGCCGACATCCCCGACGAGCTAAATCGGCAGATCGTCTACATGATAGCCCTCGGCTACACCTGCGCGGCGATCGGTGAGGTCCTGGGGAAAGAACACGCTATCAGTGAACGCCTGCGGCGGTTACGCCAGCGGAACTCACGCCAGAACGGAGGACGTTGATGATGGAGCCGGTAGTGCCTGGCAGCGGTGATGACGAGACCGAGGAGTGGGGAATAAGAGAGTACTCGCCGTTCCCCGAGGGTGAATTGTGGTCACGGTCCTCACTCGGCGGGAGGGGCGCGGTGGAGCTCGCGCGGATGACGCCCCCCGAACTGGCCGCTTCGATCGCAATTCGGGGAACGTCGTCACCGTCGGGCTCCGACCTGAACGTGCGCGCGAAGCTGCTTCGGGCCACCGCGGTGACCGCACTCGAGATCCTGAATGCGGCCCGACAGAGCCCGCAGATGCCCTGCTGGCAGTGCGGCGCGTCCCGACTGGGTGAGGAAAACCTCTCAGACCCGAATCCGCGAGTAGGTGGTGAGTTGATCTCCGCCCGGTTTTGTTGATCTTCCGGTGGCGGTTTCCGGGTTTGTTGCACACCGAGGGCCCGAGTGTCGCCTCGGGTGGGCGGGATTCCGGGATGTTCGGGGCCGTTTGACCAGGTCAGGCCGTTGCGGGGAGGTCGCGGAGACGGGTGAGGACCTGCTCGAGCAGGTCGTAGCCCGGTGGTAGCCGCAGGGTGAGCCCGCCGGCGTGGCGGATCAGGCGGGCCGGCACCCGGATCAGCTTGTGCCGCAGG
>JBBSGM010000137.1:0-11325 GCA_038254065.1 Mycobacteriales bacterium | reverse complement strand
CCACTGCGCTGGACCCGAGCCGGGTCGCCCAGATCGACGAGATCAGCAGGAACAGGCCGGATGAGAACCAGAGGGTCGGGACAATGCCACCAAGGTCAGCCGCGGGCAGGTAGCCGACGAGCCACAGACCCAGGGAGAGGGACAGACTGGCGCCGATCAGCGCGAACATGACGGACCCGGTCAGTACTCCGAGAAGTACGAGCATGGCGGGACGTCGACGGTGCTGAGCAGGACGGCGGCTCGCAACGGCGATACGGAGCGACTGGGGTCACGGCCCGAATACCCTAGCCAACAGATGAGGTTCGTGGTCCCGGCCGGCCGGTGCCGGCCGATCCGGGGCCGGTCGTCCGGGGATGGGACGCTGGGCCTCGTGTGCGGCGACGAGGTGCTCATCGATCAGGAGCTGTGTGAGCTGGTCGCCAGTGGTGAGCGCTGGACCCGGCGCCGGTTCGTCCGGTGCTCCTTTCCCGAGGCTGACCTGCGCGGGCTCGTCACCGAGTACTGCGTCTTCGACGAATGCGACTTCACCGGGTCCGATCTCGGCGAGTCCGAGCACCGGGGCACGGCGCTGCGCATGTGTATCCTTCGCCGCTGCACTCTTACCGCGGCAACGCTGCGAGGCTGCTCGTTGCTGGGTGCCAACCTGCTGGACTGCCGGCTGCGGCCGATCGCGCTCACCGACTGCGATCTCACCCTGGTCGCGCTGGGCCGGGCCGACCTGCGCGAGACCGACCTGTCGGGGCTGCGGTTGCGCGAGGCCAACCTGGTCGAGGCCGATCTGCGCGGGGCGGACCTGCGGGGCGCCGACCTGTCCGGGGCTCGGCTGCGCGGTACCCGGCTCGAGGGCGCCGATCTGCGCGGGGCGCGTCTGGACCCGGACGCGCTCGTGCAGGCCCGGCTCACCGGCGCCTCGGTCGACGTCGAGACCGCGTTGCGCTTCGCCGCGGCGCACGGACTGGTCATCGGTTGACGATGCGGTCCTCCCCGGTCACTCACTCGACAGCGGTGGCGGATCGGCGACTCGCAGGTGTGCCGCTGCGTCCGACAGCGGCGGCCTGTCCTCGACCAGGCGGAACGGCTCCGCAAGGGGCCGGGACGTGGGCTCTGGGAGGATAACCGCATGACCGCGACGGTGATGGACGGCAAGGCCACTCTTGCCGAAATACTGGCCGAGCTGGGCGGGCGGGTCGAGAAGCTGACCGCGGCCGGACGCACGCCGGGCTTGGGCACCGTGCTGGTCGGCGAGGATCCCGGCTCGCGCTCCTACGTCCGGGCCAAGCACCGCGACTGTGCGAAGGTGGGCATCGCCTCGATCCAGCGCGAGCTGGCCGCCGACGCGCGCCAGGCCGACGTCGAAGGCGTGATCGACGAGTTGAACGCCGATCCGGCCTGCACCGGCTACCTCGTCCAGCTGCCGCTGCCGGCGGGGCTCGATGCCGGGGCGGCGCTCGAACGCATCGACCCGGCCAAGGACGCCGACGGCCTGCATCCGGTCAACCTCGGCCGGCTGGTGCTGGGTGAGCCCGGTCCGCTGCCGTGCACCCCGCGCGGGATCGTCGAGCTGTGCCGGCGCTACGGCGTCGAGCTGAACGGGGCCCGGGTGACGGTGGTGGGCCGCGGGGTGACCGTGGGCCGCCCACTGGGGCTGCTGCTGACCCGGCGCGCCGAGAATGCGACCGTGACGCTGTGCCACACCGGCACCCGCGACCTCGCCGCCGAGGTCCGCCGTGCCGACGTCGTGGTGGCTGCGGCGGGGGTGCCCGGCCTGGTCACCGCGGACATGGTCCGCCCCGGTGCCACGGTTCTCGATGTGGGCGTCACCCGCACCGACCTCGGGCTGGTCGGCGATGTGGCACCGGACGTGGCGGTGGTGGCCGGGCTGCTGGCGCCGATGCCCGGCGGGGTCGGCCCGATGACCCGCGCAATGCTGCTGACCAACGTCGTGGAGGCAGCCGAACGGAGCGTGCCGCAGTGAGCACCGAACGCCCATGACCACCCGCCGTGAGGTGCGTCGCTGGCTGTCCGTGCACGGATCGTTGCTGCTCGTCCTGCTCATCGCGGTGATCGGGCTGCTGCGGGTGCTGGCCGAGCACTGGCGCGAGGGCTCGGTGCTCCTCGGGGGTGCGCTGCTCGTGGCCGCGGCGCTGCGAATCCTGCTGCCCGCCGAGCGGGTCGGATTGCTGGCGATCCGCAGCCGGGTCATCGACGTGCTCTGCTACGGCGGTTTCGGTTTCATGGTCGTCGTGCTGGCCGCGACGACCTTCAGAGGCTCGTTGACCGTGGGCTGAGCTGCCCGGTGTAGAGCGTCCGCACCAGGTCCTCGATCGACGGCTCGTCGACGGCGACGTCACGCAGCTCCACCCGTTGCGCGACCCTGGCGATCAGCTCGGCGGCGGTGGCCACCCGCGGGTCGAACTCCAGGCGCTGGCGCAGCCCCTGCGCCTCGACCGCGACGTCGAGTACCCCGGCCAACCCGGTGAGCGGCGGCGCGGGGGTGGTGAGCTCGACGACGAGGCGCCGGTTGCCGGCGAAGCGCTGCCGCAGCACGGCCAGGTCGTCGTCGACGAGCACCCGGCCGTGGTCGATCACGACGACCCGACGGCACAGCCGCTCGACGTCGGGCAGGTCGTGGGTGGTGAGCACCAGCGTCAGGTCGCCGCGGGCGTTGACCGCGGAGAGGAACCCGCGCAGCCGCTCCTTGCTGGCCAGGTCGAGCCCGATCGTCGGCTCGTCGAGGACCAGCAGCTCGGGGGAGTGCAGCAGCGCGGCGGTGACCTCGCCGCGCATCCGCTGGCCCAGCGACAGCTGCCGCACCGGGGTGGCGAGGAACCCGCCCAGGTCGAGCAGCGCGACGCATTCGGCGAGCCGCTCCCGGTAGCGGGCGGGCGGGACGCGGTGGATCGCCGCGTGCAGGTCGAAGCTCTCGACGAGTGGAAGGTCCCACCACAGCTGGCTGCGCTGCCCGAACACCACGCCGATGCGCCGCGCCAGCTCCCGGCGCTCACGCACCGGGTCGAGTCCGCACACCAGGGCCCGGCCCGCGGTCGGGACGAGCACCCCGGTGAGCATCTTGATCGTCGTCGACTTGCCGGCGCCGTTGGGACCGAGGAGACCGACGGCCTCCCCGGACGCGACGGCGAGTGTCACGTCCGCCACCGCCGTCACCCGTCGGCGCCGCAGCCGGGTGCCGACGGTGACTCGCGGCACAGCCGGTCCATCTGGATGATCATGATCCGGTCCCCTGATAGTGCCGCACCCCGGACCGCCACACCCACGCCGACCCGACCACGGCCAGCAGCGCCACCAGCGGTGAGCTCCACCGTAGCGCCTCGGGCAGGCCGAGCGGGTCGGGTCTGCCCAACAGCGCGAGCGCCGGGAAGTACGCCACGAACGCCGAGGGCACCGCGAAGCACATCACCCGGCGCAGCCACGGCCCGTAGATCGTGATCGGGTACGAGGTGGAGAAGCTCGAGCCGTAGGTGAACGAGTTGGCCACCTCCCGGCCGTCGACCAGCCAGAACGACACGGCGTTCGTCGCCACCCAGATCGCCGCCAGGATCACGGCGCCGACCAGCGGCGCGGTGGCCGCGACGAGCACCCGCACCGGGGTCCAGTCCAGGTGCCGCGCATCGAGCGACCACACCAGCACGGCGAGCCCGATACCGACCCGGCCCACCCGTTTGAGCGAGACGTCGGCGGACAGCAGTTGGGGCAGCACGGCGAGCGGGCGCAACAGCAGCACGTCGAACTCGCCGGTGCGGATGTGCTCGGGCAGCTCCTCGATCTGGCCGACGCCGAGGTCGGCGAGCCCGAACGCGGTCGCGGACAGCCCATAGATCAGCACGACCTCACCGGCGGAGAATCCGCCCAGCGTCGTGACCTGGGTGAACAGCACGAGGATCACGACCAGCTCGACGCTCTGGCCGACCAGCTGGGCGAGGACGTCGAGGGTGAAGGAGCCGGGGTACGCGAGCTGACCGCGGATCCGCGAGGCCAGGATCCGCCGGTAGACGTGGCTAGCCACCCTGCACCACCAGCCGCCGCGCCCCGCTCGCCAGCGCCACCCGTCCGGCGAGCAGCAGCAGCGCCGCCCACCCGACCTGGTGCCCCAGCGCCGCGAGGGCGTCGCCGCGCTCGGTGAACACGTCGATCGGGGTCTGGAACAGCGCGGGCAACGGGGTCCACCACAGCGCCGTGCGCGCCCATCCCGGGAACCACGCCAGCGGGAGCACGAGTCCGCTGAGCACGCCGCCGGCGACGCCCCACATGGCGAGTACCCCGCGGGCGTCGAGCAGCCAGAACGCCGTGGCGTTGAGCAGGAACCGGACGCCGAAGCTCACCACCACGGCGAGCAGCGCGGACGCCGCGAACAGTGGCCAGGTGCTGGTGTGCTCGGGCCAGCGGAACGGGAAGAACAACGCGCCGAACGCCGCGGGCGGCAGCAGCCGCAGCACGACGGCGTGTCCGGCGCGGCCGAGGTCGGTGGCGAGCATCGCGGCCTGGAGGTCCCACGGGCGACCGAGGTCGACCACGACGTCGCCGGTGCGGATGCGCTGTGACAGCTCCCGGTCGCCCCACAGCTGCACGACGGTGAGCAGGCCCTGGCCGAGCCAGACGTAGGTGATGGCGGTCGCGAGGTCGTACCCTGCGACGGTGGGACGCTGCGCCAGCACCGCGCCGAGCACGGCCGCCCGCAGCAGGCCGAACACGACGTTGGTGGTGAGCCCGGCGAGGGTTGCCTGCCGGTAGCTCGCGTAGCGGCGGTAACCTGCGCGAACCAGCTGGGGATACGGCGCGAGCACGTCTGTTCACGTTACGGCGGGGCGCAACCGGTTTTTGACCCGGCACGAGCACCGTGTCGGGTCGGACCGCCCGCGCGGACCACGCGGCTGCCCGCGTACTCAGATCGGGTAGATGGTCAGCTTGGGGTCGATGGAGCGCAGGTCGTCGGGATCGGAGGTCAGCACCGGCCAGTGGAGCCGCCGCGCGATCAGCGCGACGTGCGCGTCGACCGGGTCGTGGGTCCGCGTCGTGCCGAGGAGGATTCCGACGGTTCGGGCCTCGTGCTCGGTGAGGTCCACGATCCGGCATCGGCGGAGCAGGAACGCCACCTCGGTCTGCTTGCGGGAGCCGCCCCGCCACACCTGCGCGACGACGCCTGCCGACGTGGCCAGCGGCGCGTTCTCTCGCCGGATCCGGTCGACGAGCAGCCGCATCGTTCCGTCGCCACGCTCGATCGCGATGAACCCGCCCGCGTCCACTACGAGCCCGTTCGTGATCACGTGACGTTCTCGCCCTGGCCCCGTTGCGTCGGGAAGATCTGCATACGATCAGGCGACGTCCTCGCCGTGCCGGAGCAGTGGGCGTGCGGCCCGGGCCGGCCCGGGACGTTCACGCTGCGCCCGGTGGTGATTCTCGACCCCGCCGAACAGCGTCGACGGCCAGGCCGCGGCAGGCCCGGGTGGCGGCGTTCCGCACCCTGTCGTACACCGCGCATTGGTGTAGTTGAGGATCCGCAGCGGTAGCCTCGGGTGCCACTGCTCGCGGACGTGACCACCGGCGAGCATGTCCGCCAACCCGCCCCCGTCGCGTCCTCGACGCTCGTCATGGCACCAGTGCGCACCCGCCACGCGCGGGTCGCGCACGAGGGGTGCTCGGGCAACCGCCCGGACCGCCCAGCAGTACGCTCGTACCGGATACCCGCGGTGAAAGGAGAGCCCGGCGAATGGCGAAGATCAAGGTCGAGGGCACTGTCGTCGAGCTCGACGGCGACGAGATGACCCGCATCATCTGGCAGTTCATCAAGGACAAGCTGATCCACCCGTACCTCGACGTGAACCTCGAGTACTACGACCTCGGGATCGAGTGCAGGGACAAGACAAACGACGAGGTCACCGTCGACGCGGCGCAGGCCATCAAGCGGCACGGCGTCGGCGTCAAGTGCGCGACGATCACCCCGGACGAGGCGCGGGTCGAGGAGTTCGGCCTGAAGAAGATGTGGCGGTCCCCGAACGGGACGATCCGCAACATCCTCGGCGGTGTCATCTTCCGCGAACCGATCATCATGTCGAACGTCCCGCGACTGGTCCCCGGCTGGACGCAACCGATCATCGTCGGCCGCCACGCGTTCGGCGACCAGTACCGCGCCACCGACTTCCGGTTTCCGGGCGAGGGCACCCTCACCATCACGTTCACCCCGAAGGACGGCTCCGCGCCGATCGAACACGAGGTCTTCCGGGCGCCCGGCTCCGGAGTAGCGCTCGCGATGTACAACCTGGACGAGTCGATCCGCAACTTCGCCCGCGCCTCGATGAACTACGGCCTGAACCGTGGCTACCCGGTCTACCTCTCGACCAAGAACACGATCCTCAAGGCCTACGACGGCCGGTTCAAGGACCTGTTCGCCGAGATCTTCGAGAGCGAGTTCAAGGACAGATTCGACGCCGCGGGCCTGCGCTACGAGCACCGGCTCATCGACGACATGGTCGCCGCCGCGCTCAAATGGTCCGGCGGATACGTCTGGGCCTGCAAGAACTACGACGGCGACGTGCAGTCCGACACCGTCGCGCAGGGGTTCGGCTCGCTCGGACTGATGACCAGCGTGCTGCTGACCCCGGACGGCGCCACCATGGAGGCGGAGGCCGCGCACGGCACCGTCACCCGGCACTTCCGGCAGCACCAGGCCGGCAGGCCGACCTCCACCAACCCGATCGCGTCGATCTACGCCTGGACCCGCGCGTTGGCCCACCGCGGCACGCTCGACGACAACCCGGAGCTGATCGGGTTCGCCGGCACCCTCGAGAACGTCGTCGTCAGGACCGTCGAGAGCGGCCGGATGACCAGGGACCTGGCGCTGCTGATCAGCAAGGACGCACCGTTCCTTTCCACCGAGGAGTTCCTGGCCGCGCTGGACGAAAACCTGTACACCGCGCTGGCCTGACCGTCGTCCGCTACGGTGGACCCATCCCCGTCCGGCTGGAGCGCACATGGCCAAGCTCAGCATTCCCAAGCTGGAGGCGCAGCGGTTCAGAGGCTGGCCGTTCGTGTTCGTGGCCGGCGTGGTCCTCGCGGTCGTCGCGTTGCTCGACGACGGCTATCTCAGCGGTCCGACCGGGCAGACCGGTTGCATCGTCACGGTCACCTCGACCAGCCCGCTCAAGGTGTGGGTCGGCCCGAGCGCGTCCGCCGCCGCCGCGGGCAACCAGTTGGCGGTGGGCGCGCGGGTGGACGCGAAGCCGGTCGTGCAGGACGGCTACCGCCAGCTCGCGGACGGGAACTGGGCAGCGGCGCAGTACCTGAGACCTGAGTCCGTCGGCGGTTGCGGCTGAGGCACCTTTCCGATGTTCCCGGTCAGCTCGGTCAACCTCAACGGGATCCGCGCGGCGGGCCGTGCGCAGCGCTGGTCCGACCACGTCCCGGTGACGGTGCGGTTCTGTCGATGATCGCGAGCCGGGTCATCGGTGGTCGCTACGTCGTGCTCGGCGAGCTCGGCCGGGGCCGGCTGGGTGTGGCCTGGCGGGCGCAGGACCGGGTGACCGGGCGCCAGGTGGCGGTGCAGGAGCTGCACCTGTGCGCGGGGTTGTCCCCGGCCGAGCATGCGCGGTTCCGCGAGCGGCTGCTGCGCACGGTCCGGGCCACCGGCCGGCTCGACCACCCCGGCTTCGTGGCGGTGCACGACGTCGTCTCCGACGAGGGTGTCGACCACATCGTGACCGAGCTCGTCGAGGCACCGACGCTGGCCGAGGCGGTCGCTCAGGACGGCCCGCTCGACGAACGCGCCGCCACCGACGTCGCGCGCCAGGTCCTCGCGGCGCTGCGCCGGGCCCATACCGCCGGGGTGGTGCACGGCGACCTCACACCGGGCACCGTCCTGCTGGGCCCCGGTGGTCGCGTCGCGGTCGCTGCCGTCGGTATCGCGCAGGCCGCCGACGACCCGCGGTTGGTCGCCCGGGGCGGGCTCGTCGGCTCGCCCGAGTACACGGCGCCAGAACGACTCGCCGGGGAACCCGCGGCACCCGCCGGGGACCTGTGGGCGCTGGGCGCGACGCTGTTCCATGCCGTGCGCGGCGGCCCACCGGTCCGCCCCGACGCGGGTGGTGACGCACTCGCCGACGTCGGCCCGGTGAGCCGGGAGCCGCTCCGGGCGGTCATCGCCGGGCTGCTGATCCACTCCCCGCGGGACCGGCTCGACGGGGGACAGGCCGCCGCGCTGCTCGACACCCGGCCCCCGCGCCGCCGGGCATTTCGTCGCCGCCACGCCTGAACGGAAAGTCGCGGCGGTCCGGCCGTTGCCCTCCCGGAACGGATGCAGGGCGTTGATGTCGGTCAGGAGGTCGGCGAGCCCGTCGACGAAGTCCCGCCGCTCCAGACCCCGGAGAAGGCCACGGTGGGGCACTCTCGCAAATACCTCAACCGCCCCCGTGTCCGGCTGCTGCACCCGCTTCAACGTCGCGGCCAAGCCGGTCCGGAACTCCCGGACGGACAGAACCTCAGGTTGCTGCATGATCTCGGTGTACCCGTTTGCGTACACGCAGCTCGGTCCGCTGCGGTCGGCTGCGCGGCGACCTACTGTGGCCGGCATGCCCAATCCCCTGCACCCCGTCGAGCCGGTGCCCAGCGACGCGGCGTTGCGCCGGGCGTTGCGCCGGGCCCGCGACGGAGCCACCCTCGACGTCACCGAGGCGGCTGTGCTGCTGGCCGCACGCGGCCAGCAGCTCGACGCGTTGCTGGGCGCGGCGGCGCGGGTGCGCGACGCCGGGCTGGTCGAGGCCGGGCGCCCCGGCGTGGTCACCTACTCGCGCAAGGTCTTCGTCCCGCTGACCAGGCTGTGCCGGGACCGTTGCCACTACTGTACGTTCGCGACCGTCCCGCACCGGCTGCCCGCGGCGTACCTGGAGCGCGAGGAGGTGCTGGGGATCGCCCGCGCCGGTGCGGCCGCGGGCTGCAAGGAGGCGCTGTTCACCCTCGGCGACCGTCCCGAGGCGCGCTGGCCGGCGGCCCGGGAGTGGCTCGAGGCGCGCGGCTACGACTCCACGCCGGCGTACCTGCGGGCCTGCGCGATCGCGGTACTGGAGGAGACCGGGCTGCTGCCGCACCTCAACCCGGGAGTGCTGAGCTGGACCGAGCTGACCCGGCTCAAGCCGGTGGCACCGAGCATGGGGATGATGCTGGAGACCACGGCGACGCGGTTGTGGAGCCGGCCGGGCGCTCCGCACTACGCCAGCCCGGACAAGGAGCCCGCGGTCCGGCTGCGCACCCTCACCGACGCCGGCCGGGTCGGGGTGCCGTTCACCACCGGCATCCTCATCGGGATCGGTGAGACCCGGGTGGAACGAGCTGAGTCGATCTTCGCGATCCGGTCCGTGGCGCGCGCGCACGGGCACGTGCAGGAAGTCATCGTGCAGAACTTCCGGGCCAAGCCCGACACCGCCATGCGCGAGGACCCGGACGCCTCGCTCGCCGACCTGGCCGCGACCATCGCCGTCACCCGGCTGGTGCTCGGCCCGAGGATGCGGGTGCAGGCCCCGCCGAACCTGGTCGGGGACGAGTTCGCGCTCATGCTCGCGGCCGGCATCGACGACTGGGGCGGTGTCTCCCCGGTCACCGCCGACCACGTCAACCCCGAGCGGCCATGGCCCGCGATCGACGCGCTCGCCGCCGCATCGGCCGCGGCGGGCTTCACGCTGCGCGAACGGCTCACCGCGTACCCGCGCTACGTCCGGGCCGGCTCGCCGTGGATCGACGCCCGGCTGCACGCGCACGTCGCCGCGCTCGCCGACCCGGACACCGGGCTGGCGAACGAGGCCGCGGTCGTGGTGGGCCGGCCGTGGCAGGAGCCCGACGGCGGGTCCGTCTCCGCCGGCCGGATCGACCTGAGCACCTCGATCGACACGACCGGACGCACGAGCGACCGGCGCGGCGACTTCGACTCGGTGTACGGCGACTGGGACTCGCTGCGCGACGAGCTGGCGGCCCAGCAGCGCAGCGCCCCCGAACGAGTGGACTCCGACGTCCGCGCCGGGCTCGCGCTCGCCGCATCGGACCCGGCCGCGTTGCTCGACCCGGTCCACGATGCCGCCGCGCTGGCCGTGCTGACCTGCGAGGGAGCCGCGCTGGAGGAGCTGACCCGGTGCGCGGACCAGGTGCGCGCCGCCGTCGTCGGCGAGCCCGTCTCCTACGTGGTCAACCGTAACATCAACTTCTCGAACGTCTGCTACGTCGGCTGCCGGTTCTGCGCGTTCGCCCAGCGCGAGCGCGACGCCGACGCGTTCCGGTTGTCCCTCGACGAGGTCGCGGCGCGTGCCGTGGAGGCGGCGCGGGACGGGGCGACCGAGGTCTGCATGCAGGGTGGCATCGATCCGCAGCTCCCGGTCACCTTCTACGCCGATCTGGTCCGCGCGGTGACGGCAGCGGTGCCGGGGATGCACGTGCACGCGTTCTCCCCGATGGAGATCGTCAGCGCGTCGGCCAAGGCCGGTGTCCCGGTGGCGGAGTGGCTCACCGAGCTGCGCGACGCCGGGCTCGGCTCGATCCCGGGCACCGCCGCGGAGATCCTCGACGACGAGGTCCGCTGGGTGCTCACCAAGGGCAAACTGCCGGCCGCGCAGTGGGTCGAGGTCGTGTCCACCGCGCACCGGCTCGGTATCCCGTCGTCGTCGACGATGATGTACGGGCACGTCGACGAGCCGCGGCACTGGCTGGGGCACCTCCGGACGCTGGCGGCGATCCAGGACGAGACGGGCGGGTTCACCGAGTTCGTCGCGCTGCCGTTCGTGCACCACAACGCGCCGATCTACCTGGCCGGCCTCGCCCGACCGGGCCCGACCGAGCGGGACAACCGGGCGGTGCACGCGTTCGCCCGGCTCGCCCTGCACGGCCGCATCGACCACGTGCAGTGCTCGTGGGTGAAGCTCGGCGACGCGCTGTCCGCGACGATCCTGCGCGGCGGGGCCGATGACATGGGCGGCACCCTGATGGAGGAGACGATCAGCCGGATGGCCGGCTCGGAGAACGGCTCGGCCCGTACGGTGGGGGAGCTGACGGCGATCGCCGCCGCGGCCGGGCGTCCGGTCCGCCGGCGCAGCACGACCTACCGGGAGCCGGTCGAGCGGCTCGTTCCCGCCCGCGGCGTCGTCCCCCGCCTGTTGCCACTCACCTGACCGGTCAAGAGGAGCTGGTCAGGAACTAGAAGGCTAGGGCCGACAAAGTCGGTAAGATCGAGTCAAGTTTGGTGCTCGCGGGTCGGATCTGATGGGCGTAGCGTTCGTCCTGCCTGCTCCACAGCGCAACGACAGCGCATCTGACCTGCACATCCGCACTTCGCGT
>JBBSGM010000136.1:0-11335 GCA_038254065.1 Mycobacteriales bacterium | reverse complement strand
TCTTCTACGAGATGAACTCGAGAGCAGGCATTTCCGGGGGCGTGTCGGGAGAGAAGATGCAGCGGTAGAGGAGCTACCTCAGCTGTCCCTCGTGTCGGAGCGGACCGGAGGCGGACGTCACTTCAAGAGAGCCGCACCCAGTTCAATCAGCCGGACTTCTCACCGTGACCAGCGCTGTGAGCAGCGGAGGCAGCAGCGACGTCGTGCTCGTGGTCGCCGATGACACCGACACCACCGCCGACGGGGTGTGCGCGGTGCTGGCCGAGCGCGGGCAGTCCTACTTCCGTGCCGACACCGCCGACTTCCCCGGCCGGATGCAGCTCGACGCCCGTCTCGACCCTGCCGAGCACCGGGCGCCGGTCTGGATGGGTCAGCTGCGCCGGACCGAGCGGCCCGACGACGCCCGGCCCCGCGAAGCGGGCAACCTCCCGGAGGTCGATCTGTCGCGGATCAGGTCGGTCTACATGCGTCGACCCCGCCCGTTCGAGGTTCCTGCGCACCTGTCGACCCCCGAGCGATGGCACGCGGCCACGGAGTGCCGCTATGGCTTGGGTGGCGTGCTGACCTCACTTCGGGTCCCCTTCCTGAACCATCCAAGCCAATCGGCGGACGCCGCGTACAAGCCGCGCCAGCTCGCCGAGCTGCGCGCATGTGGACTCACCGTCCCGCCCACCCTGGTCACCAACTCCGGCGCCGCAGTACGGGAGTTCGCCGAGGCGCACGGAGAGCTGATCTGCAAGGCACTCGCCGCGACCGTGCTGCACGTCGGCGACACTGCGCACATCGCCTACACCCGCCGGGTCACCCCGGCCGATCTCGACGCGCTGAGCCGGAACGGGTCGGGCATCGACTACGCGGCGCACCTGTTCCAGCCGTTCGTCGAGTCGGTGTATGCGGTGCGGCTGATCGTGGTTGGTGACGAGATGTTCGCGGTGCGGATCGACGCCCATTCCGACCGGGCCCGCATCGACTGGCGGTCGGACTACGACCACGTGAGCTACCAGCTCACCACCCTCCCGGCCGACGTGATCGCCGGTGTCCGTGCCTACATGCGGCTGTCCGGTCTGTACTACGGGGCGTGGGATTTTCTCGGCCACGCCGACGGGACGCACACCTGTCTGGAGTGCAACCCGGAGGGGAACTTCGGCTGGTTGGAGGAGGTCATGCCGGTCCCGATCACCGAGACCATCGCCGGGTTCCTCGCCGACCCGGTGACGCACACAGCAACAGGCCGCCGCGACGGCGCTACGCCGGGCGCAGTGCTCGATCAGCGGAGGCTCGAACAGCAGAGGATGGTGTCGTGATCGTCGACGACGAGCGCGTGCAGGATCGCTTGGAGGCTCTAGCCGACACGCTGACCCGCTCTGGGCACCTGCGCAGCCGGTGGTGGCGCGAGGCGTTGGTGTCGGTGCGCCGCCATGTCTTCGTGCCGCGGTTCTGGCAGGACACCGAGCCCGGAGCAGACCCGCCTCGCTGGCGCATGATCGACAACGCCACCGCCGATCACGACGAGTGGTTCGAGGCCGTCTACAGCGACCGCAGCTTGCCCACGGAGTTGCTCGGTGTCCCGCGCCGTGACGGCCACGGGATGCACCCGCTGGTCACCAGCTCGACGACGATGCCCAGCCTGGTCGTGGCGATGCTGGAGGCCCTCGACCTCGACGAGGCCACCGTTGGCGAGGCCGCTGACCCCATGACGGTGCTGGAGATCGGGACCGCCACCGGTTACAACGCCGCATTGCTGTGCCACCGACTCGGCGACCGCCACGTCACCACGATCGACATCTGCCCGGAGCTGGTCGCGCTCGCCCGGGTCCGGCTCGCCGAGCACGGTTACCACCCGCACGTCGTGGCCGGGGACGGCGCTGACGGTGTGCCGGAGCGGGCCCCGTTCGACCGGATCATCGCCACGTGCGGGCTCGACCACGTCCCGCCCGCCTGGTTGGCCCAGACCCGGCCCGGGGGGAAGATCCTGCTCAATCTGTTGGGCCCGTTCGACCCCTACGCGCTGTTGCTGCTTGTCGTCGACGCCGACAGCACCGCTGCGGGGCGGTTCCTCGACCAGTCCGGCGGATTCATGCCCCGGCGCACCGACCCGGGCCGCGCATTCGACTACACGGTCCCGATCAACCGTCCCGACGGGCCCGCCACCATGACCACCACAGCCCTTGATCCCACCCAGCTCTACCGGGCCAGCGACTGGGGTCTGCTCGTGCAAGCCCAAGCCCCAGACCTGATCTCCCGACAGGTCTACCTCACCGACCCCGACCCGACCGCCGACGCCGAGCCGCCGCTGGGCACCGAGCTGGCCTCGCGCGACGGTGCGTCGTGGGCGCAGGTCCACCACGACGCCGGGCCCGACGGCGGCCACACCGTCACCCAGGCCGGGCCCCGGCAGCTCTGGACCGAGATCGAGGATCTCCACCGAGCGTGGGACGCCGCGGGCCGTCCCGACCGCAGCCGGTGGGACCTGACCGTAGACCGCGCCGGTAGGACCGCCCTGCACCTGGACGGGCGCCCGCTGTCCTCCCGCTCGTACCCCGAGCCCAACCGGCCCGCGGTCATCGGCACCGGCGGGCCGTGACGATCGGTCCGGTGCGGCGGCGCTCACCGGCCAGATGCGCGGCTCCTTACGGTGGCGATGATGATTTCGGGCCCGCTGACCAGTACGTCACGGTTCGCATGCTGGCTCGTTAGGCCCACCCCGACGAGGCCCCGGCCGGACTTCCGGTCGGGCCTCGTCGCGTCGGTGCTCAGCTCGCCGGGCCGCCGGTGACCAGCCGCTCCAGCCGGGCCAGCCCGTCGTCGAGCCACCGCCGCACCTCGTCCGCCGCCCCGCCGCCGTGCGTCTCCGGCTGGTGGCCGAGGAACGACAGGTGCAGCGTCACCGAGCACCGTCCCGGGTCTGCGTGCATCACCTGCAGCCAGCCGGCGTAGTCGGGGTGTCCTCGCTGCCCCACTCCAGCCGCAGCTGCTCCGGCCGGGCCCGCACCAGCCCGATCGCGTCGACCCCGCGCCGTCCGACCTCGGCGTGCAACCTGCCGTCGTCGGTCGCCGTCACCGCGATCGGGCCGGGCAGCCACTGTGCCAGCAGCTCCAGATCGGCGACCGTGGCGAACACCGTCTGCGGGTCCGCCGGGATGGGGCGCTCCGCCTCGAACTCCGTCATGCCGCCAGATACCCGCAAGGCCGCCGCCGCACTCGGGATGCGGCTCGAACGCACTCAGCAACCAGCGGACTCGGCTGGCGTCCCGCGAGCTGCGGGGAAGCGCGGGACACCCCGATCCCGGCTCTCTCGGAGGCTGCGCAGGTACCTGGGCCAGCTGACGTGCTGGGTGACGTCACGGCCCACCGTCCCGTCCACGAGGAGGAACCCGGACACGGTCCGGCCGTCGTCGAGCGCGACGGTTCCCAGGACCTGCGGCGCCACCAGCACCGCGAGCAGCGCACCGAGCGCGCAGCTCGGCACCCGGTGCAGCTCCACCTCCACCCGGGCTCCGCCGTGCCGGGCCCGCACCAGCCCGCCGGGGGGCCCGTTGCGGCCGTCCAGGGCGAGCAACCGGTAGATCGGGGCGGTGAGCACCGGCCCCGCGCGTTCGGCACCGAGCGCGGCCAGCTCCCGGTGCAGCGACTGTCCGCTACGGTGGGCGGCCGCCACCGCGAGCAGGACCGCGGGGGCGGCGGGAAGGCGCGCGACGCCGCGCATCATCCCGGAGGGCACCTCGGAGACGTGCGCCGAGGCGATCCGCCAGCCCTCGGTGGTGTGCACCCACACCTGGGTCTGGCGTCCCTCGACGCGGCCGGCCGGGTAGCCGAACAGGGTGGTGACCACGGCCGTGCCAGGTCCGGTGCCGAGAACCTGCGTGCCGTGCAGCGCTCGACCCGGCGGTACCGCCGGATGCGCGCGACGCCATGCGGTGATCTGGGTGAACCCGCGCTGCCGGTCGGCGACGCCGAACCGCACGCACCGCTCGTCGTCCCAGAACAGCTCGGTCAGGGTGACCACGTCCCCCTCGGCAAGAGCCCGCTCGTACCGGGCGAAGGCCGTCCGGACCGCGGCGACGACGGCGGGCCGGTCGAATGTCTCGCGGTCCGTCCCGGTGCTCATGCCGTGGCCGTCCCGGTTCGGTCCCCCACCACCGGCGCGGCGACGGCCGGGGGTGCCAGCCGCTCGTCCGGCCGCCGACCGGGGGGCGCCCCGGCCGCGTCGGTCGACTCCCCGCCGCGCCCGCCCCGGGTGGCGAGCGCGAAGCCGAGCAGGATGATCCCGGCGAAGGCGTAGCCCAGCGCGATCTGACCGCCGACGTCCCAGCCGACGTGCTCGGCGTGGATGAGCCCGACGAACCCGAGCGCGGCGCCGATGAAGCAGTAGACCGCGGCCGGGACGAAGTTCTTGTCGATGATGAACGCGACGATCGCACCGAGCACCATCCCGGCGAGGATCGCGCCGCCGCCGAGGAGCGCCGTGCCGTGGTACACCACGCCGGCCTGCGCGAACGCCGCGTCGCCGAGCTTCGCGGGTGTCGTCCCGGCTGCGGACAGCGAGTTGGCGACCAGTCCCTGGGCCCACGAGGCGATGTTCGGGATGATCGCGAACACCACGGCGACGGCGTGCGCCCGCGGTACCTCCTGGAAGGCCTGTGCACCGATGAGCAGGCCGATGTAGAGCAGGATCGGGACGATGGCCGGGAGCGGCAGCAGCGCTCCGAGCAGGGAGAACATGCCGAGGAAGCACAGCGCCGCGATCACGATGCCGGACGCGAGCGAGTACGTCGTGCGCCCGCCGGCCGCCTTCCAGCCGGGGTGGCCGATGTAGACCGCGGGCGGGAACGGGCAGCCCAGCGCCGAGCCCACGACGGCGCCGACGCCGTCGGCGGCCAGGATCGCCCGCAGGTTGTACTCGTCGCCAGCGACCGCGGCGCTCTCCACGTTGGTCATGCCCTCGGTGAAGTTGTAGATGCCCAGCGGGATGGCGGTGGCGAGCAGCGGCGCGACGTCGGACAGGCCGCGGCCGAGCCGCCCGAGGTCGAACGACGGAAGCGACAGCGCGACGTCCTTCGCCGCCGTCACGACGTCGGGCACGGACAGATAGCCGCCGGCCCAGCCGATCGCCGTACCCACCAGCAGCGCGGCCAGCCCGACCGGGATGTTGCCCGGCAGCGTGAGGTCGGTGAAGAAGCCGACCAGGATGATCACCATCACCGGCAGCGCGATCCACAGCGCCTCCCACATCTGGGCGGCCGGGCGCATGGAGATGAACGCGATCGAGATGCCCGCCAGCGTGCCCAGCATCGCGGCCTGCGGGGTGTAGCGCCGGATGAACGGGCCGACGAACGCGCCGACCAGCACGATGAGCCCGATGATGAACGACCACGCGAGCCCGGACGCCCATGCCGTGAGCGGGTCCTTCGTCACGAGGTAGATGGGCAGCATGATCACGAACGTGACGATGAACATGTGCGGCACGCTCGGGCCGTAGGGCATCGCGCAGACGTCGGTGCGGCCCTCCTTGCGGGCCAGCCGGCGTGCCAGGTACGTGTAGTAGACGTTGCCGATCAGCAGCTGCACACCGAGCGCGGGCAGGATCACCCCGAACACCTCGGTGCCGGGGATCTTCACCACACCGACACAGAGTCCGGCGAGCACCAGCACGTTGACCAGGGTGTTGAAGCCGAGGCCGAAGAACGCGTTGGTGTCGCCCGCGACCCACCAGGACAGCGGCATCGGCGTGGTTTTGACGGTCGTCTCGCTCATGACGGGGTCACCTCGAGGGTCAGGGCGGCGAGGAAGGCGGACGAGGGGGCGACCCAGCCGAAGATCCCGCCCTGCGCGGCGATCATGGCCAGACCGGCGCGCTGGAACTCCGGGAAGTAGGAGCCGACGCAGTCGGCGAGCACGAGACACTCGTAGCCGCGGTCGTTGGCCTCCCGGACGGTGGTGTGCACGCACACCTCGGTGGTGACGCCGGTGACGACCAGGCTGGTGATCCCCCGCACGGTGAGCTCGGCGTCCAGCGCGGTGGCGTGGAACGCGCCCTTGCCCGGCTTGTCGATCACCAGCTCGCCCGGACGCGGGACGAGCTCGTCGACGATCTCGTGGCCGTACTCACCCCGGACCAGGATCCGGCCCTTCGGGCCCGGCTCCCCGATCCGCAGCGTCGGGTCGCCCCGGTTGAGCTTGGCCGGCGGGCAGTCGGACAGGTCCGGGAGGTGGCCCTCCCGGGTGTGGACCACGGTCAGCCCGGTCTCGCGGGCGCCGGCGAGGACGCGCTGCAGCGGGGGGATGACCTCACGCAGCAGCCGGACGTCATTGCCCAGTGTCTCGCCGAACCCGCCGGGCTCGCAGAAGTCCCGCTGCATGTCGATGATGACCAGCGCGGTACTCGCGGGGTCGAAGCCGAACGGGCCCGGATCGGCGTCGACGGTCCTCATCCCGCACCCCGGATGGTCGCCGCGATCACCGCGGCGGAGTCGGCGACGGCGCCGAACACCCCGCCCTGCATGGTCACCATGTGCAGTGCCGCCGTGTGGTTGGCCGCGTCGGTGGCGCCGGTGCAGTCGGACAGGACCAGGCATTCGTAGCCGCGGTCGTTCGCCTCGCGCAGGGTGGTGTGCACGCAGACGTCGGTGGTGATGCCGGTGAACAGCAGGTGGGTGACGCCGCGGGTGCGCAGCACCAGGTCCAGGTTGGTGGCGTAGAACGCGCCCTTGCCCGGCTTGTCGACGAGCACCTCGCCCGGGATCGGCGCGACCTCCGGCACGATGTGCCAGCCCGGCTCACCGCGCACCAGGATCCGGCCGGTCGGCCCGGACGACCCGATCTCCGCGCCGATCCGCCTCGACCGCCAGCGCTTGTTGGACGGCAGGTCGGACAGGTCCGGCGCATGTCCTTCGCGGGTGTGCACGACGAGCATCCCGGTCGCGCGGGCGTGCTCGAGCATCGCCGCGGTACCGGGCAGCCCGGCGCGGGTGAGGTTGATGTCGTAGCCCATCCGGTCGACGTAGCCCCCGGGCCCGCAGAAGTCGACCTGCCAGTCGATGCAGAGCAGGGCCGCCCGTGCGGTGTCCACCGAGCCGTCGTACGGCCACGGGTAGGGGACGGCTGCGACGGGCCCGATCCGGACCGGGACCGGTCCCGCCGGGGTGGGCGCGCGCGTGGCTTCCGTGATCATGGACGCTCCACGGCGATCCGCTGGCCGACGACCGAACCGTTCCGCACGGTCGGCACCATCGTGTGGACAGAACCTCTAAAGGGTGAAGTAGCCGGGAGAAACATCACGCTTTGCACATATTGAATTGTGAACGAGGTGATGTCAGCGGATCGCACGTTCCGTTACGGGCGTGTGACAAGTACGGCAGGCCCCCGCGTGGGAGTGGCCTGCCAGACCAGGTGTCGGGGCGTAGCGTCGAAGGGGTCCGGGACGGAAGGGGCGCATGCGTGGTCGAGGCCGGCGACCGCGCGCTCGTGCCCGCACCCGTCCCCCGGTTGCCCCGGGAGATCTGGGTGCTCGTCGGGGCCTCGTTCGTCATCGCGCTGGGCTACGGCCTCGTCGCCCCGGCGTTGCCGGCGTTCGCACGCAGCTTCGACGTCGGGTTGACCGCGGTCTCGCTCGTGATCAGCATGTTCGCCGCGTTCCGGCTGGTGTTCGCCCCGGTGTCCGGCCGGCTCGTTGCCAGGTTCGGGGAGCTGCCGGTCTACCTGGCCGGACTCGGGATCGTCGCGCTGTCCACCGGCGCGTGCGCGTTCGCCGCGAGCTACTGGCAACTGCTGGTACTGCGCTCGCTCGGCGGGATCGGTTCCACGATGTTCACCGTCTCGGCGCTCTCCTTGCTGGTTCGGCTGGCCCCGCCGGACATGCGGGCGCGGGCGTCGGGAAGGTGGGCCACCGGGTTCCTGCTCGGCAACATCGGCGGCCCGCTGGTGGGTGGCGGGCTCATCACGGTGAGCCTGCGGGCACCGTTCCTCGCCTACGCCGGCTTCCTGCTGCTCGCGGTGGCGCTCGCCGGGTTGTTGCTGCGCGGGCGCACCCGGGAGCAGGCCCCGGACCCGGACGGACCGGTGCCCGTCGCGGCTGCCCGGTTCCGGGACGCGCTCGGGCACCGCACCTATCGCGCCGCACTGGCCGCGAGCTTCGCGAACGGCTGGGCCGTGTTCGGGGTGCGGATCGCCCTGGTGCCGCTACTGGTCGTCGAGGTGCTGCGGCAGAGCGACTCCATGGCCGGGATCGCGCTGGCCGTGTTCGCGGCGGGCAACGCGGCGGCGCTGCTGGTCGCGGGCCGGATCGCCGACCGCAGTGGGCGCCGTCCGCCGGTGCTCGTCGGCCTCGCGGTGTCCGCGGTCGGCACCGGCCTGCTCGGGTCGATCTCCGCGTTGCCGCTGTTCCTGGCCGTGGCGCTGGTGACCGGGATCGGCAGCGGGCTGGTGAACCCGCCGATGAACGCCGCGGTGGCCGACGTCATCGGCTCGCGGGCCAGGGGCGGGACCGTGGTCGCCGGGTTCCAGATGGCCGCCGACCTCGGCACGATCATGGGGCCGGTGCTCGCCGGGGCGGTCGCGGAGTTCGCCGGGTTCCCGGCGGCGTTCGCGCTGACCGGTGCGGTGTCCGTGCTGGCCTTCGCGGCCTGGCTGCGCGCCCCGGAGACACTGCCCGGACGCCTCGGGGCGGCCGTCCGGGACGGGGCTGTGGTGGCGTCGGAGCACCCGGGTGCTACGTCGCGCTGACCCCGATCAGCATGCCGACGAGGTAGGTCGCCACCGCCGCGATCACGCCGAACATCAGCTGGCGCACGCCGCCCAGCCACCACGTTCGGGTGGTGAACCTCGACGTCGCCATGCCGACGAGGAACAGCCCGACCCCGCCGACGGCGAGCCCGAAACCCAGCGACGACGAGCCCAACAGGAACGGCGCCAGCGGCACCAGGCCGCCGACGGCGAAACAGAGGAACGACGAGAACGCGGCCGTCCAGGGTGAGGGCTGCTCGTCGGTGTCGACCCCGAGCTCCTGGCTGACGTGCACCTTCACCGCGAGGTCGGGGTCGGCGTGCACCTCGGTGGCCACGGCCTCGGCGGTGGGCCGGGACAACCCCATCTCGACGTACATGTCCACGAGCTCGGCCTTCTCGGCGTGCGGGTTACGGCGCAGCTCCTCGCGCTCGACCTCGACCTCGGCGGCCACCGCGTCGTTCTGCGTGTCGACCGAGGCGAACTCGCCGAGCGCCATCGAGAACGCGCCCGCGACGAGCCCGGCCATCCCGGTCAGGATGATCACGTGCCGGCCGGCGCCGCCACCGCCGACTCCCGCGATCAGCGCGATGTTGGTGACCAGGCCGTCCATCGCCCCGAAGGTCGCCGCGCGGAGCCAGCCACCGGAGACGTCGGAGTGGCTGTGGCCACTGCCGCGGCTGTTCTCGCTCGTGTGGTCGGCGTACTCCGCAGGCCCCGGGACGTGCGTCATGGCTGCAGGATAACCCGCCGGCATCGTCCACGTAGGACTGAAGGCAGGCTGTCCTCAGCTGCCCCGATGGCCGCGCGACGATTGCCACTCACGAGCACCGGCGGCGGCCTCGATAGGCTGGGGGTGTGAGGCAGGTGCCGGTGGGGTCGCTCGATGTCGTCGGCACCCTGGTCCGGCTCGGTCTGGCGGCCGTCTGGCTGTTCTCCGGCGTGGCCAAGGCGCTGCACCCGGACCAGACCTATGTCGCGGTGCGCGCCTACGATCTGCTGCCGGCAGCGGGGGTCGCCGCGGTGGCGGCCGTGCTGCCCTGGCTGGAGATCGCGTTCGGCGTGCTGCTGCTGGCCGGCGTGGGCATTCGGGCGGTGGCCGGGCTCTCGGCCGCGCTGCTGCTGGTGTTCGTCGCCGGGGTGGTCCAGGCCGCCGCGCGCGGCTTGTCGATCGACTGCGGTTGCTTCGGCGGCGGCGGTGAGGTCGCGTCCGGCCGGACGGCGTACCTCGCGGAGGTGCTGCGCGACGGCGGGTTCCTGCTGCTGGCGGGCTGGCTGCTGGTGCGCCCGCGCACCCGGTTCGCGTTGGACGAGCGGTTGGTGGCCCGGCCGGTGGCCGGGACGGTGGAGGAGAGGAACTGACGTGAGCGGAGCCTCGCGCAACGAGCGGCAACGCCGGCAGCAGGCCGCGGACCAGCGGTTGGCCGCGGCGGGCATCACGCCGAAAAAGCGCGCACCCGCCGGGAACCGCACCGCGCTGATCGTGGTGGCGGCCGTCGTCGCGATCGCGGTCGTGGTCGGCGTCGTCTACGCGGTGAACCGGTCGAAGGGCGGCGACGTGGCGGCGAGCTATCCGGTCACTGCGAGCGGCACGATCATTACGGCCGGCAG
Source organism: Mycobacteriales bacterium (assembly GCA_038254065.1). Classification (GTDB taxonomy): domain Bacteria; phylum Actinomycetota; class Actinomycetes; order Mycobacteriales; family Pseudonocardiaceae; genus Pseudonocardia. The sequence goes on along the minus strand of JBBSGM010000136.1, from coordinate 1,003 downwards.
CCCGAGCGCCCCGGTGACCGTCGACATCTACGAGGACTATCTCTGCCCGATCTGCGAGCGGTTCGAGAGCTCCTACGGCCCCCAGCTCACCCAGGCGCTCAACCAGGGCAAGATCAAGGTCAACTACCACGCCACGGCGATCCTCGACGGCCGCACGACCCCCCCGGGATACTCGACACTGGCCGCGAACGCCGGGCTGTGCGCCGTGCCCGCCGGGATCTGGCCGGCGTTCCACAAGAAGCTCTACGACGAGCAGCCCGCAGAGAACAGCGCCGGCTATACCGCCGCGCAGCTGGCGGCGAAGGGCAACGCGCTCGGCGCTGCGCCGGGCTTCGAGCAGTGCGTCAGCGCCAACGCGAACGCCGGGGCCATCACGAAGGCCACTGTCGCCGCCGAGAAGACCCCGGCCCTGACGACCAACGGCAGCTTCGGCACCCCGACCGTCGCCATCGGCGGCAAGAAAGTGGACCTTACCGACGGCAACTGGCTGCGCAACGCCATCGGTGCCTGACGGGCGCCTCAGCTCGGCCAGGAAGCCGCTCCGGCCGGCGGCCGTTCAGATGTCGGCTGACGAAGCCGAGGATGATTCCGGCGCGCTGCACCCGGTGGTGTGGCGAGCCGAGCGGGACCACTCGTGGTTCTCCGCGGGGAACCGTAGCCACGGATCCGACTGGATCGACCCGATTCACGCCCTGGCTGGGGCATCAGGTAGTTTTCTCGTCGCACGGGGCTGTGGCGCAGCTGGTAGCGCACTTGACTGGCAGTCAAGGGGTCAGGGGTTCGAATCCCCTCAGCTCCACTCTTGCGTAACGGCCCTCGCCTCCTGAGTTCATGCAGGTCAGCAACGTAGAGCCCTCTTGAGGGGTAAACATTCAGGTCCTGGCCTGCGGGCTTGATCGGATCTTGGTGGCCGCCCGGGTGTGAGGGGTTTGCCTGTCGGCGTGTCGTGTTGATCTCGGGTGGAGCTGTGGTGATCATGACGGGGTGACCGAGCCGCTGCCCG
>JBBSGM010000135.1:0-11383 GCA_038254065.1 Mycobacteriales bacterium | reverse complement strand
GTCGACCAGGTCGCGTTCGAGTTGGCCCTGCACGCCGACGCCGAGGAGCGGGTGCTCTACCCCGCGATGGCGCAGGCCGGTGCGGACATCGAGGCCAAGGAGGCCCGCGACGAGCACCAGGAGGCCAAGGAGCTGCTCGTCACGTTGAACAACACCGACCCCGGCGAGCGGGAGTTCGAGGACGCGCTCGCCGGGCTGATCGGCTCGATCCGCCGGCACGTGGTCGAGGAGGAGCAGGAGAACCTGCCGCGGTTCCGCCAGGCCGTGGGGCCGGAGCGGATGACCGAGCTCCGCAAAGAGTTCCTCGCCGGCAAGCGGGCCGCGCCCACCTTCGCGCACCCGAACGTCCCGTCCAGTGGTACCGGGCACGCGCTGCTCGACGCCGGCGCCAAGCTGGTCGACAAAGTCCGCGACCTGGCATCCGGCCGGGTCAAGCACCTGGCCACCGACCCGTCCGGGACGCTCGACCCGCAGGCCCAGCGCATCCTTGACATCTTCGCCGCGCTCGGTCCGCAGCCCGTCGAGATCCTCGAGCCCGACCAGGCCCGACGCCAGCCCAACCAGGTCGACGCGATCATGGCGATCCTGAAGGAGGACGGCCGCTCGACCGAACCCGAGCCCGTCGGAACGTCGAGAACATCACGCTCCCCGGCCCGGGCGGCGACCTGCCGGTGCGGATCTACACCCCGGCGCGGGCCGGGGAGGGTCCGCTGCCGATCGTGCTCTGGATCCACGGTGGTGGCTGGGTGCTGTACACCGTCGACACCTACGACGCGTCCTGCCGCGGAGTGGCGAACAAGACGGGCGCGATCGTGGTGTCCCCGGAGTACCGCCGGGCGCCCGAGCACGTGTTCCCCGCCGCGCACGACGACGTGCTGGCCACCTACCGCTGGGTCCGCCAGAACGCCGGGGAGCTGGGCGGTGACCCGGCCCGCATCGCGATCGGCGGCGAGTCCGTCGGCGGGAACATGGCCGCGGCCACCTGCCTGCAGCTCGCGCAGGCCGGCGAGCCGATGCCGGTCGCGCAGGTGCTGGTGTACCCGTTGACCACCGGCGAGCAGTTCGGCGAGTCGATGGTCGACGCGGCCGACGCCCGGCCGTTGAACCGCCCGCTGCTGTCCTGGATGGCGATGCACGCGTTCGAGGGCGTGCCCGAGGCGGCGGCGGACCCGCGGGTCGACCTGCTGTCGGTCCCGCCCGAGCAGCTCGCCACGATGCCGCCGACGCTGGTCATCACCGACGAGCGCGACGTGCTGCGCAGTCAGGGCGAGGAGTTCGCCCGGCACCTGCGGACCACCGGGGTACCCGTCACCGCGACCCGCTACGACGGCGTCATGCACGAGTTCTTCGGCGCCGCCGCCGTCCTGGACAAGGCCGAGCAGGCGCAGTCCCAGGCCGCGCAGCACCTGCGGGACGCCTTCCGCGCGACCGTGCCGGTCTGACGGGAGGGTTGCGGACACCCACGTGGGGCGGCAGCGACGACAGGGCGGACGGGTGCGCAGCCGGGCGGTCGCGGAACTCACGCGACCCGTCGAACCCAGAGGGGTCGGTCCGACGGTGGAGCGGGCGCTACGGGACGTCCCGCTCTCCGGCGCCCCACCGGTGCCCGTGGCGCCGGCCGGGCGGCCGACCGTGCAGCCGCAGCGAACCGGCAGCCGCGTAGCGGCGCCAACGCCGCTGGCACGACACCTCGGCGGCAGCCCAACCGCCCACCGATGCGAGCACGAGGACGGCCAGCGCAACGACCCACCACAGCGTCGCGTTCACGGCCGGTCCTCCCGCTTGCTCATCCCCAGATCTCCCACTTCGTGATGTCCGGCTCCCGGTCGCCGTCGCTGGTGGTGATCGCGACCCCGACCGGGTTGTCCGTGCTGAGGGTCCTTGCAACCGCGGCCTGGGCTTCCGCTTCGGCGCGGGAACCGGTAGCGCCGTAGCGGACGGTCCTGCCGTCACGGTTAACGGTCTCGATTGGGTAGTGGGCCATCGGTTGCCTCCTCGACGTTGGTCCCGGCCTGCCCGCGGGTGGGCGGGGACCGCGGGCAGGCTCGGTGCTGGTGGCCGGTCGCGTACCGCGGGCGGCTGTTTCAAACCGGGTAGATCCGAGTCAGAATGGCTCATTAGGCGAGGAGACGCAACACCCCGCTGTTGACCAGACCGAGAGGATCCCCAACGATGGACCGGTTCAAGCTGTATCAGTCCGGGTCTGGAGGGACCGATGACCTATCGCCTGGTGGCCAACAGCTGCCCCGACGGGGACTGCCCGTCGATCCTCATCGACGACACGACCGGGGATGTGATCGTTCGAGGACCGGACGACGCCGACCCGAATCGGGAACGGGATATCCGCTACACCGCTGCGACGTGGGCACACCTACTTGCGCAACTCTGATGCGAGCCGAAGAGTTCAGCGCGCTCTTCGACGCAGCCAGCCACAGCGTGTTCCGACTGGAGACGTTGCAGACCTACGCCGTCCCGGCCGACGACGCGAGCCTGACCGCCTTCCGCACCGGGACGCCTCGCCCCGAACGCAGCGTCAGCACCAGCCCGTGGCTGCGCCGAGTCGCGGCTACGACCATAGCGGGGGTGGCCTGGTCGCGGGTCCGGGTCGTCGAGCACCCCTTGACCGAGTACACGCGGTGGGAGTTGCTGGCATACGTCGAATCTCAGGCAGTCGGGGAGCAGGTCCACATGGTGGCTCGGTCCGACGTGGGAGACCTCGGCCCGGACTTCTGGCTGCTCGACGCCGGAACACCTATGGCGCGCGCCGTGCTGATGCGCTACACACCGGACGGCGAGCTCGTTAACCGCGAGCTCGTCACCGACGTAGACACGGTGGCCGACCTCGCGGCGCGCCGCGACGTCGCCCTGACCGCCGAGGCGATCAGCCTCAACGCGTTCCTCGCGCACCTGGCCGGCCGCGGCGATGCCTAGCCCGCGGCGAGACAGACTCCGTGGCGAACTGCAACGGCTGCGCAACCTCGCCGGACTCTCCGGCCGGAAAATGGCCGCCCAGGTCGGAGTCACGCAAGCCACGGTGTCGCGCATCGAACGCGGCGAGACGCTGCCGTCAATGCCCGTGGTCCGGGCGTGGCTCGCCGCCACGGACGTCGGCGAAGTCGGCCGGGAGCGACTGCTGGACTTGGCGGAGGCTGTGCTCGCCGAGACCCGAAACTGGGGGGAACTGCTCGGCGATGTAGGACATGCCCAGCTGGACGTGCAACGCCGCGAGCTCGACGCCCACCTGATCCGGAACTTCCAGCCCACCGTAATCCCGGGGCTGCTGCAAACCCCCGAGTACGCCCGCGCAGTACTGTCGATCGGCCGCACCAGGGATGTAGTAGCCGCGGTCGCAGCCCGGATCGAGCGCCAGCAGGTGCTCTATGACATGACCCGCGCGTTCGAGTTTTTGATCAGCGAGCGCGTCCTGCGCTGGCCGCTGGGTGGCGAGGAAGTAGCCGCAGCGCAGCGGGACCGCCTGCTGTCGTTGGCCCGGCTCGCTACGGTGAAGCTGGCCGTCTTACCGGCCGACGTCACGGTCGCGGCTGCTTGGCACAACTTCATCCTGTGGAAGCCACCAGACGGGGCCATGTACGTCACCACAGAGCTTGTGCACGGCGCGCAGGAGGTGCACGACCCGGACGGTGTGGCGTTGTACGTGGCGTTGTGGAACCGGCTATGGGCGGCGGCTGCGGTCGGAGACGACGCAGTCGCGCTGATCCGAGATGCGGGACGCTGACCAGCGTCGATCACTACGAGCCAAAAGAGAGCCATGATAGTGCCGGGTCGCCCCGCCGCCACCCCTCGCGGTCACCGAGCTCGGCTCCTTCCTGAGCGCCTACCTGGCCCAGCACGCCATGCCGGTGCGTTGGTCGTCACAGCCGTGCGACCTGCAGCGCCAGCGGGCATCCTCGCCGTGCCAGTCGTCCGATGAGGAGGCCGATGAGTTTTCGCCGGCCGTCCGGTCTACGCAGCTGAGAGCTCGAAGGCGCTGGTCCTGCGCCGCCTACAGTGACGACGTGACCAAGGAGACCAAATCCGTGAGCCAGCCCCGTCAGACGGTTGTCGAGGACGACTTTCCCCGGCTGACCGACCCCTACCGCCGCGAGCTGCTCGCGCACTGCTACCGCATGCTGGGCTCCGTCCACGACGCGGAGGACCTCGTCCAGGAGACGTACCTGCGGGCGTGGCGCTCGTACCGGACCTTCGAGGGCCGGTCCTCGTTGCGGACCTGGCTCTACCGGATCGCCACCAACGTGTGCCTCACCGCCCTCGACGGTCGGGACAAGCGGCCGCTGCCGACCGGCCTGGGCGGGCCGAGCGCCGACCCGGGCGACACCCTCGTCGAATGGCCCGAGGCGCCGTGGTTGGAACCGGTGCCGGACGCCCTGGTGGGTGCCGACCAGAGCGATCCCGCCACGATCGTCACCTCACGTGAGAGCATCCGGCTGGCATTCGTCGCGGCGCTCCAGCACCTGCCGCCCCGCCAGCGTGCCGTCCTGATCCTGCGCGACGTACTGAGGTGGCGGGCCGCCGAGGTGGCGGAGGCGGTGGGCATCACCACGGCCGCCGTGAACAGCACGCTGCAACGCGCGCACGCTCAGCTGGCACAGGCCTCGCTGACCGAGGACACGGTGGTCGAGCCAACGACCCCGGAGCAGCGCGAACTGCTCGACCGCTACGTGACGGCCTTCTGGGCGAAGGACGTGGCGGCGATCGTCGAGCTGTTCACCCAGGACGTGGTCTGGGAGATGCCCCCGTTCACCGGGTGGTACCAGGGCCCCGAGAACGTCGGCCGACTCATCGCCCAGTGCCCTGGCGGGCCCGGTGACATGCCCATGGTCGCGACCGAGGCGAATGGCCAGCCGGCGTTCGGGCTGTACATGCGTGCCGACGACGGGACGTTCCGGCCGTTCCACCTGCAGGTCCTGACGCTGGGCCCGGCGGGGGTCAGGCACGTCGTGGCGTTCTTCGACACCGGCCTGTTCGCGACGTTCGGCCTGCCTGCGAGCCTGCCCGCGCCGCCACGGCCGGTCGCGGGCTGACTGCACGCCGATGCTCACCGGATCGCCGGCGGCTGCGCTGGTCGGCGCGCTCGGGCTGCTCGAGCGGGCCATCGGCTACACCCGCAGCAGCCTCCAGCTGGCGACGCTCGACCGGATGGCGAACCCCACCCCCTGCCAAGGCTGGGATCTGCGCTTCCTGCTGCACCATCTGGACGACTCCCTCGTCGCGCTGCAGGAGGCCGCCGACGTCGGGTTCGTGGGTCCCGAGCGCGGCGGCGGTTCCGCTCACGAGCGGGCCGACCACGGGCCGGCCGACCTCGTGGCAGCGCTCCGCGCGCGGGCGGGCTCGCTGCTCGGGGCGTGGACCCACAACGACGGCGCCGCACTGGTGTCCGTCGCCGGCTCCCCGCTCACGGCGGCGGTCCTGGTGAGCACGGGAGCCCTCGAGATCGCCGTGCACGGGTGGGACGTCGCCAGGGCCTGCGGACACCGCCACCCACTGCCGCCGCTGCTGGCCGAGGAGATGCTGGATCTCGCGCCGCTGCTCGTCACCGACCAGGACCGCTGTGCGCGTTTTGCGGCGGCGCTCGAGCTTCCGCCGGTCGCGCCACCGGGCGACCGGCTGCTGGCCTTCCTCGGCCGCGGTCCCTGAGCACCCCGTCCTCGCCGGAGACCGGAGCGACGGGTGCGGGGCGGTCACTCCATGACGAGGACGGTGCCGGTGACGGTCCCGTCGGTCCGGCGCAGCGCGTTGACCAGCACCCGCACGTCGACGGTGCGTCCGCGCCGGTTCACGGACTTGACCTGCTGCTCCGCGGGGGAGGCGCCGTCGTTCGTCACGGTGCGCAGGGCCGGCCGGAGCTGTTCGACGGGCAACCCGATGTCGAGGTTGAGCAGATGCTCGCCGACGACCTCCTCGCGGCGCAGGCCCCACAGCTCCTCGGCCCCGGTGTTCCACACCGTGACCCGCATCCCGGTGTCGAGCACGACGACCGCCGACCGGAGCGAGGTCAGGATCGACTCCAGGAAGTCGTTGACGGTGTCGAGCTCGTCGCCGCGGTCCCGGACGGCGACGTGATCCGCTGCAGCTCGTCGTTGGTGGAGCGCAGCTCCTCGTTCATCGTCTCGAGCTCTTCGTTCGTGGACTGCAGCTCCTCGTTGGTCGTCTCCAGCTCCTCGATGGTGGACTGCAGCTCCTCGCTGGTGGACTGCAGCTCCTCGTAGGCCGACTCCAGCGCCGCGTTCGCGTTCTCGACCTCGCCGGAGAGCCGGTGCGTCGCGGTCACGTCGTGGAACACGATCGACACCCCGAGCAGCCCGCCGTCGCCGTTGACCAGCGGACCGACGTGCACCTCGAACCATGCGGTGTCCCCGGTCGGCTGCTCCATCGCGACGTCGGTGATGCGCTGCGGACTGCGTTCCACCCGCACCTGATCGACGGCCGAGCGCAGCTCCACCGGGCGGTAGGACACCTCGAGGTCGCGCAGCGGCCGGCCGATGTCGCGGGCGCTCACCCCGAACAGCCGCTCCGCCTGCTGGTTGGCCAGCGCGACGACGTCGTCGTCGGTCAGCACGATCTGCGCCAGCGGCCCGGTGGCGAAGGTGCGCTTTCGCAGCTCGTCGAAGCGACCGATCGCGGACCGGTTGTCGACGACGAAGGCCGGGGGCAGCACCATCCCGGCCAAGGCCGCCCCCGGTACCTTGCGGAAGATCCGGCGGGTGAGGTCGACCGGTTCGAAGATGCGCCCGTGGCCGAGCAGCATCTCGGCCCTGCCGAGCAGCAGCAGGCCGATGGGGGCCAGCGCGAACTGGAACCGCCCGAGGATCGCGGCCTGGGTCTGCGCGGTGAAGTACATCAGGGTGTTGCGGCACACCAGCAGGTCGATCCGGGAGATCGGGGCGTCCTGCATGAGGTCGTTGCGACCGAAGATCACCGCTCGGCGCAGGTCCTTGCGGAAGGACCAGCGGGAGCCCTGCGCCTCGAAGTACCGCTCGAGCAGCTCCGGTGCGAGCCCGTGCAGTTCCCGGTCGCCGTAGGTGGCCTGTCGCGCGTGGCTCAGCGCGTCCTCGTCCACGTCGGTGGCATAGATCTTCACCCGCTGCCGGAACGCCTCGACGCCCATCAGCTCGGCCAGGCAGATGGCCAGGGTGTAGGCCTCCTCGCCGGACGCGCAGCCAGCGCTCCACACCCGGATCCGCGATCCGGGCGGCCGGTCCGCGAGCAGCTGGGGCAGCGCGTCGACACGCAGGTAGTCCCACGTCTCCGGGTCGCGGAAGAAGCCCGTGACGTTGATCAGGATGGTGTTGAACAGCGCGCCGAACTCGTCCGGGTTGACCTGGAGGAAGTCGATGTACTCCGGATAGCCGGGGACGGCGACCTGGTCCATCCGGCGCTGGATCCGCCGCCGCAGGCTCGCGCGCTTGTAGCCGGTGAAGTCGAACCCGCTACCGAGTCCGGAGAGCTGTCCGTGCTCTGCGTCCCAGCGGTGTCGACCGGGTCACCCTGGTCGTCCGCCGGCGCGGTGGCCCGGACGGACCGCGCGGTGGGGTCGAGCGGCCCGGTCGGACCACCCGGTACCGCCAGCACGGCCCACACCACCTTCCCGCCGTGCAGCCGCGGGCTGTGTCCCCATGCCCTCGCGAGCTCGTCGACGACAGCGATCCCCCGTCCCCCGGCGTGCGGGAGTGGTCCCGCCCCGGCCGGAGAGCGGGACTGCCCCCCGCCCGGCACCGCCGTGGTGAACGGCACCAGCACCGGCGGCCTGGGGTCGTCGTCGGACACCGCGACGGACACTCCGCCGGACGCAGCTCGAGCCGCAGCACGCTGGGCGAGCACGCGTGCCAGGTCGCGTTCTCCACCAGCTCGGACGCCACCAGCACCGCGACGTCGGGAGCGCCGAGGTCCCACTCCGCGTAGATGTCCCGCAGCCAGCCCCGCGCCCACCGCGAGCTCATCGGGTCGCAGGGCAGCTCGAGCTCGGCGCGCCGCCGCCGCGGCGGGTCACTGACGGCGGCGAGCGCCTCGGCGACCGAGGGATGGGTGGGCACGAACCGCGGAACCGCGCTGGCCTGTAGCAGTGACGCCACCGGGTCGCACCCGGAGACGAGCAACAGCGGGATGCCGGGCCAGGAGGACGCCCGCATCCACACGGTCGGGAACACCGACAGCGAGGTCACCAACTCGGCCTCGACGCCGTCCAGGTCCACCACCAGCGCGCGGGGCACCTCCGCCGCGAGCTTCAGCAGCGCGTCGCGCAGCTGCGGGTACGTCGACACGTCGAGCCGTCCGACCGGGCTGACCACGAGCGCACCGTCGAGCACCTGATGGTCGATACGCAGCGTGCTGGTCATGCGGTGCTCCTCGGGTCCTCGGCCGCCATACCGTCGGGAAGTCTGGACAGCAGCAGGGCCCGCACCGCGGTAGCGGCCTCCAGCGCCTCCCGCACGGTCGCGGCGTGTCGCTGCTGGAGGGTGTCGCTCTCCCGCTCGATGGCCGCCGCTGCAGGCGCTGCGCGAGGTTCGCCCGCTCCTCCAGCATCCGGTAGGCCGTCCACAGGGCCCGTTCCAGGTTCTCACCCTGCGCGCTGAGCAGCGCCTCCACCGTCCATGCGTGCCCGACCCGACAACGTAGCCGGTCGGTGTCGTGAAGCTGGACACTGCAGTCCGGGCAGGTCATCCCGGACTGCTGCCCGAGGTCGTCCAGCTCGTTGTCGACGCCCTGATCGCCCTGAAGTGCGATGTCGGCCTCCTTCAACTCCAGTTCCGAGAGCGGGCCGGCGGCGCCCGGATCGACCCGCTCGGCAGCGCGCTCGGCCAGCAGGGGGCCCATCTTCACCGCCGGCAGCACATGGTCGACGTTGAGCAGCCGCAACGCCGCGTTGGGCATGCCGGGGAACAGGGCGTCCGCCGGGTCCTGCACGACCACCACCCCACCCCGGGACGCGATGGCCACCAGGCCCGCAACACCGTCGTCGAGGACGCCGGACAGGAGCACACCGGTCACCCGGGGTCCGCGGGCCCTGGCGGCGGACCGGAACAGCGCGTCGATCGCCGGGCGGTGGCCACCGAGATCGTGCCAGGCCGCAGCGGGGTGGCGCTGGTGGCCGCCGACGCCGGCAACGGACCGGACCGGACCGGTCGAGGATCGCGGCCAGAGCGCTCGTCCCGCCCGCCGGCAGGTGCAGCACCACCAGCACCGCGGCCGGCAGCTCGGCCGGCAACCCGGCGACCAGCTCACGCAGTTGCCTCGACGCCACCGGCGGACGCGCCGACAACGATCAGATCCCTGGACTTCCCGGCCACCTTGGGCCACCTCATCCTTCGGGCGCCACCCCCACCGGACAGCGGCGGTCGCGCGGCGCGTTGCCCGCGGCGGGATCCTCCCCGCTCAAGGCTGGAGATTACCCCCGGACACCGGCTCCATGCATCGTCGGCACCGTCCGACCCGGTTTCAGGAGATCGCCCGTCCCCTCGGGTCCGCCCGGCCGGCCGCCGCGTCCTCCGTGCTGGGGTACATCTCGAACTCACCCAGCATCCGGGTCGCCCGCAACGTGGCGCGGACCGCCGTCCCGACGACGAGGCGCAGGGCCACACCCTGTGCCACGGCCCGGTCCGCAACCTCGCGCAGGACCTCCACCCCGCACGCTCCCATGAAGCCGACCGCACCAAGGTCGGCCACCAGAACCGGGGCGCCGGGCATGTTCTCCAGCAGGCAGTGGGCGAATGCAGGGGCCGTGAGCAGGTCGATCTCGCCGCCCACCGTCACCACGAGCGCCGAACCGAGCCGGTGTACGTCATGGTCGAACGGCTCGACGCACTCCACCGGTGGTCCCGGCCCGTCCCCGGTCCAGCCGATACGGTCGTACACCCGGTTTCCTCCGCATCGAGGTCACGCCTCGGTTGGCACCGACAAGCGGCCGGCGAGGGCCCCCAGAACCGTACCGCTGTCGTGCCCCGCACTCAACGCGTGCGGCGTCGCGTTGCGGGTACGCGGCGGGTTCCCGTGCGCTCAACCACCGGGGGCCTTCACCACTGTTGCAGGTCGGCTTCGACGACCGGCGAGGCCGGCACGTAGGCTGATCGCGTCGTGGAGGATATCGAGTCGTTCGGGCTGGTCCTGCTGCTCGCGTCGGCGGTGCTCTCGCTCGCGCTGCTGTCCAACCGGATCCGCAGCCGGCTGCGGATCCCCGCCCCCGCCCTGTTCCTGCTCGCCGCGGCCGCAGCATCGGATCTGGTGCCGGCGCTGCAGCAGGTCCCGCTCGGCGTCGTCGAGGACGTCGTCACCGTTGCGCTCATCTTCATCCTCTTCGACGGCGGCATGCACATCGGGGTCCGCAGGCTGCGCGCCGCGTTCGGCACCGTGCTGTCGATCGGGGTGATCGGCACGTTCCTCACGGCGGTGGCCCTCGCCGCGCTGGCCCACCTGCTGTTCGGGATGCCCTGGCTGGTCGCGCTGCTGCTGGGCACCGCGCTGGCGCCCACCGACCCCGCGGTGGTGTTCTCGGTGCTGGGGAACCGCGAGATCACCGGAAGGGCCGGCACGATCGTCGAGGGTGAGTCCGGCGCCAATGACCCGGTCGGGATCGCGCTGCTGCTCAGCCTGCTCGCCGTCGTGCCCGGCAGCGGGTTCGGGGCCGCCCTCGGCGCCGTGCTGGGCGGGTTCGCGCTGCAGCTGGTGGTCGGCACCGCGGTCGGGCTCGGCGGCGGATGGCTGCTGCTCCAGGCGATGCGCCGGTTGCCGTTGCCCAGCGAGGGCCTCTACCCGCTGCGCACCCTCGCGATCTCCGTCGGGCTCTATGGAGCGGCCACCGCTGCGCACGGGTCGGGCTTCCTCGCGGTGTTCGTCGCGGGAATCCTGGTCGGGGACGCGGGTGCGCCGTTCAAGGCGGAGATCGAGCGGTTCCACTCCTCGCTGGCGAGCCTCGCCGAGATCATCGCGTTCGTCGTGCTCGGGCTGACCGTGTCGCTGTCCACGCTGGTCACCACGGATGCCTGGTGGATCGGGCTGGCGCTTGCGGGGCTGCTCACCCTCGTCGTGCGGCCCGCCCTGGTCGGGCTGCTGCTGCTGGTGGCGAAGCTGCCCCGTGGCGAGCGGGTGTTCGTGGCGTGGTCCGGGCTCAAGGGTGCCGTGCCGATCCTGCTCGGGACCTACATCCTGGCCGCGGGCTCGGGCCGGGACCTGCTGGTCTACGAGATCATCTTCGTGGTGGTGCTGTTCTCGGTGGTCGTGCAGGGGGGGTTAGTGCCCGCCGTCGCGGCGCGTTGCGGGGTGCGCATGCGCCAGATCGAGCCGCATCCGTGGACGCTGGGCGTCCGGCTCCGCGAGCAACCCGAGGGGGTGCGGCGCTACCGCATCTGCGCGGGGGCACCGGCTGCCGGAC
>JBBSGM010000134.1:0-11417 GCA_038254065.1 Mycobacteriales bacterium | reverse complement strand
ACAGGTTCAACAGTCGCTGCAACGCCTTCGGCTCGGTCTCCCCGACATACTCGGCGATCGTCCACCCGTTCTTCCGGGCCAGCGGCGACAACAGGCCACGAAAGTACTGCTCCGCGTGCCGCTTCGACTCCGTGCGGTAGAAAAGCGGCTGTATCCGCGTCAGCACACCACTCAGCTCGCGTTCCCACTCGTCCAGATCGGCGGGTATCACGGCGCCATCGTACACAATAGCTGCCGGGTCCGTTGTGGAAGTGTTCATGAAAGCAATTCTCGTGCCGGCAGGCCAGATTCCCGGTGTGACACGCCGTCAGCCTCTCAGCAAATATTCTGCTTCCCGGAAAACGGTGGTTCGGGCCGAATTTGATCCACCTCACGCCGCGATTTTCAGACCCGACGACGAACGCATCTCGCGGCCACAACGGGTCACGCGGCCGACTCCGTCCGCAAGATCCACAAGCGCCGAGGGGCTGATCTGGTCATCTGGCCCTGTAGTACTAGCGAGGGACCCATCGCTGCTGGACGCACTGTGGTTCAAGGCCAACATCCAATTCCACGGCCTACGGGATCCGGGTGCGGCGCTGGTCACCCTGGAGCAGATGCGGCCGCGCCCCGACCTCACCCCGGAGATCCGTGGCCAGGTCGACGAGCTGGCCGCGACCGCCCGCCGGATGCAGCCGGGGTCGAGGTGACGGCCCCGGCCCGGCCGCGCCCGTACCGGCGCCGGCGGCCGATGGCGTGGGCCGCGGCTCTCGTGGTGGTGGTGACCGTGATCACCGGCGCGCTGCTCGGCTCACGGCTGGGCATCGACCCGACGCTCGTCGACTCCCCGCTGATCGGGCAGCCCGCGCCGGCGCTGCAACTCCCCACCCGGGTTCGGCCCGGAGCTGCGCTGGACGATCGTGATCGTCGTGCTGGTGATCGCCGGGGTGCTCGCGTTGTGGCCCCGGACCGCGGACTCCGGGACCGGTTCCCCCGCCCAGGCACTCGACAGTTCCGCGGATCTCACCGGGCCGCCGCCCGACGACGTCGCCCTGGCCCCGGCACGCGGGCAGGCCAACCTCCGACCCTGCCCCACCACCACACCGGGCGCCCCCGCAGCACAGGGCCCGCTCGCCGGGATCACCGTGCTGTGCCTGGGTGAGCCCGGACGCGTCGACCTCGCGGCGGCGGTGGCCCGGCGCCCCGCACTGCTGAACCTCTGGGCGTCGTGGTGCCAGCCCTGTCGCGAGGAGATCCCCGCACTGGCCGCCTACGCCACGCGGCCGAACGCCGTCCCGGTGATCGGGATCAACGTGCTCGACGAGCCGGCATCCGCGCTGGACCTACTGGCCCAGCTCGGGGCCCGCTACCCCTCGGTCACCGACCCTGACGGCGTCTTGCGCCGCGCCCTGCGCTGGCCGCGGGTGCTGCCCACCAGTTACCTGCTGCGTCCGGACGGGACCGTGGAGCAGATCCGCTCGCCACTCGTCTTCGGATCACCCGACGAGCTCAGCCAGGTCATCGACCGGGCTGTCACCCAGATCCCCAGGTGATCGACCGGCCGGCGTAGACGGTCGCGCCCAGCACGACCGTGCCGACCGAGGCCATGGCCAGCACCCCCACGCCGGCCGGCTGATCCGCGGGGCCGTCGAGGCGCAGCACGAACGCCACCGCCCAGACGACCATGGTGGCCGTCACGAGACCCAGATGCACTACCACCCGACGGTAGGCTGTGGTGTCCGTGGGGATCGGCGCGGCCTCGACCATGCCGGCAACCCCGGCCACAACCGCACTGATCAACCCGATCCCGACCAACCATGTCGACGTGTGGATCAGAACCCCGGGACGTCCAGCGGCGAACCGGGACACCACGTCAAGGACCCCACTGCCCACCCAGCATCCGATCGGAGCGATGACCAGCAGCGCATGCAGACCTCGGTGCCGGCCGGACACCTGCTCGGCCGCGCGATGTTCTCGCAGGCCGGGAATGTCTGGTTGCGCCCCTTTCCGCGTCTCAAGCTGTGCGTCGGCGTCCCGGGATGGAGTCGGGCCGACCGCTGCGTCGTCGCGTCTCACCCCTGGTACTGGAAGTACCCCGGCGCGACGGCCGGCTGGTAACCCTCGGTGCTGAAGATCCGGGTCATCCCCACGGGGGCACCCAGGTAGCCGTCCTTCATGGCGTTGGACGTGTGGTGAGGGACGTGACAGTGGAAGATCCAGTTCCCGGGCTTGTCGAAGGTGAACTCGAGCTCGAAGAAGTCACCGGGCGCCACGTTCTGCGTCGTCTCGGTGACGTGCGGAACGGGATGCCCGTTCTTACTGGTCAGCGTCATATCAGCACCGTGAAGATGCATCGAGTGCGACAGGTTGGAGGCGTTGTAGACCCGCAGCCGGACCCGCTCGCCCGTCTTCACCACGATCGGACCCCCCGAGGCCTCACCGGTCTTGCCGTTGATCGTGGAGAACGGGAAGTCACCGGTGCCCGGCGGGAACGGCGCCACGAGCTGGCCCTCGCCCGGCGGGGCGAACTGCTGCAGGGTCATGACGACGTCCTTGTCGACCCGGTCCTTCGCCGCCTCCTCCCGGGGCAGGACGACGATCATCCCGTCCAGCCCGCGGAGCTCCTGCACCGCGCTCTGCGTGTGCGAGTGGTAGGCAAAGGATCCTGGATGGGCGGGGGTGAAGGGCCCGTAGGTGAACGTGGCGCCGGGCGCGACAGGGCTGGGTTGGCTGATGCCCGGCACCCCGTCGAACTGGTTGGGCTCGTGCAGCCCGTGCGGATGGATCGTGGTGGGGACCGGGAGGTTGTTGGTCAGCACGAGCTGGATCGGCTCACCCTCACGGGCGACCAGCGTCGGGCCCGGCGTGGAGTTGTTGTACCCCCAGACCCGGACGGTCTTGATCGGGAAGTTGGCGATCTGCTGCTCGAACTCACTCGCCGTCACCCGGAACGTCCGTACCCCGTTCTCGACGGTGCCCTCGTCCGTGGTGACGCTCGGGGTCTCCGGCACCGCCGGGTCCGCGGTCCCCGCGTTGCCCTGCTGAGCGCTCGCCTGCCCGACCGGGCCCGAGCTGGTGTTGCCCGGCGGAAGCTGGCACGAGCTCAGCAGCAGCGTGCCGACCACGGCCAGTACCGCTACGCCGAGAAACGTGCTCCAAGGCGAAGAAGAGGTCACGTGCAGCCCCCGAGGGGTTCCGTCACGCCCATAGCAGGATCACCCAATCCGATTGTCGTTGTGGTCGCACCTGCTCCGGGACACGACCGGACCGATACTGATACGGAGTGAGGGTCTACCAAACCCGGAGGGCGCCCGCACGATGAAAGCCCGGCACCGGGGCGGCCCGCGGGGTGGCGGCTGCGCGCCGGTACCCCACTCACTGGATCGCCACCATCGAGGCCACCACCGCAGCCACGACGACCAGACCGGCTGCGACGAGTGTGAGGAGCCGCCCGGCCGAGGTGCGGCGGGGTTCGCGCCTGAACGGGAACAGCAGCTGCCGGCCGAGCGTGTATGCGGCGACGGCCCCGACGAACAGCGCTCCGGGTAGCGGGGGAGGTCCGGTGAGCAACACGGCCAACGTCCTACGTCGCACCGAGCCCGACGGCGTCGCCCCCGAGCTCCTCCTCGTAACCGCCGCTGACCGACGCGACCTCCGCGGTGGCCCGCTGGAGCCCAGCCGCTACGGGTGGTGCTGGCTGCTCGGTCTTCGTCCGGCCAGTCGCAGTGGGGAGCGGATTCTGCACTGGCGCACCCGTGCGGCCGCTCGGCCGGACCGGTATCTTCGTCGTGGACGGCGTCACGGCCAGCCCTTCCTGAGCGGCGAGTCGGGCGGTCAGCTGGGACAGGCCGCGGCCATCGGAGCAGGATGATCTCGCCTGCGGCCGGCCCGTCGCCCGTCGCTTCTTCGCCGCGTTCTTGCGCGATGGGCCCACCGGAGATCAGCCCCCGATCCTGGAGCGGACTCCGGTCGGGGCGAGACTCCTCACGACGAGGCACCTCGATCCTGCTGGTCTGCGCGGCAACAACACCATGTGCCTCCTCGCACCCGTCGACCAAGGCCCGTCAACACCACGCATCACTATCTCCGTACGAGGATAGTAGATGGAAGGCCGGGTGGCGCCGACGGGCCGCGTCAGGAGATCGGAGGAGTTGGAGGCGTGCGGCCTGCCACCGGCCCGGCGCGGTCCAGCTACCGGTGGTCGTGGCAGCCGGTGCCTACCTACATCTGTCGCCGGCGTGGACGCACCGTGAAGCGCACCTCACGTCAGTGGTGCTGGCCCGGTTCAGGGCAGGATCTGCACCTGGTCACCGGGTTGCAGCGCGTCGAAAAACACCTTGGCCGCATCGGTGGGCAGCCGGATGCAGCCCGCGGACTGCCGGGACGGGTCGCCGGCGTGGAACGCGCGGCCGTGGGTGTCGAAGAACACCGAGTAGGGCATCGGCGCGTCGTTGAACTCGCTGCTGCGGTGGTCCTTGTCCTTCCACTGCACGGTGAACATGCCGCTCGGGGTCGCGGTGTCGGGCGCGCCGTCGTTCATCCCCATCGGCCCGAGGGTGGTGGTGCCGTTCCCGTCGGTCAACCACACCTGGTGGGTCGACAACCGTGCGCACGCCTTCACCGTCGCCGCGCACGGCGAGACGGCCGACGCCGGGCCGCCGTACCCGGAGCCGCCGCCGCCGCCGCGCCGGCCAGCGGCACGGTACCGACCGCGGCCACCGACGACAGTACGGCCCCGGTCACCCTCCATCGGCTGGCCGAATGCCTGCGATGCTTACCCATCCCGATCCACCTTCACTGTTGTGTTGACTCCTGATCCCCATCGGGCGACTCCTGATCCCCACCGGGGCCTGCCCACCCGGGGTACCAACCAGGTCTTCTAAGGGGACGAGCCCCGAGACCACCGGGTGACTCGGGGGCTCCGTGCCGCTGTGCTTCACAGCAGGCGGCCTCGATGGCGGACGAGGCGCCCAGGATCTCGGTCCGGGCCGCCTCGGCGCCCCTCTCGGCGTCAGATGCGCCGAGCTGCGCGACCGAGTCCCGACTGCCCTCTAGGTGGTGGTCACTCGGGTTCCATCCTGGGCATGAACGGGCTCCCCCGACCTTGACGTCCGGCCACCTGACCTACTATGTCAGTCAGTAGATGACCAGGAGGCGCCCCCGTCGTGACGACCGCGACCCTGCCACCGCCGAACCCTCTCGCCGCCCGGCGGGCCCGCGGGCCGATGCGCGTCACGGTTGCCCGCGCCGTCGTCGCTGCGGGTGCCGGGACAATGCTCTACCTCAGCTTCCCACCACACTCGACCTGGTGACTGGCTCCGGTCGCGTTCGCGCTGCTGACGATGGTGCTGCACGGTCGCCGGGCCCGGCCCGGTGGCGCGCTGGGCGCACTGTTCGGGTTGGGGTTCCTGCTTCCGCTGCTCGTGTGGACCGGGGAGTTCGTCGGCGCGCTGGCCGGCGTGCTCGGCATCGGCATCGCCTTGTCCAATGCGACGCGGCAGCCACTCATGGCTGGCACAACGGCCGGGCGAGCAGCGAGCCGTCGTCGGGCGTTCGGCCCGAAGGTGTGGACCGGCGCGCCCGCACCAAGCGGCCACCAACCACGGAACCCCACGACGACCCGCTCACGATCATCTCCATGTGCAATCTGGACCCGTGGCCTGGGCTCGGCTGGGTACGAGTTGTGTGAGTACGCCGAGCACACCCTGGCCAGGATCTGCGCCTACACCTCCTGCCCGACCCACCCGGCTGCGCCTGCAGTTACCCGGTCACGTCGACAGCACCGGATGCGGTGGGTTCGTCGGCGCCGGGGTGGGCATAGCGTTCGTCGAACTTGCGCAGCTTCCAGTACAGCACCGCGCCGATCCAGGTGAGGAAGAAGACGCCCACGATAATCCGACCGGCGACGTTGATGTCGATGCTACCCAGGAATTCCCAGGGCTGTCCGGTCAGGCCGAGCTGGTCTGAGAGCAGCCCGAGCAGCTCGACGGTGCCGATCACGAACGCCACGAAGATCGACAGCCCGGTGGTGGTGATGTTGTAGTAGATCTTGCGGATGGGGGTGACGAATGCCCAGCCGTAGGCCTTGGACATGAACACCCCATCCCGGGTGTCCATCATCGACATTCCGGCCGCGAACAGGATCGGCAGGGCGATAATCGCCAACGGCGGGAGCCCCCCCACGACGGCGCCGGCGCCCGCGATCGCGATCAGACCCACCTGGGTGGCGGTGTCGAACCCCAACCCGAACAGGAGTCCCACCGGGTACATCTGCCAGGAGTTGTTGATGAACTTGTTGTAGCGGCCCCTGAAGATACGGTTCATGAACCCGCGCTTGGCGAGGAGCTCCTCGAGCTCCTCCTGGGAGTACTCCCCCCGCTTGGCCTGTTTCCAGGCCCGCAGGATTCCCCCGAGGACCGCGAGGTTCAGCGCCGCGATCAGGTAGAGGAACAACCCCGACACGACGGTGCCGATGATGCCGCCGGTGGTCTTGAACACCTCCTGGAACGCGGTGGCCTGTGACGCCACCAAGGCGAGCGCGGTCACGAAGCCGAACACCACCGTGGAGTGCCCCAGGGAGAAGAAGAACCCCACCCCCAGCGGACGTTTGCCCTTTTGCAGCAGGTAACGGGTGGTGTCATCGACCGCGGAGATGTGATCGGCGTCGAAGGCGTGGCGCAGCCCGAAGGTGTAGGCCAGCGTGCCAGCCCCGGCATAGACCAGCGTGCCGTTGCTCTCGGTGGCGTTGTGCAGCGCCGGGATCGAGTTGTAGTGGATGAACAACCCCCACCCGATCACATGCAGCGCGGCGATGAACCCGAACATCCCGGCGAGGCGGGGGATCTCATCGCGGGTGAACCTGATCCGCTGCTTGTCGGTCACCACCGCCTCGCCGGCCGTGGTCGTCCCCTGCACGTTGGTTGACACTCCTGCTCCTTCGAGGCTCGAACGACCTATTCTGTATCACAATGTAGGCGCAGTAGCCTTAAAGGGGTAGGTCCGGGAGAAGATTGGCCACTCCATCGTGGCTGACACTCAAAATGATCACGATGTGTGTCCATGACCTGGTGTTCGACGGGTCGCCGACGCCGCGGGTGCACCCCTGCGGCGCACTGCCTCACTCAGGCGAGACTGCCATGACCGCTGAAACCGACAGGCCGGGCTCGGTGACGGGGAACACCCAACCAACACGCCTCGTCCGGTCGGAACGGTCGCGGCGTGGGGAACCCGCGCCCTCACGGGTGTCGGTCGCAGCGGCCAGGACATCGGGAGATGACCTTGTCCGGTGGGATGGCGGTGGCCCGGGTGGCGGCTGCGAGCTACTGGACGTAGGAGACCACGGTCATCATGCCGGCCTCGCCGTGGTAGATGTTGTGACAGTGGGTGAGCCACTGGCCCGGGTTGTTCGCGTCGAAGTCGACCTCGAGGGTCTGGTTGGGCAGGACGATGGCGGTGTCCTTGCGTGGCCCTGGTCCGTGCGGTCCGCGGATCTGGAACGTGTGCCCATGCAGGTGCATCGGGTGGAACATCGTGGTGGTGTTCGGGTACCGCAGTCGCACCCGTTGACCCTCCCGGACGGGCACGCCGCGGTTCGGGTCGTAGGTCCGCCCGCTGATGGTCCACACGTAGCCGGCGTCTGGGCCGGCCAACTTCATCTCGTGCACCACGTCGGGATCACGGGCAGGGAGTGTGACCGCGGCGGCGGCGGGGATGGCGTTGACCAACGTTGCCGGTCGGGCCGTGAGCGCGGTGGCGACGGCACCGGGATCGGGCAGCGGTCCGCTACCCGGTTGCAGCAGCAGCGCAGCCATGCCGCCCTTGCCCTCGGCCAGTCCGAGCAACGGGACCGCGGTGCCGGGCATCTCGATCACCGCGTCGACCCGCTCGCCCATGCCCAGCAGCACGGCGTCGACCGGGGTCGGCACCACCGGGAACCCGTCGGTGTGGGTCACCGTCATCGAGGTCCCGGGCACCCCGACCCGGAACGCGGTGTCCCCACCGCTGTTGATCATGCGTAGCCGGATCCGCTGCCCGGGCTTGGCCGCGAACGACCGCGGCGCGTCGAGGGTGCGGCCGTTCGCGAGATAATACGGGTAGGTCACGTCGCCGGCGTCCCCGCCCAGCAGCGCGGACCGGGGCGTCTGCATGCCGCTCGAGCCGCCCATGCCGTGAGCCTTGAGGTCGGCGAGCACCTGCTCGGGTGTGCGTCCGGTGCCGTCGAGCCAGTCGTCGAACACGACGACCAGCTCCTGGTCGTAGTCCGCGGGCTCGCCCGGATCCTCGATGATCAGCGGACCCTGCAGGCCCCGGTCCAGTTGGGTACCGACGTGCGGGTGGAACCAGTAGGTGCCGGCGTCGGGGACGGTGAACTCGTAGCGGAACGTCGACGCCGGTGCGATCGCGGGCCGGGTGAGCACCGGTACACCGTCCATGTCATTACGCAACGCGATTCCGTGCCAGTGCACGGTAGTGGGCTCGGGCAGCTTGTTGGCCACCTCGACGCGCAGCAGGTCCCCGCGATGCACCCGGATCTCCTTGCCCGGCACCTCGCCGCCATAGGACCAGGTCTGGACCGCACGACCACCGATGTCGACCTCGCCGGCAACCGCGTCGAGGGTCATCTCGACGCTGCGCCGGCCCGGAACCTGCCGGGTGCGCTCCACCTCGGCAATGCGCGGCGAGCCGGGCCCGACGCGCATCCCGGTCGGGCCGCCCGCTGTGGAGCCGCAACCGACCAGCACCGCTCCGGCACCCACGCCACCGGCCACGATCAGGAAGCGGCGACGGCTCGACGTCGGGCTCGGCCCCGACGGTTGTCGTGCAGACTGCATCAGGCGTCCTCTCGATTCGTCAGTGAGTCGTGGTGTTGTTCGAAGCCACACCGGTAGGTGGGTCGGTGCCCGCCGGGGTCCAGCCGACCAGTACGCCCAACACCATCCCTACCAGTCCGCTCAGCACCACAACAACCGAACGCGATGTGCCAGAGCATGTCCCCGATCCGCCGACGCCGAACACGACGACGCCGAGTGCTGCAGCCGGATAACCGACAGCCAGAACTCAAGGCCGCGGCCGGGGCCCCATGGTACGGACGATCCGGTCACCTTTCGCCCCGAGCAGCGACGGTCCGCTCGTGGCAATACTCGTAGGGGGTACCCGCCGCAGGCACGGTCACACTATCGACGGGTGGCGATCACGAGGCCGACCACCATGAGGACCATGCCCGTCGGATACCCGATGAGGAGATCCTGCATCGAGACGACCTGCACGTTCGCGAGGTGCATCAACACGTGCACGAGGATCATGACCGCGCCCAGGCCGATCAGCGTGAACCCGAGAATGCGGCGCAGCATCCACCATCGATACTGCTGCGCAAAATGCGACGCGCTGGCCTTGGCCACGGCCTGCTGCTGTAGGTTCTCCGCGATGTGCTCGCCGGGCTTACGCCCCGCTCGCCCTGACTTCTTGGGCACGACCTTCACCTCCCCACTCGCCTCGACCGAGCGGCCTGACCTGACCGACGCGGAACAAGCCTGATCACGCTCCATGCGCCGCGTACATCTCCAGCAACTACGGTCTCCGTACCGACATAGTAGCAGCGGGCGGCCAGCAATCTCGCCACCGCCCGCCGGCGACTACCCGTCGCGGGGGCTCAGCGCCGAACGTGAGATCAGCGAACGCTCTACACTTCGCCGGACGTCGACGGCTTCTGGGCCGCACAACTACAGTGTGGAGGCTCTATGCGGGGGTTTGGGGAGCTGCAGGCCGCAGTGATGGGCCGGCTCTGGGCTTCGGGAGGCTGCGGAACGGTACGCGAGATACTGGAGCAGCTGCAGGAAGACCGCAAGATCGCTTACACCACGGTCCTCTCCACCATGGACAACCTCTACCGCAAGGGTCACCTGACCCGAGAGCGGGAGGGTAAGGCGCACCGCTACCGCACTGTCCGCACCCACGCTGAACACACCGCCGGTGTCATGCGAGAGGCACTCAGTGCCGAGGCCGACTCGGCGGCGGCACTGACCCACTTCGTGCGCGAGATGGACGAGACCGAGAGGGCTCGCCTGGAAGAGATCGTGTCGCGGCGACCCTGGAAGAACTCAACATGAGCCTTGCAATCGGCCTTCTCGCCTACAGTCTGGTCGTCGTGGTCATCGGTCCGGTGACGCTGCGTACAGCAACCCGCACTGACTCGGCTCCCCGTCTTGGGATCATGGTGTGGACCACTCAGAGCCTTGACCGGTAGGGATCCGGCCCCTCCGTGGAGCTGGTTATTCATGGAGCCAACGCTGCTACCGTGGCTCCATGGCGGCCGCATCGACAGCGCCCGACGGAGGGCGCGGGACGAGGTCGAGGCGCTCCCGAGTGACTCGTTCCGGGTTCGGGTGTACGCTGGCCTTGACCCGATCTCGCACAAGCGGCACTACCTGACCAAGGTCGTGCCCGCCGGTCCGAAGGCCGCCAAGGAAGCCGAGAAGGTCCGGACCCGGCTACTCGCCGAGGTCGACGACCGGCGCAACCCGCGGACGAGCGCGACCGTGAACCAGCTTCTTGAGCGGTACCTCGACCTACTCGAGATCGAGGACACCACACGCGGCCGGCTACGAGCGGCTGATCCCTCTCCGACCCCGCCGCCGCCCCGGCGTCGACCACCACCGGAAGCAACCCAAGCCCGCTGCCTCACCCACCGCCGTGCGCGCTGTGTCCCGCTGGGCGGCGGCGTCGTAGAGCCGCTCGACCGGGTCGACCTGGCGCGTGTCGCCGTAGACCGCCCGCCCGTACGCATAGCCGGCGACCTGCTCGCCGAGCACCCGCGTCGGGTCCTCCAGCGCGTGCGGCGTCGACAGCGCGTTACCGGCAAGCGCGTCAAAGTCAGCGTAATCCGCGGTGGCTACCGCTGGTGACGCACCTTGTCCTGTCACGCGTCCGCGCCGTCCTCGGCCCGCGCCACCGCATTGACTTCGCAACCGGCATCATCAGGCAGTGCGTGCGCCGGCGGCGGCGTCGGGGAGAGTGGCGGCTGGCCTGCGTCCCGCAGCACCCGCCGCTCGCCCCTCTCGCTCCAATTGCTGCCACCTACCTGAATATTGACAGGGGAAGATCTCACCCGGAGGTCACCCGAAAGACGTCCTCGGCCAAACCTCCTCCATCAGCCATGTCAGGACCGTGTCGTGCCCTCCATCCGCTCGCGCAGGCTACGTGGCCGCATGTCCGTCCACACCTCGTCGACGTAGGCCGAGCACTCCTCCTTACTGCCCTCATTGCCCACCCGGTACCACCCTGCGGGTACCTCGTGACCGGCTAGGGCGTGTCTGGTGGATCTTCCTTGGTTGGGGTGCGGAGCCAGATCTTGATGGAGGCGACGTCGACGGTGCCGCGGAAGACGAACTCGCGCTTGTCGGTGCGCATGGCCACCGCGCGGAAGCCTTTGAGCCTGTTGT
>JBBSGM010000133.1:0-11442 GCA_038254065.1 Mycobacteriales bacterium | reverse complement strand
GCGGGTGACCCGCGGGCGTGGGAGCAGATCCTGCGCCGCTACGGCAGCATGGTCCTCGCGCGGGCGCGCACCTTCCGGTTGCAGGACGCCGACACGCTCGACGCGGTGCAGCTGACCTGGCTGCGGCTGGCCGAGAACATCCACCGGATCCACCACCCGGAACGCCTCGGCGGGTGGCTGGCCACCACCGTCAGCCGGGAATGCCTGCACATCCTCAACCAGGCCAAGCGCACCCCGACCCCGACCGACGAGGCGATGGACCGGGTCGCGGACCCCACGGCCGGCCCCGAGCAGCGGGCCCTCGACGCCGAGACCGCGCAGACCCTGCGGGCGCTGGTCGACGAGCTGCCCCCACGCCGACGCCGGCTCCTCCACGCGCTGCTGCTCACCGACCATCCCCGGCCCTACACCGAGCTGGCCCCCAGCATCGGAATACCGGTCGGCAGCATCGGACCGACCCGCAACCGGGCGCTGCGCCAGCTCCGGGGGATGCTCGAGAACCACGAGCTCGCGACACGGGCGCGATGAGCGCCTGCTGACCGGTCGGTGTATCACCGGGACACGCGCAGAGCTCGAAGAAGCTGACGGAGTGACATGCCCGCCGACCGTAGGAGAACGTGATGCCCGAGCAGTCGCAGGTCCAGCCGGTCCAGAACCCGCTGACGTTGCTGATGAAGGCGAAGTCGCCGCAGGACTACACCGCGCTGCGCCAGATCGTCGAGCACGTCCAGTCCCTGCCACCGGAGCAGAACCCGATCGTCGCCGCGCTCGACAAGATCGCCAATGTGCATTTCGCGAGGTTCGTGTTCCTCGACCCCGACCGGCTCGCGGTGATCACCACCTACGACGGTGGCTTCGACTCCTACATCAACGAGTTCATCAACGAGCTCGGCGCGGTGTTCGACGGCCTACTGGCGCACGTCCAGGACGCGCCACCGGTACCGGTGCAGACCTACCGCAAGGAGTTCCTGGACTACGTCCGCGCCAATGACCTGCGGTGCGTGGGCCCCTTCTACAGCGCCTACCCCACGTACACGGTGCTCGACGTCCTTGCCGCGACCGCCGTCTCCCACTGACCCGACCCGAGGGGCTCCGCGATGGATGCCGTCGAGCTGGCGGATGTGCAGGGTCTGATCCTGCGTAGCTACACCATGCCGGTGGCCCGTCATGTCGGGCTGGTGGTGCGCGACGCGGGCGCCGCCCGCGGTTTCCTGGCCGCGCTCGCCGGCGGGGACCCCGCCGTCCCCGCGGTCACCACCGCGCAGGCGTGGACGGCGAAGCCCGACTCCTGCGTCAACCTGGGCATCACCTTCCCGGGACTGGCGGCGCTGCAGGTACCCGCGCAGGTCCTGGCGAGCTTCCCGACCGAGTACGCCCAGGGGGCCGCGGCGCGCGCCGCGTTCGTGGGGGACACCGGTGCCAGCGCCCCCGAGCATTGGTTGGCGTGGCTGGTGGACCCGGGACCGCACCTGCTGCTGTCGATGTTCGCCCAGTCACCCGAGGCGCTGGAGTCGACGGCCACGCGGCTGGCGCAGGCCTGGTCACCCGGTCTCGCCGAGCTGGGCCGCCACGACGGGAACTGGCTACCCGGCGACGTCGCGCACTTCGGCTACCGCGACGGCTTCTCCCAGCCCACCATCGCCGACGTCCCCCTCGCCGGACTGCCCGACCAGTTGCCACCGGCCCCGGTGGGGGAGTTCCTGCTCGGCCATCCCAGCCAGCACGTCGGGTTCACCTATCCGGTGCCGGGTCCACCGCAGCTGGGGACCAACGGCAGCTTCGCCGCCTTCCGGGTGCTGGCCCAGGACGTCGACGCGTTCGCCGAGTTCCTTGCCGAGCAGTCCGCCCGGACCGGGATGTCAGAGGAGCTCATCGCGGCGAAGCTGTGCGGACGCTGGCGCAACGGGGTCCCGCTGGTCCTCGCCCCCGACACCGACACGCCCGACCCGCCGATCCCGGCCGAGGCGTTCAACGACTTCGACTACGTCGGGGACCACGGCGACGAGCGGGGCTACCGCTGCCCGCTGGGCTCCCACATCCGCCGGATGCACCCGCGGGGGCAACGTGTCGCCGGTGGCGGCGGGTACCTGCACCGGATCGTCCGCCGCGGCATCCCCTACGGACCTCCCTATGATCCGGGACACCCGCGCGACGGCCAGGACCGCGGCCTGCTCGGGCTGTTCATCGGCGTCAGCCTGCGCGACCAGTTCGAGTTCCTGATGGACACCTGGGGCAACGACGGAACCTTCGCCGCCGGCCTCGGCCGCACCAGGGATCCCCTGCTCGGCGCCCAGCCCGACGGGGCCGGAAGCTTCTCGATACCACGCCCGGAGGGCCCGGTGGTCCTCGGCGGCCTCGCCCGCTTCGTCACCACCCGCGGCGGCGCCTACTGCTTCCTCCCGAGCATCACCGCCCTGCGCTACCTGTCCTCGCACTGTGGGACCACAACGCGGTCTCGGGCACCTGGATAGCAACGTTGTGGTCCCACGGTGCGGCTGACCCGTAGGTTGGCGGGCATGCAGCCTTGGGGGTCGGTCGATGTTCCTCGGTTGGCGGGGAGGGGGGCGGCGTTGCGGCTGCACGACACTGCCACCGGGCGGGTCCGGCCGACCGCGCCCGG
Source organism: Mycobacteriales bacterium (assembly GCA_038254065.1). Lineage (GTDB taxonomy): Bacteria > Actinomycetota > Actinomycetes > Mycobacteriales > Pseudonocardiaceae > Pseudonocardia. The sequence goes on along the minus strand of JBBSGM010000133.1, from coordinate 8,822 downwards.
CGCCACGGCCACGATGTACGTCTGCGGGATCACCCCCTACGACGCCACCCACCTCGGTCATGGCGCGACCTACCTGGCGTTCGACCTGGTCAACCGGCTGTGGCGGGATCTCGGGCACGAGGTGGCCTATGTCCAGAACGTCACCGACATCGACGACCCGCTGCTCGAGCGCGCCGCCCGCGACCAGGACGACTGGGTGGTGCTCGGGATGCGGGAGACCGCGTTGTTTCGTGAGGACATGGAGGCGCTGCGGGTGATCCCGCCGCGACATTACGTCGGAGCGGTGGAGGCGATGGGCGAGATCGCCGCGCTCGTCGGCACCCTGCTCGTGGCAGGGGCGGCCTACCGGGTCGAGGACCCCGAGTATCCCGACGTCTACTTCGACGTGCGCGCCACCGGGCGCTTCGGCTACGAGTCGAACTGCGACGAACCGACGATGGTCGAGCTGTCCAGGGAGCGCGGCGGCGACCCGGACCGGCCCGGCAAACGGAACCCCACCGACCCGTTGCTGTGGCGGCTGACCCGACCGGGGGAGCCGTCATGGGCCGGTGACGTCGGCGTGGCGGACCTGGGGCCCGGGCGCCCCGGCTGGCACGTCGAGTGCGCCGCGATCGCGCTCAACCGGCTGGGCAGCCAGCTCGACCTCAACGGCGGCGGTTCCGACCTCATCTTTCCCCACCACGAGTGCGGCGCCGCCCACGCCGAGGCGTTCACCGGGGTGCACCCGTTCGCCCGGCACTTCGTGCACACCGGGATGATCAGTCTGGCCGGGGCGAAGATGTCCAAGTCGCGGGGCAACCTGGTGTTCGTGTCCAAGCTGCGCTCCGGGGGCGTCGACCCGAACGCGATCCGGCTGGCCCTGCTGGCCGGGCACTATCGTCGCGACCGGGAGTGGACGGGCGAGCTGCTCGACACGGCCAAGGCCCGGCTCACCCGTTGGCGCGAGGCGGTCGGTCGGACCGCGGGCCACGACGCGTCCGGGCTGGTCGGTGCGCTGCGCGCCCACCTGGCCGACGACCTGGACACCCCACGCGCACTCGCTGCCGTCGACGCCTGGGCCGACGAGGCACTCACCTGCCCCGGCCGCGACGCCGGCTCCCCGGCACTGGTCGCGAAGGCGGTCGACGCGCTGCTCGGGGTGGTGTTGTAGCCTGGCCGACCGTCACGGGCACGCCGCCCAGCCAGCATAAGGCACCTCAGCCAGATCCGCCGCGACGGCGCAGATACCGTTCGAAGTCCGCCGCGATGGCGTCACCGCTGGTCTCGCGCAAGGTGCCGGTGTCCACGGCGTCCTCTTCGGAGGCCTGCTCCTCGAGCTGGCGGACGTACTCGCGCACCTCGTCGTCGGCCTCGGCCATCTCGCTGACCGTGCGCTCCCACTCCTCGGCCTGCTCGGGCAGCCCCCCGAGCGACACCTCGACGTCGAGGACCTCCTCGACGCGGTGCAGCAGCGCGACCGCGGCCTTGGGTACCCGGGCCTGCGAGACGTAGTGCGGCACGGCCGCCCAGAACGACACGGCGGGCACCCCGGCCTCCACACATGCCTGCTGGAAGACCCCGACGATGCCGGTGGGTCCCTCATAGGTCGACGGCTCGACGCGCAGCTCGCCCGCTGAGGAACGGTCGTAGGAGACACCGCTGACCGGGATCGGCCGGGTGTGCGGGGTGTCGGTGAGCAGCGCGCCCAGCGTGATGACTTTGGTCACGCCCAGCTTCTCGACGTAGCGGAGCAGCTCGGCACAGAACGTCCGCCAGCGCAGATTGGGTTCGATGCCGTTGACGAGCACGACATGGCGCCCCGTACCCGGCAGGGCGGCCACGGAGAGCCGGGTGGTCTGCCACTCGATCCTGCGGGTGACCCCTTCGGTCGACCGCACATGCGGGCGGTTGACCTGGAAGTCGTAGTACTCCTCCGGGTCGATGGAGGCGAGTGGGGTGGCGTCCCAGCTCAGTTCGAGATGCTCGAGCGCGGTGCTCGCTGCCTCCCCGGCGTCGTTCCACCCCTCGAACGCGGCGATCATCACCGGTTCGACGAGGGTGGGTGGATCGGTTCCGGCGCCGGGGCGCGGCTCGCGATCGGTCATCTGCCCAGCGTACGGCGGAGTGCCGAAATCGCCACGGGCGCGGTCTCCGAGCAACTAACCTGGTCGCCGTGCCAAATGAGATCCCGCTCGGTTCGGTGGGGCCGGCACCGGCGTGCGGAACGATCATGTCGCATGAGATCGTTTGCGCTCGGCGCCGCGTCTTCATGGACGGCCCGCAGCAGAGGATACCGGAGTGGGAAGGAGATACTCGAGGTGAAGACCTTCGATGCGCTGTTCGCCGAACTCTCCGCGAAGGCGGCCGCCAGGCCGTCCGGATCGGGAACGGTGCAGGCGCTCGACGCCGGGGTCCACGCGCAGGGCAAGAAGGTGCTCGAGGAGGCCGGCGAGGTCTGGCTGGCCGCCGAGCACGAGGCCGACGACGCGCTGGCCGACGAGATCTCGCAGCTCCTCTACCGGCTGCAGGTGCTCATGCTCGGCCGCGGCCTGAGCCTCGAAGACGTCTACAAGTTCCTCTGATCCCTCTGATCCCCCGACCGTCCCATCCATCGAGGAGAACCCATGCTCCGCGTCGCCCTACCGAACAAGGGCACCCTCGCCGAGCCCGCCACGACGATGATGCGGGAGGCGGGCTACCGGCAGCGCTCGGACACCCGCGATCTCAGCATGGCCGACGAGGAGAACGAGATCGAGTTCTTCTACCTGCGTCCGAAGGACATCGCGACCTATGTCGGCTCCGGTGACCTGCACCTCGGCGTCACCGGGCACGACCTCATGCAGGAGTCGGGCAGCCAGGTGCGCAACGTGCTGCACCTCGGCTTCGGCGCCTCGAAGTTCTGCTTCGCCGCGCCCGAGCGGGCGAACTGGAAGCTCGAGGACCTCGACGGCAAGACGATCGCCACGTCCTACCCGCGGCTGGTCCGCTCCCACCTGAGCGGCAAGCGGATCGCCGCCAAGATCGTCAAGCTGGACGGCGCGGTGGAGATCTCGGTGCAGCTCGGGCTGGCCGACGCGATCGCCGACGTCGTCTCCTCCGGGCGCACCCTGCGCCAGCACGGGCTGGCGGTGATCGGCGAGCCGATCGCCGACTCGCAGGCCAGCCTGATCGAGCGTGAGCCCCGCCGCGACCGGCCGCAGACCGCGGAGGTCACGGAGGCCAAGGTGATCTTCACCGAACGGCTGCGCGGCGTCGTCTACGCCCGCCAGTACCTGATGCTGGACTACGACTGCCCCAGGAGCAGGCTCGATGCGGCCAAGGAGATCACCCCCGGCCTGCAGGCGCCGACCGTCTCCCCGCTGCACGACGACCCGGACTGGATGGCGGTCCGTTCGATGGTGCGCAAGCAGTCCGCGAACCTGATGATGGACAAGCTGGCGGCGCTCGGCGCCAGGGCGATCCTGACCTCGGAGATCCGGTCCTGCCGGGCGGTGGACAAGCGCTGCGGCCACACTCACGCCGAGCCGGGCCAGCCGGGGTAGGGCGGGGGTGTGCCGCCCCAGGCCGGGCACAGCGGGCGGTGGTCGCACCACCCGCACAGCTTTCCCGGGTTGGGCCGGAAGTCGCCACTGCGACCCGCGATGCGGATGGCCAGCCAGATTGCGTCGAGGGTGCGCTCGAAGCGGCGCAGCTCGACCTCGTCGGGTACATAGGTCAGCTCCGCGGAGTCGGCGAGGTACATCAGCCGCAGCGCAGTGGGCACCACGCCGCGCAGGTGCAGCAGCATCAGCGCGTAGAACTTCATCTGGAACAGCGCGCGCGCCTCCGCGACCTCCCGGGGAGCGCCCCCGGTCTTGTAGTCGACCACCCGGATCTGTCCGGCGGGCGCGACGTCGAGCCGGTCGACGTAGCCGCGCAACAGCAGCCCCGACGCCAGCTCGGTCTCCACCAGCAGCTCGCGCGCCTCGGGCTCGAGCGTGCGCGGGTCCTCCAATCGGAAGTAGGCGTCGAGCAGCCCGTCGGCCGTCGCCAGCCACTCGGCGAGCTCCGGGTCCTCCGGGCCGGCGAACAGCTCGGACACCAGTGACGGCGCCTGCTCGACCAGCGCCGCCCACACCGGCACGACGAGCGCCTTGGCGGCCGCGGGTACCCGCTCCGCCGCGGGGAGCGCGTAGAGCCGCTCCAGCACCGCATGGACCACGGTGCCGCGGATCTGCGTCCGGCTCGGCCGCTCGGGAAGCCGGTCGACCGCCCGGAACCGGTAGAGCAACGGGCACTGCTTGAAGTCGGCCGCCCGGGACGGTGAGAGACCGGGACGGCGCCGCGGCCACGGCTCGGTGCTCGCCTGCGCTGTCACGTCGCACACGGTAGGGGATGGCGCCGACAGTCTCGACCGGATGCACCGCGCCCGACCGGAAGCACCGCGGGGAGCAGGCACCTGTACCTTCGCCCCGGTGAGACGCATCCGCATCATGGTCGCCGGGGTCGCGCTGGCCGCCGGGTTGGCCGGCTGCTCGTCAGGTACGGCCGCGCCGGGCACCCCGGCCGCGGGAACCGACGCGGCCGCCGTCGAGGCCGCGTTCCGCGGCCACAACCAGGCCCTGCTTTCCCGCGACTTCGCCACCGCCTGTTCGTTCAACGCTCCCGAGACCAACCAGCAACTGGTCGAGCAGGCCTCGGCGGGCGGCGGGCGGGTGAGCAGCTGCGAGGAGGCGCTGAAGAAGGCGTACTCCAACCCGCGCGCCGTGGCGGTCTTCGACGGGGTCGGGAAGGGCGCCAAGGTCCAGGGCGTCCAGGTCCACGGCGACACCGCCTCGATCACCTGGTCAGTGCAGCCACCGGGGGAGAAACCCGTGACCAACACCAGTCAGATGCGTCGGGTCAACGGCCAGTGGCGGCTGGTGCCCAACGGTACGCCGTAGCACCCCCACCGCCGCGACATCGCGTGCACCCGCGAGCCGGCGCCCCGCGGCCGTCGCTCCTGGCCGGATCGGGGCGTCCCAGCGGCAGCGCTAGCGTGGTGTCCCGTGTCCGAACCCGCTCCCGTCCTGCCGGCCCGGTCCCGTGGCGGTCCCTTCCGGCCCGGTGACCGGGTGCAGCTCACCGACCCCAAGGGCCGTAGGTACACGCTGACCCTTGAGCCGGGCGGGCAGTACCACACACACCGCGGCGGCCTCGCGCACGACGACCTGATCGGTAGGCCCGAGGGCAGCGTCGTCAGCTCACCGGTCGGCACGTCCTACCTCGCACTGCGTCCGCTGCTGGCCGACTACGTGCTCTCCATGCCCCGTGGCGCGCAGGTCATCTACCCCAAGGACGCCGCCCAGATACTCATGTGGGGCGACATCTTCCCCGGCGCCCGGGTACTGGAAGCCGGCGCCGGCTCGGGCGCGCTCACCTGCTCACTGCTGCAGGCCGTCGGTGCGGCGGGCAGCGTCGTGTCCTACGAGATCCGGGCCGACCACGCGGAGCACGCCGATCGCAACGTGCGACGGTTCTTCGGCGACGTACCACCCAACTGGACCTTGAACCTCGCCGACCTCCGGACCCACGTCGGCGAGGTCGACCGCGCCGTACTCGACATGCTGGCCCCGTGGGACCAGTTGGAACCCGTCCGCGCGGCGCTCGTCCCCGGTGGAGTGCTCGTCGGCTATGTCGCCACGACGACGCAGCTGTCCAGGCTCATGGAGTCGCTGCGCGAACAGCAGTGCTGGACCGAGCCGCAGGCGTGGGAGTCCCTGGTGCGGCCGTGGCACGTCGTCGGGCTCGCCGTCCGGCCCGAACACCGCATGATCGGCCACACCGCGTTCCTCGTGACGGCCCGGCGGCTCGCCGACGGGGTGGTCCCACCGCGTCCGCAGCGCAGACCGACCAGCACCTGAGGGTGGCCGTTCACCGGCGACGACCGGCCGCTCACCGACAGCAGACAAGGGCTCGACGTCAAGGTGCCGACCGGCTGAGCCATGGATCACCGGTTCGACCCACGCTGCGGCGGCCCTGGACAGGTACGGTATGGCAACGGAGCACGGAGGGAGGATGCCGTGAACCCCTACGACGACGGGCCCGGCAGACACGGTTCGGGTGACCACCGCGAGCTCAGCCCCGCGGAGGCCGCCGCACAGATCGGCTTCCTCGAAGAAGAGCTCGCCCTGCTCCGGCGCAGGCTCACCGAGTCGCCGCGGCACGCCCGTATCCTGGAGCAGCGGCTCGCCGAGTCGGCGAGCAGGTTGTCCCAGCTCGGTGTGCGCAACGAGAAGCTGACCGAGACGCTCAAGGAGGCGCGCAGTCAGCTCGTCGCGCTGCGCGAGGAGGTCGAACGCCTCGCCCAGCCCCCCAGTGGCTACGGTGTCTTCTTGACGCGCTATCCCGACGAGACGGTCGACGTGTTCACCTCCGGTCGCCGGATGCGGGTCGCGGTCTCCCCGGCCGTCGACACCGCGCGCCTGCACAGCGGCCAGACACTACGGCTCAACGAGGCCCTCACGGTGGTCGAGGCGGGCGACTACGAGCGCATCGGCGAGGTGTGCGCGCTGCGCGAGGTGCTGTCGACGCCCACCACCGATGGCCTCGCAGGTCGCGCGCTGGTGATGGGAAACACCGACGAGGAGCGGGTCGTGTGGCTCGCGGCCCCGCTGTTCCCCGCCCCGGACGACCCCGACGGGGTCTCGCTCAAGCCGGGGGACTCGCTGCTGGTCGACACCAAGGCCGGCTACGCCTACGAGCGGATCCCCAAGGCCGAGGTCGAGGACCTCGTGCTGGAGGAGGTGCCCGACATCTCCTACGAGGACATCGGGGGCCTGTTCCGGCAGATCGAGCAGATCCGCGACGCCGTGGAGCTGCCGTTCCTGCACGGTGAGCTGTTCCGCGAGTACGAGCTGCGACCGCCCAAGGGGGTGCTGCTCTACGGCCCTCCCGGCTGTGGCAAGACGCTCATCGCGAAGGCGGTGGCCAACTCGCTGGCCAAGAAGGTGGCCGCGGTCCGGGGCGACGACCCGAACGAGGCCAAGTCGTTCTTCCTCAACATCAAGGGCCCCGAGCTGCTCAACAAGTTCGTCGGCGAGACCGAACGGCACATCCGGCTGATCTTCCAGCGGGCCAGGGAGAAGGCCTCGGAGGGCACCCCGGTGATCGTGTTCTTCGACGAGATGGACTCGATCTTCCGGACCCGCGGCTCCGGGGTGTCCTCCGATGTCGAGACCACGATCGTGCCACAGCTGCTCAGCGAGATCGACGGCGTCGAAGGCCTGGAGAACGTCATCGTCATCGGCGCCTCCAACCGCGAGGACATGATCGACCCGGCGATCCTGCGGCCCGGCCGGCTCGACGTGAAGATCAAGATCGAGCGGCCCGACGCCGAGGCGGCGCAGGACATCTTCTCCAAGTACCTCACCCTGACGCTGCCGATCCACACCGACGACCTCGCCGAGTTCGCCGACAACCGCAAGGCGTGCATCGACGCCATGATCCAGCGGGTCGTGGAGCGGATGTACGACGAGACCGAGGAGAACCGGTTCCTGGAGGTCACCTATGCCAACGGGGACAAGGAGACCCTGTACTTCAAGGACTTCAACTCCGGCGCCATGATCCAGAACATCGTCGACCGCGCGAAGAAGTCGGCGATCAAGGCGGTGCTCGAGACCGGTCAGCCCGGCCTGCGGGTGCAGCACCTGCTCGACGCGATCGTCGACGAGTTCGCCGAGAACGAGGACCTGCCCAACACCACCAACCCGGACGACTGGGCGCGGATCTCGGGCAAGAAGGGGGAGCGGATCGTCTACATCCGCACCCTGGTCACCGGCAAGAACGCCGAGACGGGACGGGCGATCGACACCGCCTCGAACACCGGGCAGTACCTGTAACGCGGCTCGTCGGGTCCGGCCGGACAGCGTCCGGTCGGACCCGACCTGTTCCGGACCGGCCGGAAGCGGCCGTCTCGGCGCCGGCGCAGAGGGCGTCGGTCCCCGCGGGCAGTTCTGTGGCGTGCCCGAGCAGCGCACGGCGTCCAAGTGTGGCAGGTCGGAAGCCTCCGAACGAGGTGTTCTACCCCCGAATGGCCGTCCTCCGAATGGAGTAGCCGCTCGGCGACACCGGTCACCACTGGGAAAAATTGGTCACGGGCAGCCACTACGTATAACCTATTCGGGCAAATCGCCGCGCGCCTGCTTGTCAATGGTCGGCAATTCTGCGAACGTGGCGACCGGTGAACTCCTCCGACAAAGCTGGGAATCTGAAAATGAATCAGACCAAGAGGGCTTTCGCCCTGCTTGCATTGACGAGTGGCCTTGTCCTGGCAGCTGCGGGTGTGGCCAGCGCTACGGGGTCGGATGGTGCGAGCGCGACGACGAACGGGTGTGCAACCGCTTCCGCCGGGACGGTGACCGCGACGACGTGTGGAAAGGCCGGCGGCGACAAGGGCGGCAAGGGCGCGATGCCGGCAGCGCCTGCCGCACCGGCCGCACCGGCCGCCCCGAACTGCCTGGTCACGATCGTGACGGGAGTGGTGACGATGCCGGTGCAGACCGTCGTGGCCGTGGTCACGATGCCGGTGCAGACCTTGACCCCAGTCGTTGCCTGCGTCGTCTCGCTCCTCCCGCCGCCGCTCTAGCTGATCGGCCCGCCGACGATCTCAGCGGGCTGATCTCACGGCGGATCGCGAGATTGCGGTCACGGAAGCCAGCCGGAACCAGCGGGGGACGCTTGGTTCGGGCTCGTGAGGCGGAGCGTTCCGCTCCGTCGCGGACACGCCCCCCGGCAAAGCCCGTGGGCGGGTCGCCGGCCGGACCAGCCGGCCCGGTCCCCGGCTCCTCGAACGTCGTCGTCGTCATGTTGCTGCCTCCTGGGTC
>JBBSGM010000132.1:0-11493 GCA_038254065.1 Mycobacteriales bacterium | reverse complement strand
GTGAAGCATCCCTTCCCGAACGTGCGCTTCGACGCCAGAACCCAAGGCAGGAGCCCAGTGCGTTAGCAGCGCACGCTGGGATCTGCGCGGGGGGCCGCCCGCAAGGGCGGTCCCTACCGCGAACTGGGCTTCGACCCGACCCGTTTCCCGGCCGAGCCGCCAGCCTGCTACCGGGCCTCCTGGCAGCTACCCGGACCGGACTCCCACCGGCAGGCGACGACGAGCTGACGAACACAAGGATCAGCTACACCAACTCACAGCCTCTCCTCCCGTCCTGCTGGACGCACTCCCGATCTTGTAGACACCCGGTCGTAGACTGCCATTGATCGCGGCGGAGGGAGTCGTGTGGCAACACGCCGACACTTCACCCAGGAGTACGAGGACCAGGCCGTCAGCCTCGTCCTCGCCGTGTCCGTGACACCGGCGGACCACATCGACGACGATGACGGCCCGGCCGGCGACCCTGGCGAGTTCCGCGACCCGGACTGGTTGCGCGGGAGCCCTCGGCAGTTCCCGTTCGGATCGATCGGGGACGCTGCGCACCAGCTGAGCCTCGTCGACAGGTCGGTGTTCCGCCGGCTCCCCGTCAACGGCCTCCCTGGACATGACCGCCGCCTGTCGCCCTCACGGCCAGATCGGTGAGGTCACGGTCGGTGCCGGGTGCCGCCAGTCCCGCGACCCCGACCGGCCCGCCGTCCACCCACATCAGCGGCATCGAGATCGCCGGGGCGCCCGCGAGACCGGCCAGGCATGTCAGTCGCAGGGTGGCGGCCCTGGCCTGCTCGATCTGGGGACCCGCAGGGGTGTCGCGCCGGGGCGCGACCGAGGAGGTGCTGGGCAGCATCGCGACGGTGCCGGGCACCAGCAGCGCACCCAGCGCCACCCTGGCGCCATCCACGGTCCGGCGGGCCGCGGCGGCCGCCGGCGCGTCGATCAGGGAGGCGGCGGCGAACCGGGCCGAGACGTCGGGGCCGAGCGCGCAACGATGCTCGGTGATCCAGCCGCCGTGCAGCGCCCATGCCTCGTGACCCTGCACGGTGCGGAACGCGGTGCACCACTCCTGCAGCTCGGCCGGATCGATGGCCGCGGTGTCGACCGACGCGAGCACCCCGCCGTCGAGCAGGCGCGTCACGGCCGCGCTGAACGCGGCGCGGACGGGCTCCTCGGCGAGCGCCGTCACGGCGGGGATGACGAGGCCGCGCGTGAGCGGTGCCCGCCGGGTGGCGGGGAGCAGGGCGGCGGTGACCGCCGCGAGGGTCGCGGCGTCGCGGGTGAGCCAGCCCACCGCGTCGAAGCTCGGTGCCAGCGCCAGCATGCCGGTGCTGTCGAGGAGGCCGCGGGTGCTGCGCAGCCCGTGAAGGCCCTGGTAGGACGCCGGGACCCGGACCGACCCGGCCGTGTCGGTGCCCAGGCCGATGTCGGCCTGACCGGTGGACACCGCGCTCGCCGGGCCGCTGCTCGAGCCTCCGGGGATACGGTCCGGGGCAGCCGAGTTGAGCGGTGTCCCGTAGTGGGCGTTGGTGCCGGCGATGCTGTAGGCGAACTCGTCGGTGCGGGCGATCCCGGCCACCGCGGCGCCGGCCCCGAGCAGCGACGACACCGCCGCCGCGTGCTCTTCGGCGACGGGCGCCTGCGCGAGCCAGGTGGGGTTGCCGGCGCCGACGGGATGGCCGCGGACGGCGAACAGGTCCTTCACCGCGACCGTGTGCCCGCTCAGCGGCCCGCCGGGGGCGCCGGGCAGTAGCGGGTCGCCGAGCACCCGCCACACGGTCCGGTCCATCGCGGGCACGGCCGGTGGCGGCGTCACGTGCGCGGCGCACACCCGCCAGCGGCCCTCGACCGCCTCCCACACCTGGGTCTGCAGGCCGCCGCCGGCTCCGTTCGGGGCCTGCGTCTCGGCGATGACGACGGCGGCGCCGGGCCCGAGCGGCCGGACGTGCACGCGGATCACCTTGCGGGTCGGGACGCCCGTGCGCCCAGCCCGGAACGCGGTTCCGGCCATGCCCGACCAGCACCCCGGCGGGGTCGGCACGCAGGGTGTCCGTGCCGCGCGCGAACAGCTTGGCCAGCGTGGCAGTGTCGTTGGCCAGCAGCGCCCGGTCGTAGGCCCAGAAGGCGTCCAGCAGCCCGTCCGGGGCCGGCGGGCAGGACGCGATCTCCACCGCCGTCACCGGAAGTCCGCTTTGCGGATCGACCCGTGCACACCCTTCACCATGTCGACGACCTGAGAGACCGAGTAGTCGGCGGCCGCGCTGAGGTAGGCGTAGGCGTGGCGGCGGTCCATCCCGTAGCAGACGGTGAGCAGGTCGAGCGACTGCCGCACGCAGCCGCGCATCGCCTCGTCGAGATCCTCGTGCAGCCCGATCGGGATCCACAGGTCCGGGGTCTCGGCGATCGGCCCGGCCAGCGGGCCGAAGCGCTCACCGGCCTCCGCGGCCAGCACGAGATCCAGGCGCAGCGTGGCCCGCAGCGGCGCCTCCAGCGCGGTGAGGGCGACCTCTCCGTCGCCCTGGGCGAAATGCGGGTCGCCGACGTAGGCCAGCGCGCCCGGGACCTGCACCGGCAGGTGCAGGGTGGCGCCCACGCCGAGCAGCCGGACGTCGATGTTGCCACCGTGCGCGCCGGGCGGGACGGAGTGCAGCCGCGTGGGCGCGGCCACCCCCATCAACCCGAGGAACGGTGCGAGCGGGAACCGCACCCGTCGGTCCGGGTCGTCGGCGCACCGGGCCATCGATCCCATGCGACCGCCGACGTCGCCGGGCTCGACGAGGCAGAAGGCGCTGAAGACCTCCCCGTCGTCGAGGACCTCGCCGGGCAGCGCGCCGTGGGCGTGCCTGCTGGAGACGACACCGTAGGGCAGCCGCGGCACCAGCTCGAGGACGGTGATCGACAGGACATCGCCGGGCTGCGCGCCGGTCACCGCGATCGGCCCGGTCACCACGTGCGGGCCGTCGACGCCGGGGTCGTTGCGCCTGCCCGACGCCGCGACGGCGGCCGCGTCGGCGAGCACCGCGTCGGCGGGGACGCCGAAGCGGCCGAAGAACGCCCGCGGGTCACGGCCCTGATCGACCAGCACACCCTCGTGACTGATCGTGTCGACGCACACCACGTCCCCGGGCGCCACCTGCAGCACCGGCCGGTCCCGGCCCGACGGCAACCACCCCCACGTCACGGTCTCCGGGGTGGCCGGGAGGTAGTGCGCCCCACCCGTGACCCCGCTGCCGGCCTGCACCGGCGGGAGGTGGCGCAGCGCCCGCTCGATCCGATCCGTGTCCGTCCCGGCGGTCAACGGGCACCTCTTTCCTGGTCGGTGGCGGCGCGGGTCAGCGCCGCCACGTCCGTGAGGTGCTCGGTCATCGCCGCGGCGGCCGCGGCACCGTCGCGGGCCAGCACGGCCGCATAGATCGTGCGGTGCCCGTCGAGCGAGATCCGCCGGGCCCGGCGCGTGGTGTGCGAGCGTCGGCGCACGTCACCGGTCCACGAGCACGCCACCGTATTCACGGTGGCCAGCAGCGGGTTCTGGCTGGCGCGGGCCAGCGCCGAATGGAACTCGATGTCCAGGCGCACCGAGTCGGCCGTGGCGAGCCCCTCGTGGGAGCTGTGCAGGATCTCCTCCAGCTGCAGCAGGTCCGAGGCGGTGGCCCGCAGGGCGGCGAACTCGGCGATCCGCGGCTCGACGACCGCGCGCAGCTCCGCCACGTCGGCAAGCTCCTTCTCGGTGCCGGTGAGCCCGGCGTAGAGCTCGACGACCTGCGGCGGCGGCAGCGCGACTACGGTGCCGCGGCCGTGTACCCGCTCGACGAGGCTCTTGCTCTCCAGGTGCCCCAACGCGTCGCGGACCGAGCCGCGCGACACCGCGAAGGATTCCGCGAGCTCCCGCTCGGCGGGCAGCCGGGCCCCCGGCGTCAACTCGCCGACGGCGATGAGGCGTTCGAGATGGGCGGCGATCTCGACGCCCACCCCGCGGGTGCGGCGGCGGCGCAGCGGAGGGACGTACGCGGTCATTGCAGCAGGCTCCAGGCGCTCGTCGACGGGCCGACCCGGTCAGTGTTGCGGCTCCGCCCGCGTGGCGACAGCCTGCGGCGAGGTGTCCTCACCGGTCGGTGCGGCGGCCCGGGCGTTGCGGGCGGTCACCGCGTGCGCGAGCAAGGCGAACAGGGGGCCCAGCGCGATCATCGCCAACACCGACACCCACGCGGCGAACGGGTTGTGCGGGGCGAACCCGAAGCCGCCGAACATCGTGGCGAAGTAGGACGCGAAGCCCAGGAACATGCCCGGGACCAGCGCGAGCGCGCGGGTGCGGCCGGAGTACATCAGGGCGGTGTTGACCACCAGGATCGCCAGCGCCAGCACGGTGTCCTGCACCAGCCGGCCCTCCCCGAGCACGGTGCCGAGCCAGCTGTCGGCCAGCATGATCACCAGCGCGAACGTCGAGCCCGCGGCATCGCCGGGTACAGCGCGGCGAACGTGGCCCGGGTGGGCCCGCCGACGAGGTAGGTCGCCGCCCAGCCGATGAAGATCCCCCATACGGGGAGGTTCAGGGCGTTGCCACCGATGAACGCGGTGGCGGCGGCGAGCACGGAGGAGAAGATCTCGTTCGGGATGCGCAGTCGCACGGGGTACCTCGCGAGGTCGGATCGTCAGGGATGCCGGTGCAGCTGGGTCGACCGCTGCGTGGTGGCCACGACCCGGCCCCGCTTGAGCACGACGCGCCGGTGCGCGCGGCGCAGCAGGGCCTCCGGCGCGCTCGGCGCCGCGAGCACGACAAGGTCGGCGTCGGTCCCGACCCGCAGGCCGTGGTGGTCGGCGATCCCGACGATGTGCGCGGCGTCCACGGTGGCCATCTCGACCAGGCGGGACAGGTCGTCCGGGCTGGACAGGTGGGCGGTCTGGGCCAGGAACAGGGCGATGTCGAGGACGTCGGCGTTGCCGAACGGGGTGAACGCGTTGCGCACGTTGTTCGACGAGAACCCGGTGCGCACGCCGGCCTCGAGCAGCTCGCGGACCGGGGCGATCCCGCGGCGCATGTTCACCTCGTCGGACCGGCCGCCGAGGTGCATGTCGGTGGCCGGCAGCACGACGACCGCGACGCCGGCGTCGGCGAGGTCGGCGAGCACCTGCTTGCGGACGTCGGGCACCAGGCTCGACAGCGACGTCATGTGCCCGAGCGTGACCCGGCCCGCCATGCCGTGCGCCCGGGTGCGGTCCGCGATGTGCCCGGCGAGGGCGAACCGCGGGTCGGCGGTGTCGTCGGCGAAGTCGGCGTGGATGTCGACCGGGACGCCGAACCGCTCGGCCAGCCCGAACACGAGATCCACGTGCTCGCGGCAGTCGTCGAGCGTGGCCTCGTTGTAGCTGCACCCGCCGACGACGTCGGCGCCGCGACGCAGCGCCTCGACGAGCAGGTCGTGGGTGCCCGGGGCCCGCAGGATCCCCTCCTGCGGGAACGCGACGACCTGCAGGTCGACCAGGTCGGCGTAGTCGCGCCGCAGCTCGAGCAGCACCTCCAGGCAGAGCAACCCGACGAGCGGGTCGACGTCGGGTTGGGCCCGGATCACCGTCGTGCCGTGCGTGACGGCCTGCTCCACGACCTGCACGGCCCGCTCGCGCACCGACTCGTGGGTGAAGCCCCGCTTCAGCTCCCCAGTGACCGCGATGGCACCGGCGAGCGTGCCGTCGAGGTTGGGTCGCTGGGCGTCGAGCAGCGCCTTGTCCAGGTGCAGGTGCGGTTCGATCAGGCCGGGCAGCACCGTGTCGCCGGCGCAGCCGATCACCGTGCCGGCGGGGCCGCAGTAGTGCTCGCCGAGCCAGCTGATCCGGCCCGCCTCGACAGCGACGTCGACCGGTGTCGCCCAACCCGGTATCGACGCGCTGGTCAGGACGAGGTCGGCCATCAGCGCTCCTCGGGCCGGCTCGCCCGCACCGCACCCGGCTTCGCGAACCCGACCCCGGTGCCGTCGGTGACCTCGACCTCGTCCTCCCACGGCAGCCGGTACCGGCCCGCGAGCAGGTCCTGCATGAACGTGTACGGGCAGTCGCTGGTGCCGCCCTCGACGGCGACGTAGCCGCGGTGTCCGAGCTGGTAGATGTTGTTCTCCACCCCCCACCGGCGCCGGGCGTCGTCCGCGCGTGAGGGCACGACCTCGGCGGTGACGATCCGGTCGGCCACGCCGTCGCCCTGTTCCAGCACGGTGCCGTCGATGTCGCAGACCATCGCCTCGCCCTGCGACGCGATACCGGTGGCGTCGGCCCCGGCGAGGCAGACCGAGGCGGTGTAGGCCAGGTTGGAGAACGCGTTGGCCTGGTTGGTGATGCGCCACGCGTGCTGGATGGGGTAGGTGTAGCCGGCCGTGCGCAGGATGAGGTTGGCGCCCTTGTACGCCGCCTCGCGGGCCATCTCCGGCAGCATCCCGTCGTGGCAGATGATCAGCGACAGCCGCGAGCCCGCCGGGCCGTCGCACACCGGGATCCCCAGGTCGCCGGGCTGCCACGGTTCGAGCGGCACCCAGGGGTGCATCTTGCGGTAGTAGAGCTGGATCTCCCCGGCGTCGTCGACGATCACCCCGCTGTTGAACGGCGCCCCGTCGGCGTTGCGCTCCATCAGCGAGAAGCAGCCCCAGACCGCGGCGTCGGCGCACGCCGCGCGCAGCAGCGTGATCTCCGGTCCGTCGAGGTCGCACAGCAGCCGGTCGTCCATCCAGCTCGTGGGGTTGAGCCCGTTGAGGCTGTACTCGGGGAACACGAGCAGGTCCAGCGTCGCCATCCCCTCCTTGGCCCCCCGGACGGTCGCGGCGACCCGCCTCGCCGCGTCCATCAGGTGTCCTGGCTCGGTGACGACCGGCACCTGCGACTGCACCAGGCCGAGCACGAGCGCACCCGGCGACGGGTTCAGCCCGCCGAGCCCGCTCACGAACCGCCCCCGGCGCTCGGCCAGCGGTCCGCCCACGGCGCGGCCTGTTCGTAGGCCGCGGACGCACGCAGCACGTCGGCGTCGGCGAGGTGGCGTCCGACGATCTGCAGACCCACGGGGAGCCCTTCCCGGGTGAAGCCCGCGGGCACGCTCGCCGCTGGTTGACCCGTCATGTTGAGGGGGAACGTGAACCCCAGCCACGACGTCGACGCGACCATGCGGCCGTCGACCCGTTCCGGGCCCTGCATGTGCACCGGGAACGGCGCCACGGTGAGCGTCGGGGTGATCAGCAGGTCGTAGTCGGCCATGAACCGCCACATCCGGTTGACCAGCCGCTTGCGGGCGGTCTGGCCGTCGGTGAGCTCCGCGGCCGTCCAGTTCCGGGTGATCATGTCCACCAGGTGCGGCGACATCTGCGCGCCGTGGGTCTCGACCATGGCCCGCATCCCGGTCAGGTCGGTGTCGTTGACGACCAGCGACCAGAACGCCTGGTAGGGGTCGTCCCAGCCGGGGTCGACGGCGGTGACCGTGCAGCCGAGCTCGGTGGCGAAGACCCCGGCCGCGCGGGTGACGATCTCGCGCACCTGCGGGTCGACGGCGAGGTAGCCCCAGTCCGCGCTGAATGCGACCCGCAGCCCGCGGATCCCGCCCCGGGGCGCGCCGATCCAGTCGACGTCGCCTGCGGGCAGCGAGTGCCGGTCGCGCGGATCGGGCCCGGCGAGCACCGACATGAGCAGCGCGGCGTCGTCGACGGTGCGAGTCATCGGGCCGATGTGCTCCAGGCTCTCCCAGCTGGAGATGCCCGGGTAGCGCTCGTCGCGGCAGCCGGGGTAGGCCGGGACGCGGCCCATCGAGGCCTTGAACCCGTAGATCCCGCAGTGCGCGGCAGGGATGCGGATCGAGCCGCCGCCGTCGCTGCCCAGGGCGAGCGGGGCCATCCCCGTCGCCACCGCGACGCCCGAACCCGCGCTGGAACCACCGGGCGTCATCGCCGGGTTCCACGGGTTGCGGGCGGTCTCGGAGATCGGGCTGTGGCCCACGCCGCTGTAGCCGAACTCCGGCACGGTGGTCTTGCCCAGGATCACCGCGCCGCCGGCCCGGACCCGCTCCACGACCACGTCGTCCTCGTCGGGGACGAAGTCGCGGTAGGCCGGGGACCCGCACCGGGTGGGGATCCCCGCCGTGGCGATGAGGTCCTTGACCGCGATCGGGACGCCGGCCAGCGGGCCCACGTCCTCACCGCGGGCGAGCGCGTCGGCGACGGCGCGGGCCTGGGAGCGGGCCAGGTCGGCGGTCAGCTCGCAGAAGGCGTGCAGCGAGCCGTCGAGCTCGGCGCCGCGTGCCAGTGCCGCCTCGCAGACGTCGACGGGGGAGAGCTCCCCGGCGCGGACGGCGCGCACCAGCTCGGTGGCCGGCAGCGCGGTGATCTCCTCGGTGGCCGCGGTCATCGGGCCACCGCCGCGGCGGGCTGCGCCCCGCGGGCGCCGACCATCTCGAGGGCGGCGTAGGCCAGCCCGCCGACGAGCAGGCCGATCACGGCCTCGCTGATCTGCGTCGCCCAGACGTGCACCGCGGTCGCGGCGATCGAGCCGGCCGCCCAGGCCAGGAACGGTGCCACCCGCCAGCGGTCGATCGCCCGCGGTGCCGCGCGGCGCCGGACGAGCTGGTCGACGATGAGGACTGCGCCGATCGGCGGGACGAAGATGCCCAGCAGGTTCAGCCAGGTCGGGAACTGCTCCCAGACCCCGGCCAGCGCCGCGACCAGGCCGAGCACACCGAGCACGATCGTCAGCACCCGCATCCGGCTGCCGGTGAGCTGGCTCCAGCCGACGGCGCCGTTGTAGAGGCAGTGCGTGCAGACCGACCCGAGGTTGACGAACACGAAGATCACCGCGATCGTCGAGAGCACCGGGCCGTGCGAGGTCAGGATGGGCAGGAAGTCGCCACCGCTGTCGGCGGGGCTGGCCGCGGCACCCGCGGCCACGACGATGCCGCCGACGAGCAGCGAGATGAAGTTGGCGATGGGGAACGCGGTGAACGCGGCGAGCACGGCCTCGCGGCCGGTGCGCGACCAGCGGGTGAAGTCGGCCGTCATCGTGCCGGAGTCGGCGAACCCAGCGATGACGATGGTGATGGCCGCGCCGATGCTGAGCACGGTGGCACCGGTCCCCGCGCCCGCGTAGGAGGTCACGCCCGACAGCCCGCCCGCCCCGGCGGCGAACACCAGCGCCACAACCGCCAGCACCACGAACAGCGGCGCCGCGACCAGGCCGATGACGGTCAGCGCGCGGATGCCGACGAACGTGACGCCGATGTAGAGCACCCCCGCGACGAGCGTCGTCAGGGTCTCGTTCCAGCCCAGCGCGGTGTGCAGCGTGGCCCCGGTGAGCCCAGTCTGGAAGGCGAACCAGCCGATCACGACCGTGGACAGGAAGCCGGCGGCGACGGCGGCGCCGCGGCGGCCGAACGTCCGGGCGGCGGTGAGCGCGAAGTTCTCGCCGGTCCGCCCGGCGACGTAGCTCAGCGCGCCGACGTAGGTGAGCAGCACCAGGTTGCCGACCACGATGGCGGCGATGCCTCGCCAGAACCCGAGGCCGTAGACGATGGTGCCACCGAAGATCGCGTTGGTGAGGATCATCGGGAAGCCGAACCAGACGGCGGAGACCGACCTCAGGGAGCGCCGGTGCTCGGTGGGTACGGGTTCGTGCTCGAACTCCGAGCCGAGCGCGTGCTGCTCGACCGGTGCGGTGGACGTGCTGGACATGGCTGTCCCCTCACGGTACGGGTGGGAGTGCCGGTGACGGCGTCCTCTCGCTTCCCCGGAGCCGACGGCGCAGGCCGCCCCGGGGTGGTCCGACAGGTCAAGTGGTTCGACCACTCGCCGCCAAAGCTAGCTCCTGGGAAAACCGTCGAACCCCGTGTTTCGTGACGTTAACCGGACCTTGACGCAGGGCCTCTGCAGAGCACAGCGCCCGTCACACGGTGGTGATCCGGGCACCCAGTGCTGCCCACGTTCGAGGCAGATCGGGTGGGGCCAGCGCCGGTGCTGCGGCTGCGCGGGACCGTGCAGGCCGGGCCGGTGAGCGTGCCGTTCACCCTCACCGGGCCCCGACTCGACCGCCTTCAGGTCCCGGCTCGCGGGGTGGGGAGGTTGGTCGCGGGCTGGGTTCCGCGCGGGACTGGTGGCGGGCCACAGACATGTAGGCGAGCAGGCCCAGGCCGACGACTACTACCACCGACAGCAGGGCCGAGTACTGCAGCAGCCAGCCCTGGCCCTGCGGGTCGTAGACCTCCGGGCGGGGCCAGCCGACGTTGATCAGCAGGAACAACCCGAACACCACCGCCGTGATATTCACCGGTAGCCCCCAGCGGCCGAGCGTGAAGTACGCAGGGTCGGGGATGTGTGACGGGTTTCGTTGCAACCGCTGGTAGAGCATCGGCACCGTGACGAACAGGTAGGCGAGGTAGACGATCACGACCGACACGCTCGTGACCGTCGCGAACACGCTGGTCTGGCCCAGGTTGATCAACAATACGCCGATCGACAGCAGGCCGACGACGACGCCCGGCAGGATCGGCGCGTGGGTACGCGGCGAGACGCTGGCCAGCGCCTTGGCGAACGGCAGCCGGCCGTCGCGGGCCATGGAGAACATCACCCGCGTGGCCGACGCCGAGATCGCCAGCGCCGCCGAGAAGATTGACACCGCGACGATCGCGAGCACGATCCGGCCGACGACGTCCCCGAGCTGGGCGGTCAACACGTACGCGATGCCCTGCGTCGAGAGTTCGGGGGCGGTGATGTCCGGGGCTGCCATCAGCGTCGCGATGATGAGCAGCCCACCGCCGATCGCCGAGACGACCATGCAGCGGGTGATCGCCCGCGGCGCCGTGCGGCGGGGGTCGTTCGTCTCCTCCGACACCTCGGCCGCGCTGTCGAACCCGTACATGACGTAGGCGGCCATCAGCATCGACGCGAGGAACGGCCACACGTAGGGTCCGCCGCCGCCCACGCCGTTGGTCTCGAAGACCACCCCCGGCCCGCGCTGGGCGTGCATCAGCAGCAACACGATCACCAGAACGACGCCGATGATCTCCACCGTCACCCCGATGCGGGTCAGCGCCGCCATCTTCATCACACCGAACGACGAGATCACGACGCACACGGCGATGCAGATCGAGCCGAGGATGATCGCGTTCAGCGCGCCGTCCGGGGACGTCGGCGAGGTGTCGGTGCCCACGAGCTGGAACCCGCTCCACACCTCCGGCAACACCGCCTGCAGCGCGATCGCGATCGCCGCGACGGAGATGATGTAGCCGATCTGCATGAGCCAGCCGGCCATCCAGCCGATCGGGTCGGACGACAAGCGCCGCGACCACTGGTATACCGCTCCGGCGATGGGGTAGCGCGCCGCGAGCTCGGCGAAGCACAGAGCCACCGCGAAGTAAACATTCAGTGGGTCGGGCCGGTGTGATGGCATGGTGTGATCGCCGGTCGGCTGTGGGGCTTCCGGTGGTGTGCGGTTGAGTGAGAGTGGTCAGGTGGGTGCGGGTAGGGCGGGCATCCAGGGTCGGGCGGTGATCGC
>JBBSGM010000131.1:0-11577 GCA_038254065.1 Mycobacteriales bacterium | reverse complement strand
CGTCGGGCTCGAGGCGCGCCGCGAGTTCGATCTGGGTGAGTTGCGCGAGCGCCGCCGCCTCGTGCTCCCGCTGCTCGCCGGCATCGCCGGGATGGCCGTCCCGGCCGGGATCTACCTCGCCGCCACCACCGGGACCCCGGCCGCGCACGGTTGGGGCGCGGCCATGTCGACCGACACCGCGCTCGCGCTCGGCCTGCTCGCCCTGGCCGGGGTCCGCTCGCCAGCGTTGCGTTCCTTCCTGCTGACGGTTCTGGTGGTCGACGACCTCGTCGCATTGACGATCATCGCCGTGGTCTACACGGAGCACGTCTCGGTGCCGGCGTTGCTGGCCGCCGTCGCCGTACTGGGGGTCGTCGTGCTGGCGCGGGCCGCCCGGGTGCGCCACGGGCTCGTCTACGCGGTCCTCGGGGTGGCTGCATGGGTCACCCTTCACCAGTCCGGGGTGGACCCGGTGACGGCCGGCCTCGCGCTCGGGCTGCTCACCTGGGCCTATCCCGCCTCCCGTGGGGATCTCGAGACGGCAACCGGCCTCGTCCGGGCATTCCGGGAGCAACCCACCGCCGCACTGGCCCGTTCAGCGAGGGCGGGGCTCGGAGCGGCGATCTCGCCCAACGACCGGTTCCAGCAGATGTACTCGACGTCGGTGACCTTCCTCGTCGTGCCGGTGTTCGCCCTGGCCAACATCGGAATTCCCATCAGCGGGGAGTTCCTCGCCCGATCACTCACGTCGCCGATCACCCTCGGCATCGCCGCCGCCTACGTGCTCGGTAAGCCGGTGGGGATCGTGGGGATGTCGTGGCTGGTCACGACGGTGTCGCGAGGCCGCCTGCGGGCGCCGGTCGGCTGGGCCGCCGTCACCGGCGGGGGCACGATCGCGAGCGTGGGGTTCACGGTGTCCCTGCTGATCGCGACGCTGGCCTTCACCGGACCCGACCTCGATGCGGCCAAGCTCGGCGTCCTCATCGCGGCCGTGATCGCCTACGGCCTGAGCTGGCTGGTCTTCCGCATCACGGCCATGCTTCCCCAGCGCATGGGCGAACGCGCGCTCCTCGGCGCCTCGCCGGTCGTCGTCGACCTCCTCGACCCGATCGACGACGACCACGACCACCTCCGCGGGCCGGCCCTTGCACCGGTCACCGTGGTGGAGTACGGCGACTTCGAATGTCCCTACTGCGGGCGGGCGGAGTCCGTCGTGCGCGAGCTGCTCGCCGAGCGCGGGGATGTCCGCTACGTCTGGCGGCACCTCCCCCTCACCGACGTCCACCCGAGGGCGCAGACGGCGGCGGAAGCCGCGGAGGCAGCAGCCGCGCAGGGAGCGTTCTGGGCGATGCACGACCTGCTCCTCGATCACCAGGACGAGCTGCGGCCGCGCGACCTGACCGCCTACGCCGAGGTTCTCGGCCTCGATGTCGAACGTTTCCGGTTGGATCTGCGCGCCCACGCCGGTCGGGAGCGGATCGCTGCAGACGTCGAGTCCGCCGACCGCAGCGGCGTGTCGGGCACGCCCACGTTCTTCGTCAACGGACGGCGTCATCACGGCGCCTACGACATCGACTCGCTCACCGCGGAGATCCGAGCAGCCCGAGCCCGGGCCGAGCTCAGCCGATGACGATGTCCGACGTGCGGGTGTTACTCCGCGCGTCTCACGCGACCGGCGGCGGCGTCCCCATGGCGCTGGCGGAAAGCCCCCGATCCCAACCACCCACCGCGCAGGCGTGCTGGAACGCCGAGCGTGCGAAGTCGAGCGCCACCGCATGCGGGTTGGGGCTGGAGCGGACGTCGTCCCAGTCCAGGATGTACTCGCCGAGCGTCGTATCCCAGCGCGCAGCCGCAGGCGAGAGCGCGGCGCTTGCGAACCCCTCGGGCGCCGGGTGAGCATAGGCATAGAAGGCCGCCTTGCGGTAGCGCACGTCACCGGGCCACCAGCCGACGACGACTTCCTGGGCGTCCATCGCGTTGCGGGTGATGAAGTCGTTCGACGGGGGATCCGCCGGCAGTCCGGAGAAGAGATTCGCCGCCAGGTCGAACGACCCCCACCACGCGTTGACCGGCGTCGAGCGTCCATGATACGGCGCGCGGAACGCTGCGAGCACGAGTGCGGCGTGGGTCGCGGCCGCGAAGTAGGAGGCGACCTGATCAGGGTCATAGCGGGTGTGCTCGTCGTCCTCGTCGAGCGGCACGCTCCAACCCACCTCCTGCGGAGTTGGGTCGATCGCCACGGCGCCTCCCAGACCGCGGACCGCCTTCAGCACCTCGCGCGTGACCTCGCCCACCGGCCGGTCAGGGGCAAGCGCAGTCCGTTGCACGCGCCCGTCACTGTGCTCGACGACCGCCTCGTGGGTTCGTAGATCGAGCGCCACGACGAGGGCTCCTGAGCCGTCGGGCGCTGGAAGCGGAGCCGTCTCCCACCCCCTCGCGCTCAGCCGCAGCGCCGTGTGCTGGAGCTGCGGCTCGGGTGGCGCGATCGCCGCCGCCAGTTTGCCGAGAACCTGGGTATGGGCGTGCAGCGTGTCACACGTCGCGCTCCACTCCTCGTAGGACAGCATCGGCCACCCGGAGGACATGCCCGGACCGTACCAAGCGGGCGCCGAACGCCTCAAATCAAGCATGCCGGATCGGTTCTCACGCGGTCCGGTCGGCCTATCGGTGCGTGCCGTATGCCGAACCTTGCAGTGGGACCAGCACGCACCTCAACGGGTGGGCCGCCGCTCGCGCAGAAGGTTGACCACCTTGTCCGGGTCGGTGGGGGTGATGACCGGACTGACCCGGCGACCGAGGTCGAGGACCAGCGCCCGAATTTTGCGTGCCCGGTGCAGGTCAAGCGGCGCCCAGTACCGGGGACCAGTGGTGCCCCACAAACCTTCCGCGGCCAGTGAGGGCGCCCAGCTGCTGCTCCCGGACGCCGCGGATCTCCTCGTAGGGGATGCGCTTCGCCGTGCCGAGCGGAAAGTAGTATCGACGCAGCGTCATCCCGGTTTCGTCGAGTTCAACCAAACCGTCGTCGTGTATGGGTCTTCCAGTCATCTGTCTCGACCTCCTCGGCCTTGACGTCCAGTCTTGCACCGGTGTCGTAACCGGGCCCCTTCTCCGCACGCAGCCGGCCGATCGTGGTGTGCCGCCGCTGCAGGGCCATGACGCGGTGTGCGCCGGTCGCCGTCGCGGACGTGCGGGTGGACCGAGATGTTGTGACCGGTGGCGTAGCGGCGGTAGTGGCGGTAGAGCAGCCGCAGGTGGGTCTCCTCCGCGTCGTCCTGGCCCGCGCCGCGACCGCCGTCGGCGAGGTCGTCGACCGGGACGAAGATCGCGGCGTTCCGGTCGAGCGCGGTGACGGTGAGGCACGACCGGAAGAGCCAGGCGGTGTCGGCGTTGCTCTCCGGCTCCTGCTGGGCGTTGACCAGGACGAGCCGGACGACTCGCTGCCCGTCGCGCGGCCGCACGTCCACCCCGGGCTGGTCGACATCGGTACCGGTGAGCGGAATCCGGTCTGCTGGCTCGCCGTCGAGGCGCACCTCGAGCTCGTGGGACGTCGGATCGCGGACCCAGGCGGTGCGCTTCTTCCCCTCGACGTCCTCGGTCTCCTGCCTGCCGTACCGGCCCCACGTCACGGTGACCAGCAGGACGTCCACGTCGGCGGCCACCGCGAAGGACAGCCCCATCGACGACGCCCAGATCCGCCCGAGGTTCTGCGAGGTGACCACTTCGGGCAGCGCGGCCTCCCCGCCGCCCTGCACCCCGGACTCGGTGTCGGGCAACTCGTCGGACGCGGCCACCGTCGACTTCGGCGCGTGCTTGGGCCCGAGCATCCCGACGAGGTACCGCTCGCGCGGCCCCATCGCCCGCGGCGCGAACTGCTCGTGGTCGCCGTCCCACGGTCCGAGCAGGTCGCGACGGATCAGCTCCTCGAGCTCGCCGCGGACCTCGTAGGACGTGGCCGGCGCGAAGTCCTACGGGACGTCCAGCGGGTCGGGCCCATCGGGGAGCATGGCCTGCTCGCCGTGCGGGTGGGGGGAGGGCGGGGGCCGGTCACTGGGCGTTCCTCCTGCTCATGCGCATGCTCATGGTCTACCGTTGGGTTATGTCCGAGGATCAGCCCATCGACTACGAGGCCCTGCGCAAGCGGTTCCCGTGGGTCGGTCTGGCGCGCACAGAGGAGACGGACCTGTCCGCCCGGTACCGCGAGATCATGGCCCGAGCCCGAATCGACCGGGAGGCGATGGAGGCGATCGACGCGGTGCGGCGCAGCGCGTGAGGTCGCTGCTGTGCGACTCGGGGCCGCTCATTGCAACGTACAGCCGCGATGACGTCAATCACCAGCGATGCGCACGGCTGCTCGCCGATTGGCCCGGTCGGCTTCTCGTGCCCGAGCCGGTGCTCGGTGAGACCTGCAACTTCCTGCGGAACAGCGTGCGTAGAGGCGCTCCGCTCGAAGTGCGGTTCCTCGAAGCGATGATCCACGGCGGTGGTGATTTCGAGATCATCAACCCCAGCGACAGCGATCGTCGACGTGCTGCCGAACTCACGGCCAAGCTCGCGAGCGCGCCCCTGGGCTATGTCGACGCCATGATCATCGCGATGGCCGAGCGGATGCGAGTTCCGGATATCGCCACCCTCGACTTCAAGCTCCTCGGCATGGCCGGCCCGGTGACCAGTCTGAAGCCCCTGCGCTGGGTGCTCCAGGAGGGCTGACGCGCCGCGGGCATGTTCCTGTCCGCCCTCGTCGACGCCAATGGGGGGCGGTCGCACACCCGTCGGCGCCGATCGGGCCACGGCGCGGAGTTCCCGCGAATGGGCCCACGTGGCGTTGTTTCCGAGATCCGCCCATAAACGGGACCACGGCATGCGATGAACGGCCAGAAGTACTCGGCGAACGGTCCACATTCGAACACTTGTTCGAGTAAAATGGTGATGTGTCCGCCCCCCGGCTCACCTCCGCGCACCGCCTCCTCACCGAGGCACTGGACGAGTTGCGCGCGACGGTGAGCTCCGGTGCCACCGATGACGAGTTGCTGTCGGTGCTCACTCTGTGCGAGGGCATGACCCGCCAACTCGACGGGGTCTTCGTGGGCACGGTCGCCACGCTCGAACGGCGGGGCACGTTCGCCGAGCGTGGCTACAAGACCGCCACCGGCGCGCTGGCCGACCTGCTCGGCTGGGAACGGTTCGAGGCCCGTCGCCGCATCGTCGCCGCCGAGCAGGTGTGCCCGCGGATCGGGATCGACGGCACCGCCATGCCGGCCCGGCTGGCGGCCACCGCGGAGGTGTTCGCCACCGGGCAAGCCGGGCTGCGCCACGTCGACGCGATCGCGAAGGTCCTCGGCTCCCCCGCCGCGGGCCGGCTCTCGCCGGCGGTGTGGGCGGGCGCCGAGGCGGAGTTGGCCGCCAAGGCCACCGTCTACACCCCGAGCGAGCTGCTCGCCTACGGCGCCGCCCTGGTCGAAAAGCTGGACCAGGACGGCCCCGAACCCAACGACACGCCCCCCGCGCAGGTCAACGAGCTGACGTTGCACCGTCGCCGCGACGGATCCGGCGGCACGATCAAGGGCCGCTTCGACGACGCCGCCCTCTACGACGCCATCGCCACCGTCATCGACGCCCACGCCAAGCCGCTCACCGCCGACGACGATCGCACCACCGGCGAGCGCCAGGCCGACGCACTGGGCGAGATCTGCGGATACGTCCTCGACCACGGCGACGTCCCCGAGTGCGGTGGGTTCCGCCCGCACCTCAACGTGATCATCAGCCTGGAGGACCTGCAGAACCGGGCCCGCTCGGCCATGCTCGACTTCGGCGGCCTCCTGTCCCCCGAGTCGCTGCGGATGCTCGCCTGCGACGCCGGGATAGTGCCGATCGTGATGAACGGCAAAGGACAGCCCCTGGACGTAGGCCGAACGACACGCAGCATCCCCGACGGGCTGCGCCGGGCAGTGGCCGCCCGCGACCTCGGATGCGCCCACCCGGGATGCGGTCGCCCACCCTCCTGGTGCGAGGTCCACCACATCCAGGAATGGGAAAAGGGCGGCGAGACGGAACTGTCCAACTGCGTGATGTTGTGCCGATACCATCACCGCCTGATGCATCGCCCCGGGTGGCAGGTGCGCATCCGCGACGGACTCCCCGAGTTCGTACCGCCCAAGTGGATCGACCTCGAACGACGGCCCCGGCGAAAGCCACTCCCGCACCTTGCCGCGGTCGCCTGATCCATGGGGCGCCGACGCACCCACCACGCGCACCTTCTGTGGTCCACGCATGTGCTGCAATGCACGTGTGGGGCCGGACGGCGCGCGTGGTGGGTGCCGGTGGCCGGTGGGCGCATCCGAACAGCGCCTCCTCGTCCCTGGCCGCCTTCGCCTTGCGGCCCTTCTTGTCGTGCAGCCGGGCCGCGACCTCGGCGGCGTAGCGCTCGTGGTTGAGCTCGAGGAGGCGGTCAAGGATCTCCCGCTGTGCGGTGGGACCGACGAGGTAGTTGATCAGCTCGCGGGCCTTTGCGTCCGGCTCGGCCTCGTGCGCGAGCCCCCAGCGCTCCGTGCGGCGCAGCAGCGCGATCTCGGCCTGGTCGTCGCCGACCGCGGCGGACTCCGCCTGCAGCGGCACGGCCCGGTCGATGGCGTCGTCCTCGGCCTCGGCCAGCGCCTCGTCGTCGTAGACGGCGACGTCGTCGAGGAAGGCGTCCATCCACTCCGGTACGTCATCACCCGGTGCCGGACTGGGCCGAGCGCTGCGTCGCTCGAGGGTCTCCAGGTACACGCCGACCGTGTGCGCGAACGCGGCGGGGCTGGAGAACAGGCGCTTCTTGAGCAGGAGCGTCACGAGGTCGGTCGCCTTGCGCCCGCGCAGCTTCTTCGTCCGCGTGCGCCGCAGCGCGGTGAGCTCGGTGAGCAGCCGGTGGATCTCCCGCTCGCTCTCCGGGTACTCGACCGGGATCGCGCGCGCCTGCCGCTCGACGAACCGCGCCGTGCCGTCGGGGTTGACGATGTCGCGTTTGAGCCTGCGCACCACGGTCTGGCGCACAGCGTTGCGGTCCGGCTCGACGCCGCGGGCGAAGCGCTGGTTGTCGAGGATCTCCAGCAGCGCGGTGAACGACGCCTGGTAGCCGTTGTGTGGCGTCGCAGACAGGAACAGCCGGTGCGTGAAGTGCGGGGCGAGCCGGCGGATCAGCTTGGTCTGCTGCGAGTCGACGGCGTACACCTGCCGCGGCGCGGAGGGCGCGACGTGGTGGGCCTCGTCGAGGATGAGCAGGTCGAAGATGCGAGTGTCGGGCACCGTGCCCGCCGGCAACACCTCGTCGGGCAGCCGCTGGGCCTTCGGGCCGCGCAGCCACGGCAGGCTGACGATCGCCAGCGGGAAGACGTGGAACGGGTTTGCCGCGCTGCCGAAGTCACGGCGTACCTCGGCGCACCGCGCGGAGTCGATCACGGTGAAGTCCAGGCCGAACTTCTCGGCCATCTCGTCGCGCCACTTCGTGGTGAGCCCGGCCGGACAGACGACCATGATCCGGCGGGTGCGGTGGCGCAGGAGCAGCTCCTGCGCCACCAGGCCGGCCTCG
Organism: Mycobacteriales bacterium; assembly: GCA_038254065.1. GTDB lineage: Bacteria > Actinomycetota > Actinomycetes > Mycobacteriales > Pseudonocardiaceae > Pseudonocardia. The sequence goes on along the minus strand of JBBSGM010000131.1, from coordinate 4,034 downwards.
ACCGTCTTGCCCAGGCCGACGTCGTCGGCGAGCAGCAGGTTCACCCGGGGTGCGCCGACCGCGCGCGACACCGGCTCGAGCTGGTAGTCCTCGATCGTGACGCCGGAGCGGAACGGCGCCTGCAACGTCTTGACATCGGCAGAGGTGACCGCGGACCAGCGGACCGCGTCGAGGAACGCGGCGAGGCGCTCGGGCGGATCGAACCCACCCTCGGTGACCTCCGGCAACGAGCCGCTCGGCAGGACACGCCGACCGGGCTCCACCGCCCAGATCACGTCCAGGGTCCGGCCGTACTCGCCGTCCTCGACACTCTGCAGCGTCACCACGGTGCTGCGCGCCGCCGGGGTGACCTCGCTGACCACCCACTTCCGGCCGCGGACGTCGACGAGCGCGCCGACTGCCAGTTCCCCGTCAGCGTGCCATCTATGCGTCCTCGCGCCCGCATGCGCTCACCACCATCCATTGCCCCTGGTTTTCCTTTTCGTCAGCAGGCGGCCATCTGGAGGACACCCGCCAACGACCGCTGCCTACTTAGCGTTTAAGGACACCACACGGGAGGCGCAGTGGAAACCGAGCAGGGCACGAGAACGCAGAGGCCGAGCACAGCGCGTAGCAAGATGCGTGTACTCCGCGGAACACGGCGCGGCGTAGCCGTCCTGGGCGTGGCGGCACTCGCGTTGACCGCGCTGGCGGGCATTGGGCTCGCCTCACCCCTCGGCTCGTACGGCAACGCGTGGCCCTACGAGCAGACGAAGAACGCGCCGTTGCTGGCCGTAGTCGGCGACATCTCCTGCCAACCGGGCACAGCTCTCGAGACCGAGAAGCACTCGGACCTGTGCACTCCGCTGCGCAACCAGGCGCAGGCGGTGACGGCGAACCAGGTTGAAGCCCTGAAACCGGACCTGGTTGCGGTGCTCGGTGACGAGCAGTACCAGGTCGGCCGGTATGAGGACTTCCTGGGCTCCTACGACAAGACCTACGGTGCCTTCAAGTTCCTGCAGCGACCCGCACCCGGCAACCACGAGTTCTACGACCGGACCAAGGACGGCAAGACCGGCGAGACCGGCGTGGGAGGGGCGGGGTACTTCGACTACTTCAACGGCGCTCAGCTCGACCCACAGACCGGGGCGCAGGTGACCCAGACCTTCACCAACAAGTTCGACCCCTCGGGCCAGCCGCCGGGCACCTTCACGCAACCCGTGCCACGGCCGGACGGCCAAGCGGGCCATTCCGGTGACGGCTGGTACTCCTACGACGTGGGCTCCTGGCACATCATCTCGCTGAACGACGAGTGCCAGGTGCAGGTCGGCGGCTGCGACCCGAACGGAGCCTGGTTCGCCCGCGAAACGCAATGGCTTGCCAAGGACCTGGCTGCCAACCACTCGGCGTGCACTGCCGCATACTGGCACCACCCCACCTTCTCCGTCGCCGACGAGACGCCCAGCGGCCGATTCAGCACTCCCGAGGGAACGGCGACCGACGCCTGGTGGCACTTGCTGTACAACAACGGTGCTGACCTCGTGCTCAACGGTCACGACCACACCTACGCGCGCTACGCCCCGATGGATCCGAGCGGTATGGCGGACCCCAAGAAGGGCATCCGCGAGTTCATCGTGGGCACCGGCGGCGAGTCGCTCGATCCACCCACCACGAACGCCAACACGCCGAACCTCGAGAAGGCGAGCGGCGACTACTACGGCGTCATGGGGCTGCGGCTCAAACACAACAGCTACGACTGGAGCTTTGCCTCCTCGCTGACGAGCGGCGGGGCCGCAGACTCCAGCTACAGCGACGTGGGTACCGGCAAGTGCCACGGGCCGGCCAACGGGTAGCCGGATCCCCGATCGCGTTCGCGAAGGGGGCAAGCCACGTCGTGGCTTGCCCCCTTCGCGATGGGCGGCGTACGCACAATCTGCTATTTCCCAGGTCACAGGTGGGGCGGGTGGGGTTCGAACCCACGACCTGACGGATTATGAGGGAAGCGGGTTCGACCGTCCCTCGCGTGCACCAGCGTCGATGCTCACACGCAACGCATCGGAAGCGGCGCCAGCGTCGGGAGGCGTCACCAGTCTGCGTCACGCGACGTGTCACGGTGCGGCCGACAGCCGTAGGTCACGGTCACCTCACCGACGGCGCGAACACGATCGGCGAGGTCACCTCATGGCGCAGAGCCGTCCATGACGGCATCCGCCGCCGCGGGGCCCAGTGCCGGCGCCAGCTTCATCAGGTTGTCGCCGTAGACCGCCAGCACGGGTCCGTTGCGCCGGAACTCGACACCGTCGCCGAGATTCGGGACCGTCGTGCAGTACACGCTCTCGACGATGGTCGGGTCCACCGTCAGCCGGGTCCGCGCGTAGTCGAGGAGCGCAATCCGAGAGGCCTCGATCGCGGCATCACGACCGACCTCCCACGCCGTCAGGCTTGGGTCCACGTGTCCACCCACTGCCCATAGTCCCGGACCGGCCTGGTGCTGGTACGTCCCCACGCCGCCGGGCGGCTTGTCGATCCACGACTGCCATCTGTCACCGTCAACGCGGAACGTGAACCGAACGTGGTGCGCGAGCAGCGGAGGGGTGTAGATCCCGACCTGCGCAGCAAGGTGTGAGGTGTTCGCGCCTGCCGCGAGGATCAACGCGTCGTACTGAGCTCTGCCGCTGTCGCTCATGACGGACAAGGTCCCGGCGGCGGTGATGTCCAGCGCGTAGACCCGGTCCCGCACGACGGTCGCGCCGGCGCGGGCGGTGAGGAAGTCACGGACGGCGTCGACATCGACCACTCCTCCCCCGACGTCGACGAGCGCGGCGGCAGGCTCCTCGACCACCGGCAGGCGCAGACGACCCGACCCAGCGCCGACCAGCTCATAGTCCGCGCCCACCTTCGCCATGGCCGCGGCTCGATCAGTCATGTCGGATCCCGTGATCACGCACTCGCTGCCAATGACCATCGGCCGGCCGGCGTCCGTGGCCCATCGGTCGAACCCTTCGCGCGCCTGCTGCGCGAGACGGACCAGGTCCGGATCGACGTGAGCGAGTCGAAAGATCCTCGTCGACCCCACTGAACGCTCGCCCATGATCGCGGCTGATTCGTAGCAAGTGACGTCCTGTCCGACGTCGAGCAGCGCTGCTGCAGCAGACATGCCAACGACGCCCGCCCCTAGGACCGCGATCCGCACGGATCGAAGGCTAGTGGCACCAGAAGTACAGTGCCGCAACTGACCTTGTGGGCGCCGGTGCCGTGCCACCGCGTGGCACGTGGCGACAGTTCGGGTGTGGAGGCGCCGTCCACGACGCCCACGACCGCTACCAGCATCTCCGACACCTGGCCGGGGCTCAAGGTGCGACCGCATGCACGTCGAATGCCGCTACGCCGCATCCTTCTTGATCCAAAGCCCGATGAGCGGCAGCGCAACCGCAAAGCCAGGTTGAACGCAGTCAGCTTCGGCGGCGATGATCCGCTATCGGTTGCTTTGATCACTCCGGCGCCAATACGGACGAACAGTGTTGCTAGCGACATCGCAGCGGCGGCGATGAGGAGAGACCGCAGCCAGGCGGTGTCGTCGAGCACGCCAGGGAGGACGAGGACGCTGGACCCGATCGCGTTGAGGAGTACGGCGGTGAGCATGAGGGTGTACCAGCGGACGATCGGTTTGGTCCACAATCGAACATCGTCCGGTCCGGTGCCGTGGCGGCGGTTCGGGAGGTCGGCAAGCCAGTCGCGGTCCCACACAATAGTGAGCAGTAGCACCGGCAGAACCTGTGCGAGCGTGGCGTAGAAGTCGCGATAGCCGGGCACGGGCGGTAGGCTCCCACACCCGATCGGTTCCCTGTCGTAACGGTACGTCGCTGGGACGCGACGAACTGCTACAGCACGTCGATCACTAGTGACCAACGGACGGGTTGTGGGCCGGGTGCAGGAGATGCTGATCGTGGTCGTGCCCGGTATCGGCGGGAGTGTGCTGGCCCAGCCCGGCGACGAGCAGCCGGCTGTCTGGGATGCGGGGCCGGGTGAGGTCCTCGATCTCGTTCGGCACCCGG
>JBBSGM010000130.1:0-11621 GCA_038254065.1 Mycobacteriales bacterium | reverse complement strand
GGCCTACCGCTGGCGCTGGGTGGTATTGGCGGTGACGGTTGGCGCGGCGGTCATGGACCAGCTCGACACCACCGTCATCAACGTCGCCGCCCACACGATCCGGGCGGACCTCGGCGGCAGCCCGGCGGTCCTGCAGTGGCTGTCCGCCGGTTACACGCTGCCCTTCGCGGCCTTGCTGATCATCGGCGGGCGCCTCGGTGACCTGTATGGCCGGCGGCGGATGTTCCTGGTCGGCCTCGTTGGATTCACGGCCGCGTCGCTGGCGTGCGCGGCCGCGCCCGCGCCGGCGCTGCTGATCGCCGCCCGGGTGGTGCAAGGCGGGTTCGGAGCGGTGCTGATTCCGCAGGGTTTCGGGATCGTCCGGTCGGTGTTCTCGCGAGAGGAGATGCCGTTGGCGTTCGGGGCGTTCGCCCCGGCGCTGGGCCTGTCCTCGGTGTTCGGTCCGACCTTGGCCGGGGCGCTGATCGGCGCCGACGTTCTGGGTACCGGCTGGCGGATGATCTTCCTGATCAACGTGCCAATCGGGCTGGCCGCCCTGGGCGGCGCCCTGGCCTTCGTTCCCCGCCATCAGCACCGCACCAGGATGCAGCTCGACCTGCTCGGGGTGACGCTGGTGACCGTAGCGGCGGTGCTGGTGATCTACCCGCTGGTGCAAGGGCCAGAGTTGGGCTGGCCCTGGTGGTGCTTCGCGATGATCGCCAGCGGACTGACCATGTTCGCCGCGTTCATCGCCTACGAACGCGCAACCCGCCGGGCGGCGGTGATCGAGGCGAGCCTGCTGGCCAACCGGACGTTCACCGCCGGACTGACCGTTGCCGTTGCCTTCTTCGCCGCGGTAGGCGGGTTCCTGTTCGCGTTCGGGCTCTACCTCCAGCTCGGACTGCGGTTCTCCCCGCTGCACGCCGGGCTGACGGCGCTACCGACGTCGGTGGGGATCCTGCTGTCCGCCACTGCGTCGCGCTGGCTCACCCCGCGCCTGGGCCGCCGGCTGCTGCACGCCGGCCTGCTGATCGTTACCCTCGGGCTGGTGGTCCTGGCCGCCACCACGGCGCACTTCGGTCTAGCTCTAACGACCTGGAACGTGACGCCGGGCGCGCTGCTCGTCGGGCTGGGCATGGGTCTGGTGTTCGGCCCGCTGTTCGGTGTGATCCTCGGCGCCGTCAGCGACAGTGAAGTGGGCTCCGCGTCCGGCACCCTGTCGGCCGTCCAGCAGCTCGGCGGCGTGCTCGGCGTCGCCGGAATCACCACCATGTACTTCGCGCTGGCCGGCCACGCGCACGCCACCACCACCGCCGCCACGACCACCGCACTCGCCGCCGCCAGTGCGGTGGTCGTCGCCTTCGGGCTCGTGTTCCTACTCCCGAAACAGACCCGGGCCAACCGGTAACTGCATCACCGCGCCGGCGCGATCTTGCGCGCATGGGGATCGGCCTACAGGACGATGGGCGCCGAGGCGGACGCGTTGTGCGGCGCCGGCTACGGCGAGCGCACCAGCGAGCGGGTGAACTCCCGCAACGGCTATCGGGACCGGCCGTGGGACACCCGGGTGGGCAGCATCGAGCTGGCCGTGCCCAAGCTGCGCACCGGGTCGTACTTCCCGGACTGGCTGCTCGGGCGGCGCACCCGCGCCAAGCAGGCCCTGATCAGCGTCGTCGCGACGGCCTACCTGCTCGGGGTGAGCACCCGCCGGGTCGAAGGGCTGGTCCAGACGCTCGGGATCAACAAGCTCTCCCGCAGCCAGGTCAGCGAGATGGCCAAGCACCTGGACGCGGACGTGCAGGCGTTCCGCAACCGGCCACTGGACGCCGGGCCGTACCCGTACTTGTGGATCGACGCGCTGACGGTCAAGGCCCGTGAGGACGGCCGGACGCAGAACGTCAGCATGATGCTGGCGTGCGCGGTCAACTCCGGCGCGCAGCGGGAGATCCTCGGGGTGGACATCGACACGGCCGAGACCGGCGCCGGGTGGTTGGCGTTCCTGCGCGGTCTGGTCGCCCGCGGCCTGTCCGGGGTGCAGCTGGCGATCAGCGACGCCCACGGCGGCCTGACCAGCGCGCTCGCCGCGGCGCTGCCCGGGGCGGCCGGGTCTGATATCACCGTGTGACCATCGCTGGCAGGTTGGACGGGAGCTTCACAGCAGGTTGGTGCAGCAGGGTTGCGACCGGATGCGGGCGGGCGCGGTCGTCGAAGAACGGCAGCGGGTCGACGCCGTAGCCGGTGCGGCGAGCGCCGTCGACGTACCACTCGCGCTCCTGGTCGTTGGTCATGCTCCAGGCCGCTGTCGCCGTCCTCGGGCACGAACGCGTCGAGGTAGACCAGTGCCCGCACGCGCTCGGGCACGGCGTCCGCGACGCCGGAGATGAGGCTCCCGCCGTAGCTGTGCCCGACCAGGACGACGTCGCGCTCGTCGCCCGCGGGGACGGCATCGAGGGCGTCCTGGACGTGGGTGTCGAGCGTGATGGGCTGGTCCAGGCGGGGCTCGGGCTCAAGGCCACCGGGGGTGACCGGCACAGCGACGTGACCCAGGGCCTGCAGCCGGGAGACGAGCGGCGCATACCACCAGCCGCCGTGGCAGGCGCCGGGCACGAGCACGACGCCGGTCACGAGGACGCCGCCAGGATCGCCCGCGGGTCGAAGGCGACCTGGATGCTCGTGATGAGCCCGTCCTCCACGTGGCTCCAGTTGGCCGTGGGTGCCGGCGGCGCGATGTCGGTGAGCAGGTCGAAGAAGCTGATGACGTCGGAGCCCTCGACCACCCTCACCCGGACCTCTACGCCCTTTATGAGCTGCGACATCCCGCGCAGCCCGGCCACGCACTGCTCCGCGCCGTCGGCCTGCCCGAGCGGCCCACGGAAGCTCACGTCGTCGGCCAGGACGGAGCGCAGGCTCTCGAAGTCACCGTCCTGCCAGGCGCGGAAGTAGGTCTCGACGGCGGTACGTGCGTCGGTGCTCATGAGCTTCTCCTCGGGACAGGGACCGTGACGGATCGACGGCGGGGACAGCGGCCTGGTCGTGGTGGTGCGCTCCTGCCTGACGCTGGCTCAGAACAGGGACCGCCGTCGGTGGCGTCGTATCGCTGCACAGCTGCGGCAACGACGGTGATGCCGTGCTGGGGAGCGTCGGCCAGCGCACGCCACGTCTCGACCGCCGACCTCCCTTCCATGGAAGACAAACTGTCTTCCATGGAAGACTACTGTCAAGGAGTGGCAGACGCCGTGGCGCGCATCGTCGAGCAGTGGCGTGAGCAACGGCCCGACCTGGACGCCAGCCCGATGCTGGTGATCGGCCGGATCCATCGGCTGGCGCAGCTCACCGACGTCGCGCTGCGGCCGACCTTCGCGGCCGCCGGCCTGGCACCGGGCGACTTCGACGTGCTCGCCGCACTGCGCCGGGCCGGACCGCCGCACGCGCGCACCGCCGGGCAGCTGCGCGAGGCGCTCATGGTCACCAGCGGAGCGGTGACCAAGCAGGTCGACCGGCTCGCCGGCAAGGCCCTGGTCAGCCGGGACGTCGGTGCCGACGACGCGCGGGTACGGCGGATCACGCTCACCAACGCCGGCGTCGCGCTGGTCGACGAGCTCATCGTGATGCACCTGGACAACGAGCGCCGGCTGCTGGCTGGGCTGACCGCCGACCAGGCCGCCGGGCTCGCCGCCGCCTTGGCCGTACTGGCCGCCGGCCTGGAGACCGACCGTGCCTGAGCAACCGCCGGTGAGCCAGACCCGGGAGCGCGCCGAGGTCCTGCGTCGGCTGCACCTTCAGCCCGACCTGCTGGTCCTGGTCAACGTCTGGGACGTCGCCTCCGCCACGGCGGTCGCCGCCGTGCCGGGCTGCCGGGCCGTGGCCACCGCCAGCGCGGCCATCGCCGCGGCGCACGGCTACCCCGACGGCGAGCGCATCCCGGTCGAGCTGATGCTCACTGCGATCGGCCGGATCGCCACCGCCGTCGACCTGCCGACCACCGCGGACCTCGAGTCCGGGTACGGCGACGTCGACAGCACCGTCCGGCGGGCGGTGCAGCTCGGGGTCGCCGGCGCCAACCTCGAAGACGCCCTGCGCCCGTTGCCGAGCGCCGTCCGCATGGTCGAGCAGGCCCTCCGCGCAGCCGCGGCCGAAGGTGTCCCGCTGGTCCTTAACGCCCGCACCGACCGCTACCTCCAGCCAGAGGGCCGGCCGCCGGCTGCGCTGCTCGATGAGACCCTCCAGCGTGGCCGGGAGTTCCTGGACGCCGGAGCCGACTGCGTGTTCGTCCCCGGCTGCACCGACCCCGACGCGATCTCCACCCTCGCCGAGGGGTTCGGCCGGGGACGACTCAGCCTGCTCGCCGTCCCCGGCCTGCCCCCACCCGGGCAACTGCTACGGCTCGGTGTCTCCCGGCTGTCCCACGGCCCCGCACCGCACCGGCACGCCCTCGTCGCCCTCACCGAGCTGGCAGCCGGTCTCCAAGCCACCACTACCATCGACAACTAGACACCGCCCACCCCGGCAGTCACCCGCGCCGTCCGACCGTCTGACTCAACCAGCCGTACCGCATGACGATCGATAACCGGTGACGGCTGGCCGACTCCGACCAACCCCCTGGGTGACCGTCTCACAGCGGGCGCGTTTCACGGCCGAGCCAGGCCATGAGACGGGTGGTGTCGTCGGCGTCGTCGGGAGCCGCCTGAACCGGACCGAACAGGCCGGGGCCGCGCAGGACTTCTTCGGGGACCTGAGCGCAGGTGTGCACGACGTGAGCCAACAACACATCGGGGAGCTGCAGCTGCTGCTGGGTCGCATGCGCGATGTCCCATGCATGCACAGCCAAGTCGGCAATCGGAAACGCCAGCGCCTCAGCGACTGTTCGGCGACCGTGCATGGCGTCGGTCGGCTGGCCTAGGTCAGCGGATCGGACCGCGTCCCTGGCTGGACCCGAAACGGCATGCATCGTATCGACCGGGTCGTCTCCTGCGTCGCTGCCGGGCGGGGCGGAGTTGCGTGAGAATGGCTTGTGCCGTGCGATCGCTGCGATCTCGATCATGGTTCCCACGACGTGACCGGCGATGTCTCGCACCGTCCAGTTTCCGCATGGCGACCGGCGCTGCCATGCCTGGTCCGGAACCTTGGCCAGCGTCGCCTCGAAGACGTCGCTCGCCGCTGGAAACGCGACATCGACAGCGGGCCGCGGACCGACCGAGATGGGAGCAGAGGTCACAGGCCCGAGGTTAGATGATGTGACCGACGGGCGCGGTCGAGTAAGAACACGTGGCCGTAACCGCCGACCGCAAGCCGGTCGTCTCGCGGGCGTCCGTAAGCGGATCGCTACCGGGACGATTATCCGAGCAGGCGTAGGAGTGCGGCGGTGGTGGCGGCCAGGGTGACGACGAGCAGGAACGGGGCTCGTAGCAGGACGGCGATAATGGCGACGCCGGCCGCGGCGGTGCGTGGGTCAAAGACCAACTGGTGGCCGGTGGTGAGGGTCTGGGTGGTGGCCAGGGCGGCGAGCAGGGTGACGGTAGCAAGACGGCGATGCGTTGAGTGCGGGGGTTGTCGAGGACGCGTTTGGGCATGGACAGTCCGGCAAGTTTGCACAGGTAGCAGCCCGGCGGCGGCGAGCAGCACCGCGAGCCACGTCAAGACTTGCCCCTGCGGCGTGAGCCGAGCAGGCCGAGCAGAACGGTCAGGGCTGCCGCGGCGAGGATCGGGATCCCGGCCGGGACGGCCGGGGTCAGCGCCAGCGCGAGTGCGGCCGCGGCGGCGGCCGGTGTCCGCGTGGTGCGGTCACGAAGGCTTGGGGCGAGCAGGGCGATGAACGCTGCTGAGGCGGCGGCGTCGAGTCCCAGCACGCGCGGGTCGTTGAGACCCGGGCGCCCAGGCCCCCGATGAGGGTGGCGAGGTTCCACAGCGTGAAGACCGAGGCGCCGGTCGCCCAGAACGCCAGGCGCGCGGAGCGTGAGTCGGTGCGCAGCACGGCCATCGCGGAGGACTCGTCGATGACCAGGTGCGCGGCCAGCGGCCTGGCCGGCCCTTGGAGGTGCAGGATCGCGGTCAGGCGCAGGCCGTAGAAGGCGTTGCGTGAGCCGAGCAGGGTGGCGGTGGCGACCGCGGCCAGCGGCCCGCCACCGGCGCCGAGCACTCCGATGAGCGCGAACTGACTGGCGCCGGTGAACATCAACACCGATAGCGCGCAGGTCTGCCACACCGACAACCCCGCAGCGGTCGCCAGCGCTCCGAAGGACAGGCCGTAGGCGCCGGTGGCGGTCCCGACCGCCACGGCGTCGCGCATGCACCACCGCCCGGCGTTGACCTGCCCAGTCGGTCGGCTCGGAGTCACCGCGCGGCGTGAGGGAGGCCGCGTCATCCACACCAGCAACGCTAGGCAACCTACCGCGGCAGGTGGCTCCAACTTCACCCCACGAACGGCACCTTCAGGGCACGATATGAGTGTGGACGGACTGGACCGCGCAATATTGCGCTGCTTGCAACGGGATGGCCGGCTCAGCAACGTCGAACCCGCGGCGCGGGTCCGGCTCTCCCCCTCGCCGTGTCTGCGCCGAGTCCGGCACCTGGAGCAGGACGGCGTGATCACCGGCTACCACGCCCAGATCCACCCGAGCGCTGTCGGGCGCGGCTTCCAGGTCGTGGTGCACGCCGACATGACGGTCAAAGACCGCGCCACCATCGAGGCGTTCGAAACCCAGATCTGCGAGCTCGGCGAGGTGCTGGAGTGTTCCCGGATGTTCGGCTTCCCCGACTACCTCCTCCGCGTCGCCGTCGCTGACCAGGCCGCATACCAAGCCTTCTACATGAGCAAACTCGCCGACCTTCCCGGCGTCGCCCGCCTCAACTCCCAGATGACCATGACAACGGTCAAACCAGCGCTGGTCTGCCCATCGCCAACGCCTGACAAGGCAGCCCTCGGCGGCTCCATCAGCTGGCGCCGTCCCGCAGCACGATGGCTGAGTGGGCCGCTTCGGTTTTTCAGTCCCGGCTTCGCCGCCATCGCTCACGGGCTGGCTGGGGTGAGCGGTGGATGTCCCGTGAGTACGGCGAGGATGTTGTCGGCGGCGAGGGCTCCCATGGCGTGGCGGGTGCCGATTGTGGCGCTACCCAGGTGGGGCGCGAGGGTCACTGATTCGAGAGGCAGCAATGCGGGGTGCACGGCCGGCTCGTTGGTGTAGCTATCCAGGGCGGCCGCGAACAGCTGCTGCCTGTCGAGGGCCTGCGCGAGCGCTGCTTCGTCGACGACACCGCCAGTAATGCTGACCAGCACGGCGGTGGGCTTGAGTTGGGCCAGCCTGCCCGCGTCGAGTAGGAGCTGCGTTTCCGGGGTGAGGGGGCAGGCCACGATCAGCGCGTCGGAAAATTCCAGCAGCTCGTCGAGGGGGCGCCAGCTTGCCTGCAGGGCCTGCTCGACGGCGGCCGGCAGTCGGTGGCGGTTGTGGTAGGTGACGCGCATCCCGAAGCCCGAGGCGCGTCGCGCGATCGCTTGGCCGATGCGGCCGGCGCCGAGGATGCCGAGGGTGGCCCCGGACAGGTCGGCCCCGAGCAGGAAGGTGGGAGCCCAGTGCCAGGCCCTGCCGGAGCGCAGCCAGCGCTCTCCTTCGCCGAGGCGCCGGGCGGCGGCCAGCAGCAGCGCCCAGGCCTGGTCGGCGGTGGCCTCGGTGAGCACGCCGGGGGTAGTGGTGATCACGATGCCGCGCGCCCGGCAGGCGGGCAGGTCGATGTTGTGGGCGCCGACGGCGTGGTTGGCGATCACGCGCAGGCTCTGGCCGGCCGCGTCGAGTAGTTCGGTGTCGACGCGGTCGGCGAGGGTGGTCAGCAGCCCGGCCTGGCCGGCCGCGTCGCTCAGCAGGTTTGCGCGGGGCATCGGGTGATCCTCATCGTGCACGGTGAGCCGACAGACTGGCTGCAGACGTTCGAGCACGCCTGGGGCGAGGCGGCGGGTGATCAGCACCGGCCAGTGCTTATCCACGCTCACGGTCGTGCCTCGGCTTTGTGCGGCCGGTCTGTGACAGCCGGTCGCGCTGGATCGGTCCGTTCGACGCGGGCCTTGCGTCCGACGGCGACCGAGGCGAGCACGATCACGGCGGCGATCGCGGTGGCGGGGGTGATGTGTTCGCCTAGTAGCAGTGCCGACCAGGCCAGGGTGAGCACCGGCTGGGTCAGTTGCAGGCGCCCGACGCGGGCCACGCCGCCCCGGGCCAGGCCCTCGTACCAGGCGAAGAAGCCGAGGAACATGCTGAACACAGTGACGTAGACCAGTCCGGCCAACGCGCCGAGGCTGACCTGCTGGGGCGGGTGGAGCGCGATAGCCAGTGCGGTGGCCGGTGCGAGGATGGGTAGCGCGAGGATCAGCGCCCAGCAGATCACCCGCCAGCCGCCGTACTGGCGGGCCAGCGCACCGCCTTCGGCGTATCCGAGCCCGGCCAGCGCGACGGCCCCGAGGACCAGCAGGTCGCCCGGGCGTGGCCGACCTGCGCCGCTGATGGCCGCGAACACCAACACTGCGGCCAGGCCGACGCCCAGGGCGAGCCAGTACTCGCGCCGCGGGCGTTCGCCGGCCCGCAGCACGGCCATCCCGGCGGTGGCCGCGGACAGCAGCCCGGACACGACCGCGGCGTGGGCACTGTTGACGTCTTGCAGCGCGAACGCCGTCAACAACGGGAACCCGATGACAACGCCGGCCACCACGATCGCCAGGCGGGGCATCAGGGCGGGCACGATGAGCCGTTCCCCGCGGCACCGAAGGACGGTCGCGGCCAACAAGGCGGCGATGACCGCCCGCCCGACCCCGACCGTCACGGGACCGAACACCGGGTCAGCCACCCGGGTGGCCGGTAGCGTCAGACTGAACGCGAGCACTCCCAGTCCGCCCAGGAGAAGTCCGGGCGCTTCCCATCCGGACTCGGATGCGCTTTCCTTGTGTCTCATGGTTGACGATAGCGGGTTCGACGCCGTTGTCGGTGAACTTATGCGCCTTGCCAGCCAGCAGGCGCCTGACAATCCCCTTCCGTCAACCCGCCATTTGCAGAAGCGCTTCCGGGTGAGTGCGCTCACCGCGCAGCGGGCGCTCGCCCTGGTCGCCTCCAAGGGGCTGCTGGTGACCCGGCCGGGCCGTGGCAGCTACACCGCCGCTCGCCGACCGGCCACCAAGGGAGCAGAGCTGGGCTGGCAAACCGCGGCGCTGGGCAGCCGCACCGACCTGGCGACCGACCTGGAAGACCTGCTGGCCCCGACGCCGGCCGGCCTGGTGCCGCTCGCCAGCGCGTTCCTTGACGAAAGCCTGCAACCGCTCGGCTTGCTCGCGGCCGCGGCCGCGCGCGCCGGGCGTCGCCCCCGCGGCTGGAGCCGCCCACCCGCCGATGGCGTGGAAGAACTTCGCGGCTACCTGGCCGGTGAAGCCGGCCCGTCCTACCGGGCCGACAACGTGATCATCACGCCGGGCGGGCAACCTGCCCTGGCCGCGGCCTGTCGCTACCTCGCCGCCCCCGGCGACCCCATCGTGCTCGAATCACCGACCTACATCGGCGCGTTGGCCGCCGCCCGCTCCGCCGGCCTCCACATGGTCCCCGTCCCGACCGATGAACACGGTGTGCTGCCCGACGCGCTGGCCGACGCCCTCGCTCGCAGCCGCGCCCGCCTGGTCTACCTCCAGCCCCGTCACGCCAACCCCACCGGCGCGACCCTTGCCGCCGACCGTCGCCCCGACGTCCTGGACGCCGTCCGCCGGGCCGGGGCGTTCCTGATCGAAGACGACTGGGTTCGAGACCTCGACCTCGACGGCCCCACCCCCGCGCCGCTGGCCAGCCTGGATGATGACGGGCACGTCATCTACGTCCGTTCCCTGACCAAGCCGGTCGCCGCCGGCCTGCGGGTGGCCGCGCTCGTCGCCCGCGGCCCCGCCCTGACCCGGCTGCGTCGCGGCCGCCTCAGCGATGACCTGTTCGTCGCGCCCGCCCTGCAACACACCGCCCTGGACGTGCTCACCGCACCCGGCTGGCCCCGACACCTCGCCGGGCTCCGCAAAGCCCTCCGGCTGCGCCGCGACACCCTCACCGCAGCCCTGACCGCGAACCTGCCCGACTGCCGCCTGCACCTCAACCCCGCCGGAGGCGTGCACCTCTGGCTCCGCCTACCCGAGTGGGCAAGCGACACCGAGATCACCGCCGCCGCCCACCGGCAAGGAGTCACCGTCAGCCCCGGACACGCCTACTACCCCGCCGAAGCCGCCTACCCCTACCTACGACTCAGCTACGCCGCCGCCGACCCAGACGCCCTCCAACACGCCGCCGCCGTGCTCGCCCAGGTGATATCGGCGTAACTCGGCCCGAGCCAGACGATCAAGTACGACCGTCGCGAACGCCAGCCGACTGCTCCGCCAGACCGGCCGGCCGCCGCGTCCCGCGAGAACGACGGAAACGACCGTTGAGAGCCGCCCAGGAAGTCCCGCAAGCCGAACCGCCAGTGGCGACATGCGGCTACGCAGCAGGGTCCAGCCCGCCCGATGCAAGATCGCCACGTTCGCACAAGCCGATCCGGTTGCGGGCGCACCGGAAGCCGACCACCTACTCCTGCTCACCGCTCGGCGGTGGGGCCGGAGTGGGCGCCGGCTCGAGTGAGCAGTGCGCGTGCGGGTGGGCTGATCGGCCCGTCGGTCCGCCAGGCCAGCGCGATCCGGCCGCACATCGCGGGCTCGGTGATCGCGAGGACGTGCAGCTGCTCACGGCACGCGACGGCGACGGACTCGGGCACTACGGCCACGCCGAGGCCGCGGGCGGCGAGCTGGGCCAGGACGCGCGGGTCGCCGGCCTCGAAGGCGACGTGTGGCCTGAGTCCGGCAGCGGTGCAGGCCTCGTCGAGGGCGGCGCGCAGTCCGGTGCCGCGCGGCAGGCTGATCAGCGTGTGCTCGGTGAGGGCGCGCAGGGTGATGGTGGCGGCGGCGACGGGATCGCGCAGGCCGACCACGGCGACGAGCGGTTCGCTGGCCAGGAAGTGAGTGTCGATTCCCGCGGGTGTGGTGGCGCCCAGGCCGACGATAGCCAGATCGAGCCGCCCGGCCCGCAGCGCGTCGAGCAGCTCGTCGGAGTTGGCCACCGACAAGGTGACGTCCACCGCAGGGTGGTCGTGGTGGAACCCGGCGAGCAGCCCGGGCAGGTCCACCTCCTGCGAGGAGATCGAGGTGACCGTCCCGATGGTGACATGCCCGCGCAGCAGCCCAGTGAGCTCGTCGACCGCCTGGCGCGCCCCGGCGACCGCGGCGAGCGCGGCACGGGCGTAGGGCAGCACCGCCGCACCCGCCTCCGTCACGCGCACGCGACGGCCGAGCGGTCGAGCAGGGCCTGGCCGAGTTCGCGCTCAAGACGGCCGATCTGGGCGCTGACCCCGGGTTGGGAGACGTGCACCGCGGCAGCGGCCCGGGTGAAACTCCCCTCCTCCGCCACTGCCACGAAGTACTCCAACTGCCGCAACTCCATAACCGATGAGTCTAGCTACGAGACTAAGGGCTCGCGTTGAATCAAGTCAGTTGGACTCGGGCGCGTCGTTGGGGTGCAGGGTGTAATTCCAGTCGCCGTGGAACTCGTCTCTGGTGATCGGGAGGGCCTTCATCTCTCGGTCGCTGATCTTGATCCCGATCGGGT
>JBBSGM010000129.1:0-11637 GCA_038254065.1 Mycobacteriales bacterium | reverse complement strand
CTGGCCCGTGCGCTCGTGGAGGCCGACGGCGGACGCCTCGAGCTGTCCCGCGCGCGGCCGCCGACGTTCACGATCTTCCTGCCGGCCGCCCGGGCCGAGGACGTGGTCAGCGTCCCGCGCCCGGTGGCGACGCCGCGCTAGTTCCCGGTCTCCCGGCCTCCGGTGACGGGCACCGTTCGCCGCACGTTCTGGTCGGGGAAGACGTACCGGCGAAACGCCCACCAGCGGAACGTCATCCCGGCCAGCACGCCGACGACCTGCCCGCTGACGAAGTCGGCGACCTCCTGGGTGAGCAGGCTGACGCCGGGCATCTTGAGGTCGAGCACGTAGCGGGACACCGCCAGCGGGGCGGTGTAAACGACCACCCCGATGCCGCTGATGAGGAAGAACAGCGCCGCCTCGTGGCGGCGTTCCCGGCCGCCCCGGGTGCGGAAGGACCATTCCCGGTTGAGCACATAGGACACGATGGTCGCGAGCAGCACAGCAATAATCTTCGCGGTGACCGGCTTCTCGACGAGCACCGTCGACTTGAGCAGCAGGAACACCGCAGTGTCGATCACCCAGGTCGTTCCGCCGACGAGGGCGAACTTGACCAGCTCACGATGCGTGATCGCCAGGTCGCGGTAGGGCTGGGGAATGCGCGCCAGCACCGACTCGACCACGGACACCTCCCGATCGTCCCAGACCCCGGCGGGCGCCACGCCGCCGGGCGCGCCGTAGGCTCACCGCACCGTGAGCACGCCATCGTCTCGGGACCTCCCCGTGGTCGCCATGGTGGGAGGCGGCCAGCTGGCCCGGATGACCCACCAGGCCGCGATCGCGCTCGGCCAGTCGCTGCGGGTGCTGGCGGTCTCCGCCGACGACCCCGCCGCGCTGGTCACCCCCGACGTCGTGCTCGGCACCGCGGACGACCTCGCGGCGCTGCGCCGGCTCGTCCGCGGGTGTGCCGCCGTCACGTTCGACCACGAGGGCGTGCCGCAGCAGGTGCTGCGCGCCCTGGTCGCCGACGGCGTCGCCGTGCATCCCGCCCCGGAAGCGCTGCGCCACGCCCAGGACAAGCTCGTGATGCGCCGCCGCCTCGCCGGGCTCGGGCTGCCGGTACCGCCGTTCACCGAGGTCACCGAGCCGGCCGACGTCGAGGTGTTCGGGGCCGAGTTCGGCTGGCCGGTGGTCCTCAAGGCCGTGCGGGGTGGCTACGACGGCCGCGGCGTCTGGATGCTCGATCGCCCCGCTCCCGCGCTGGTCGACGAGCGGCTCGCGGCGGGCAGCCCGCTGATGGTCGAGCAGGCCGTCGCGATCCGCCGCGAGCTGGCGGCCCAGGTCGCGCGGTCGCCCCACGGGCAGGCCGCCGCCTGGCCGGTGGTGCAGACGGTGCAGGAGAACGGCCAGTGCGTCCAGGTGCTCGCGCCGGCGCCGGGACTGGCCGAGGAGATCGCGCTGGCCGCGCAGGGGATCGCGTTGCGGGTGGCGCACGAGCTCGGGGTCACCGGGCTGCTCACCGTCGAGCTGTTCGAGACGCGCTCCGGGCTGGTCGTCAACGAGCTCGCGATGCGCCCGCACAACTCCGGGCACTGGACCATCGAGGGTGCCCGCACCTCGCAGTTCGAGCAGCACCTGCGCGCGGTGCTCGACTATCCCCTCGGCGCCACCGGGCCGACCGCGCCGGTGGTGGTGACGGCCAACGTGCTCGGCGCGGCATTGCCGCCCGCGATGGGCCTCGACGAGCGGTGTCACCATGTCTTCGCCCGGTTCCCCGACGTCAAGGTGCACCTGTACGACAAGGCGGAGCGGCCCGCGCGCAAGATCGGTCACGTGACGGTGCTGGGCACCGACCCGGACCCGGTCCGGGAGCGGGCCGGGCTCGCCGCGCAGTGGCTGTCCACCGCGGTCTGGCCCGACGGCTGGTCGCCGCATACCGGAGTGGGGGAACATGGCTGACCCGGTGGTCTCCGTGATCATGGGCAGTGACTCGGACTGGCCGGTGTTGTCGGCCGCCGCCAAGGCGCTGGTCGAGTTCGACCTGCCCTACGAGATCGGGGTGCACTCCGCGCACCGCAACCCGCAGCGGATGCTCGACTACGCCCGCGACGCAGCCGGCCGTGGGCTACGGGTGATCATCGCCGGTGCGGGTGGTGCGGCGCATCTGCCCGGAATGGTCGCGGCCGCCACGCCGCTGCCGGTGATCGGGGTCCCTGTCCCGCTGAGCCGCCTCGACGGCCTGGACTCGTTGTTGTCGATCGTGCAGATGCCCGCCGGGGTGCCGGTGGCCACGGTGGCGATCGGTGGTGCGCGCAACGCGGGCCTGCTCGCCGTCCGGATACTCGCGGCGTCCGATCCGCCGCTGCTGGTCCGGATGGCGCGGTTCCAGGAGGCGCTGGCGCAGACCGTCCTGGTGCGCGACTCGGCGTTGCGCTCGTCGCACGCCTCGCCCGGGAACCCGCCGCCGAGCTGAGTTCGTGACCTGCGTCACTCGGGGCGTGGGAACCGATCGTGGGGTGGGCCCGAATCACTGGTCACACATCCACGACCGGGGAGCCGGCCTTCCATGCGCAACTTTCCACCGCTCGTGGTGGACCCCGAGGACGCGGAGCTGCTCCGCGCTCGGTTGACGCCGGGTTCGCGGGCGTCGGCGATGCGCCGCGCCCGCATCGTGCTGCTGGCCGGGGCGGGGATGGGTCCCGCGGCGATCGCGGACGAGCTCGGCTGCTCGACGCAGACGGTGGTCACCTGGCGGGAGCGCTACCGGACGGCGGGTGTCGCGGGCCTGTCGGACGCACCTCGTTCCGGACGTCCGCCGACCCTCGACGAGCAGCGCGTCATCACCCGCACGCTGGCCCGGCCGCCGTCCGGAATCCGCTGGTCCACCCGGCTGATCGCCGCTACTCTCGGGGTCAGCAACGTGACCGTGGCCACCGTGTGGCGCTCCTGGGGTATCTGGCCCGGCGAGAACGGCGGCCTCCGGTTCGCGACCGAGCCGGCGCTCATCGCGCGGGTGGACGCGGTCGTCGCGATGCACGTCGGGGTGGACGAGCACGTGCTGGCCATGGCCACCGACGGTGAACCCGAACGGCCCCGGGCCGACGCCGACCCACCCGGCGTGCTCCCGCTGCTGCAGGCGCTGGACCGGATGGGCGGTGACCCCGCCGCCGGCCCCGCCGACCTGCTCGCCGGGCTCGCCGGCGTCGACCCGCGGCGGATGGTCCTGCTCGCCGCCCCCGGTGGTCGGATCGGTGGCCGCGCAGTTGATGACAGGCTCGCGGCTCAGCCGGAGATCACGCTGCACACCGTGGCGTCGGTCGCGGTCTGGGCGCGGATCGTGCACGTCATCTGTGGGCTCACGGCAGGCACTCCCGCCGGCGCGAAACCGGTGACGGATCTGCTCCGTGCGCTGGACGAGCACCTGTCGCCGAAACGACCACTGCCGTTTCGCTGGACCGCCTCCGCCTGACCGCCGTGAATCATGGTGGCACCCGCCGGCACGGCGACGTACGGTTGGCGGTACACGTGAGAGGAGGTGGTCCAGCGTTGATCAGCAACAGGACTCGTGAGGTGGCTGTCCGCTAGCACCACAGGACACGTCAGTCGACGGCCAGTGGAAGCCGGTGTGGTGCCGGCGAGTTCCAGGCAGTCACCCGTGATCCCGGGGTCCGAGCCCGTCCAGCTCGGCGTGCGCACCCCTCGGTGCGGCCCGGGGATCACGGACGTCCGGAGGCGGGTCCGCGCTCCAGCCGCTCGACCGCGTCCTCGAGCCTGCGGGCGACGTCGAAGAGATCGTCTGCCGCTTCCACCGGCAACAGGTCCGCGACCCGGCGGAACCGGTCGCGGCACGGCTGCTTCCCCTCCTCGGTCGCCCCTTCGGCGAGCCAGGTCCGCAGCGCCTGGTTGTGCGCCGCGACGACCGCGGCCGCGGTGACCGCGGCCCGCAGCTCGCCATCGGCCGCGCCCACGAGGCGGCGCCGCAGGTGGCGGGTGAACAGCTGCCGGTACGGGTGCACGCTGGCGACCTCCCGGTCCCGGAGCGCGGCGACCTCGTGCACCAGCCGGAACCGGATACGGGAGGCGTCGGCGTCGGCGAAGTACATGTCGAGGACGAACTCGGCCGCCCGCAGTACCACCGACAGCACCGGCTCACCGGGGTGCGCCGCGGTGAACACCGCGTCCAGCCGGGTCAGGCAGGCCTCGTGGTCGGGCGAGACGGCATCCTCCTTGCCGCGGAAGTAGCGGAAGAACGTGCGGCGCGCGACACCGGCGGCGGCCGCGATGTCGTCGACGGTCGTCTCGTCGTAGCCGTGGGTGGCGAACAGCGTGAGGGCGGCGTCCACCAGCGCGCGTCGCACCTCGGCGCGCCCCTCCGCGGACCGCCCGCGGCGCGCGCCGGACGGCGCATCGACCGGACGATACATGGCACTCAGGGTAACAGTCTGTTTGCCCAATGGCACGCAGTGCCGTTACAGTCCGGTGCGAGTGCAGTGCTTTCCGAGCCGCAGCTCACCCGCGGACACAAGGGGCAGCGACGTGAACGCCGACTTCGACACCTATCGCCTCAGCGACGAGCACGAGGCCCTGCGCGACGCCGTCCGTGCGCTGGCCGAGAAGGAGATCGCGCCTTTCGCCGCCGAGGTGGACGACCAGGCCCGCTACCCCGTCGAGGCCCGTGATGCACTGGTCAAGGCGGGCTTCCACGCGGTGACGATTCCCGAGGAGTACGGCGGCGAGGGTGCCGACGAGCTCGCCGGCTGCATCGTCATCGAGGAGGTCGCGCGGGCGTGTGCGTCGTCGTCGCTGATCCCGGCGGTCAACGGCTTGGGCCTGACCCCGATCCTGCTGTCCGCCTCGGCCGAGCTCAAGGCGCAGGTGTTGCCCTCGGTCGCGAGCGGCGAGGCGATGATGTCCTACGCGCTGTCCGAACGTGAGGCCGGTTCGGACGCCGCCGCGATGCGGACGCGGGCCCGCCGCGACGGGGACACCTGGGTGCTCAACGGCACCAAGTGCTGGATCACCAACGCCGGCGAGTCGAGCTGGTACACGGTCATGGCCGTCACCGATCCGGAGCGCAAGGCGAACGGGATCTCCGCGTTCGTCGTGCACAAGGACGACCCGGGCTTCGAGGTGGGGCCCAAGGAGCGCAAGCTCGGCATCAACGGCTCGCCCACCCGGGAGATCTACTTCTCCGACTGCACGATCCCGGCGATGCGGATCATCGGAGCCGAGGGCACCGGCTTCAAGACCGCGCTCGCGACACTGGACCACACCCGTCCGACCATCGGAGCCCAAGCCGTCGGCATCGCCCAGGGCGCGCTCGACGTCGCGGTGGCCTACATCAAGGAGCGCAAGCAGTTCGGCAGGCACCTCGCCGAGTTCCAGGGCCTCCAGTTCATGATCGCCGACATGGCGATGAAGGTCGAGTCCGCCCGCCAGCTGGTCTACGTGGCCAGCTCGCGGGCCGAGCGGGGCGAGCCCGACCTCGGCTTCATCTCCAGCGCCGCCAAGTGCATGGCCAGCGATGTCGCGATGTCGGTGACCGTCGACGCCGTGCAGTTGCTCGGCGGCGCCGGCTACACCAAGGACTTCCCCGTCGAGCGGATGATGCGCGACGCCAAGATCACCCAGATCTACGAGGGGACGAACCAGGTGCAGCGCGTGGTGATGGCACGCTCGCTGCTGCGCTGAGCCGGCCGGTGGGTGCGCGCTCGACCGGCACCGCTGACGTCGTCGACGCGAGCGTCGCGCTGCTCGCCCGCCGGTACGGCGCCACCGTCGTCACCGGTGACCCGGACGACATCCGTCGACTCGATCCCACGTTGGCGATCGTGGTCTGCTGAGGTGCCGGGCGTGAGCGGGCCGCGCCACAGCATGCTAGGTCAAGAGCGGGGTCGGCGAGCAGATGTGCCCCCCTGGACACCCCTGCATCCGGGATTGGGCGCAGACCAGTGGTGTCGAGGACTTCATCGACCGGCCGCGCGGTCACCATGTGAAAGATGCGTGGTTGGGGAACGGCCACGGCGGCGAGCCCGGCCAGGTCCGCCAGCGGGCCGACGACATCCTTACTGGTGAGCGTCGCGAGCATCGCGTCGATGAGCTGGCCGAGCTGCTGTGCGGTTACCCGCCAGCGAGGCACCTGGATCTGATGACCGCGGACGGGCGGCTGCCGGGCGATCTCGGTCCGCGCACCGCGCTGCACGACCACGTCGATCTCGACCCGCAGGTTCTGGACGAATTGGCCGTACCCGCCGGGTACCTCCAGTCGGGCGGAGGCTTTCACCGGTTTGGGCATGTCGCTGGGCCAGCCCTCGGGGGCGCACCACCATTCGAGCCTGACCGTGCGGGATCTGTTGAGTCCCTGGCGGTGGAATGGGTCCCCGCCGCCGGCCCAGTCCCCGAGGCTGAGGCTTGCCAGGACCGAGGTAAGCGGGGACCGGTTCAGCGCGTCGGTGAACGCGGCTACGGTTCTCTCCGGCAAAGGCCGCCACTTGGCTTCCCGGGCTACGGCGAAGTCCAGGCCGGACCTGAGGATGAAGTCTACGGTGCTGTCGGAGGTGGTATCTGCGCCACGCATCAGCTCAGGGCGCTGGATGGTCCAGACCTCGTCCTGCTGCACGGCGCTGGCCTCGGCGAACAGGTCTCTGAGCCGCTGCCAGTCTGCGGGGTGGCTGGTGTTCTGGTGTCGCACGTAGGCGACGCCGTCGACGAGTAGAGGCCGCGGGTGATGGCCGGGCACCACTCGGAGCACGAGCACATACAGATCCGAGCCCTGCCCCAGCGGCACGGGGATGATCTCCGGAACCCACGGTGGCTCAATCTTGGCGGCGCAGTGCTCGGCGACCGACGCGATCGTCTTCTCCTTCACGCCCTTCACAACCCGGTCATCAGTGACACCGACCAGCAGCAACCCTCCGTAGGTGTTGGCCAGCGCCGCGACCCCCTTGGCGATCGTGTCGGCCATCTGTTCCTTGTATTCGACCGTGGGTGCTTCCGGGCCGACCTGCCTCACCAGGGCACGGACCCGCTCGATCGTGACGTCCGATTGGGCGGCGTAGAGCAAGGACTGTGTTGATGTCACGGGCTCATCATCCTCGGGCTCATCAGCAGATCAGTTCCCCGCTACCGCCTGGTCCGCGGTATCACCGCCGCCGGGTCGCCCCTAGGGATGTCACACCGCCGGCGCCGCGACCTTGCTACGCACGCTGCCGCTCCCCTTGGCGGGAGCGGAGGGTCCCGGAGCCGGGGAAACGCGTTCCGCGTGCCCCCGGGGTGAAGGGCGATCCCAGGGCTCCGGGGCCCACCGCTGTGTGGGCGCGGTCCGCGTCGCCTGGATCTCCTCGGTCCGGCACGGCCCACGCACCCGGTCCAACGGACATCCAGCCCCACAGATGTGCCCCCACTCGGGGGGAGGTCCTGCGTTCGCTCGCTTCGCAGGACCTCGGAACGCTGGGTGGCAGGCCCGGCTGAGTCACCGCCCCCGCAGGCGGGCCAGACCGCCCGGGTGGGCCCCGTCGAGTCGAGCGCCCGGACCAGGGCGCGAGCCGCCGGTGCTGTCAGTGCTCGCGGGCTGCCGGCGCGGCGGCGGAGTCGAGCTGGTCGGCGAGCGCCGCGAGCACGCGCACGGGGAGTGCTCACCTGGGGTTTGCCAAGTCGCAGTTGCGGGGCGTCGCATGTGCGGGTTGCGAGGATGGGCTCGCTGCCGGCGGGGTTTCGTCCCCTCCGGCGGGGCTGTTGCATCGCGGGGCTGTGCAGCGACTACAGGCCAGGATGCGTCGACACGCCCGGCCCGGTGGGTGGCCGAGGCCGGAGGGAAGGATGTCGCTGTGGTGGGCAGGGCTGGGCGGGTCGTGGCCCCGACGGTGGCGACGGGGGTGGTCGCGTCGTTGACGATGGTGGTGGTCAACTTCGCCACCGAGTTCAAGACCAACCCGTGGTGGTGGTTGGGCGTCGTGGTCGCGACCGGGTTGGTCGCTGCGGCCGCGTTGTGGCTCGACCACCGAAGCGCTGCTCGCCCGGGCTCCCCTGAAGATGCGGGTGGGCAGGTGGTGAACCGGTCTCGGATCGAGGGTGACAACGTCCAGATCGGGCGGGCCCGCGATGTGAACCTCGGCCGCCGCCGTGACCCGAAAAAGTAATAGGGATCCGACACCGGCTCCCGAGGGGCAGTCGGTGGTCGGGTCGGTGATCGGCGGGCACAACATCCAGATCGGATCCACCACCGGTGATGTGGTGATCCTGCTGGATCGGCCCGATTACCGCCTGGAGTTCCTCACCCCCACCCCGCCCGAGCCCACCCAGCTCACCGCGCGGGCCCGGCGTCAGCCCAGCTACCTGCTCGACCCCCAACACCAGGTCGTGCCCTACACACCCGACCCGCCGAGCAGCAACACATCCAGCACTGGCTCGACGACGACGCTGAGCCGCTGTCGGTGCTGCTGGTGACCGGGGCGGGGGGGCAGGGCAAAACCCGGCTGGCCGGTCATGTCGCCAGCAGCAGCTACCGGGCGGGGTGGACGGTCGCGCAGGCGGTGGAGCGCAGCCTCGGGCTGCGTACTGCACACCCCACCGCCGCCGCGGTGGTCGCGGAGGAGCAGCCGTTGCTGGTGGTGGTCGACTACGCGGAGCGGTGGCGCCTGGCGGTGCTGACCCAGCTGCTCAACGGCCTGCCCTGGGATTATCCGGGCCGCCGGGTGCGGGTGCTGCTGTTGGCCCGGCCCGGGCCCGGTGTGTGGGACACCATCGCCGCCGAGCTGGACCGCAGCCGCGCCGATTTGCCCGACCCGCTGGCCCTGGGCGGGTTCGACACCGACCGGCCCGCGCTGTTCGACCAGGCCGCGGCCGCGTTCGCCCACCGCCTCGAGCTCCCCACCCCGCCGCCGCCGCCCGGAGATCTTGCCGATCCGGCGTACGGCTCGCCGCTGACCCTGCACATGGGCGCTCTCGCCGCGGTCTGCGCGAAGGCTGAGCCCGCCAGCGAGCCGCGCGGCCCGCAGGATCTGTCCCGGTTCTTGTTGTTCCACGAACGCCGCGGGTGGACCGCTATCGAGAACCGGCCCGGCGCCCCGGGCGCGGAGGTCGTGGAGCAACTGGTGGTGCTGGGTACCCTGCTCGGCCCGGTACGCAGCCGACCCGCCGCGGTCGGGCTGCTGCGCCGGGCCCGGCTGGCCGACGGGGACGCCCACGCCACCACCCTGCTCACCAGCTATGAGCGGCTCTACCCGTCCCCGCGTCCCGACCCGACCCGGGCAGGTGGACAGATGGAGGTGGCGACGCTGGCGCCGCTGCGCCCGGACCGCCTCGGGGAGGACCTCGTCGGACTGCACCTCACCCACCACCCTCACACCGGGGCGCTGCTGGGCGAGCTGGTCACCGACCCCGACCCCGCCATCGGTGTTGACGGGTTGGCGATCCGGCGGTGCCTGATCGTGCTCGCGGCCGCCGCGGCCCGCCACGACGCCGCCACCGCCACGTTGTTCGCGCTGCTCGCACGGCATCCTGAGCTGATCAGGCAGGCGACAGCGCCGGTTGTGCAACTCGTCGTCGACCACGCCCCCGACACCCTCGCCGGCGCCGTCGACGCCGCGCTGCCCCGCTTCAGCACCGAGCTGCTGCGCCCCGCCGCCGCGCTGGCCCGCCGTCTGTGCGACACCCTGCCCGCGAACACCCCTCCGGCTGAACACGCCCGGCGCCTGCTCTGGCTCGGGATCCGACTCTCGGAGGTGGGGGACAAGCGCGGGGCGCTGGCCCCGGCCGAGGAGGCCGTCACGACCTATCGGCGGCTGGTCGAGGCCGAACCCGCCGCCTACCTGCCCGCCCTCGCCATGTCCCTGAGCAACCTGGGGGTCATGTTGTCGGAGGTGGGGGACAAGAGCGGCGCGTTGGCCCCGATCCAGGAGGCCGTCACGACCTATCGGTGGCTGGCTGACGCCGACCCCGCCGCGTCCCTGCCCGCCCTCGCCGGCGCCCTGAACAACCTGGGGATCTGGTTGGCGGAGGCGGGGGACAAGCGCGGCGCGCTGGCCTCGACCCAGGAGGCGGCCTCGACCTATCGGCGGCTGGTCGAGGCCGAACCCGCCGCCTACCTGCCCGATCTCTCGATGAGCCTGACCAACCTGGGGAGCCGGTTGGCGGAGGTGGGGGACAAGCGCGGCGCGGTGGCCCCGACCCAGGAGGCCGTCATGATCCGGCGAGGGCTGGCTGAGGCCGAACCCGCCGCGTACCTACCCGGCCTCGCCATGTCCGTGAACAACCTGGGGAGCCGACTCTCGGAGGTGGGGGACAAGAGCGCCGCGGTGGCCTCGACCCAGGAGGCCGTCACGACCTATCGGCGGCTGGCCGAGGCCGAACCCGCCGCGTACCTACCCGACCTCGCCGGCACCCTGACCAACATGGGGAGCCGGTTGGCGGAGGTGGGGGACAAGAACGCCGCGCTGGCCTCGACCCAGGAGGCCGTCACGACCTATCGGCGGCTGGCCGAGGCCGAACCCGCCGCCTACCTACCCGGCCTCGCCATGTCCCTGAACAACCTGGGGAGCCGACTCTCGGAGGTGGGGGACATGAGCGCCGCGCTGGCCCCGGCCGAGGAGGCCGTCTCGACCTATCGGCGGCTGGCCGAGGCCGAACCCGCCGCCTACCTACCCGACCTCTCGATGAGCCTGACCAACCTGGGGAGCCGACTCTCGGAGGTGGGGGACAAGAACGCCGCGCTGGCCTCGACCCAGGAGGCCGTCATGATCCGGCGGCGGCTGGCCGAGGCCGAACCCGCCGCCTACCTACCCGGCCTCGCCGGCGCCCTGACCAACCTGGGGATCTGGTTGGCGGAGGTGGGGGACAAGCGCGGCGCGCTGGCCCCGACCCAGGAGGCCGTCACGATCCGGCGAGGGCTGGCCGAGGCCGAACCCGCCGCCTACCTACCCGACCTCGCGAGAAGCCTATGGGCGTTCGGTTTGGTTCGCGCCGCCGGAAGACACGAGCTCGACGCCGCTCTCCACGCGACCGAGGAGGCCACCGCGATTTACCGAACACTCGCCCAAGCCCTTCCACAGGCTTTCGCAAGGCTCCTTCGGGCCGCGACGTTCACCGAGGCCGACGTCCTCGATGGCCTCAACCGCGCAAGCGAGGGCGACGAACTCCGGCGCCGATTCGGTGCGGATGAGGAGTGATCGCCATCCTGCACGCCTGGCCCGGAGAGGAATCCGCTCCCGGCGCACCGCGATGGCTCCGCCCTGCTCGGTCTCCGCCGCAATCTGCTCGTCGCTCTTACTCGGGGACTACTCGACGGGGCGTTCGGTGGCCCCAGCCGTGACCTGGCGCAGTGCCGGCA
Source organism: Mycobacteriales bacterium (assembly GCA_038254065.1). Taxonomy (GTDB): domain Bacteria; phylum Actinomycetota; class Actinomycetes; order Mycobacteriales; family Pseudonocardiaceae; genus Pseudonocardia. The sequence continues at coordinate 332 of JBBSGM010000129.1, read as the reverse complement.
CGCGGCACAGCAGTACCTCGCGGGCCGGCCCCTCCCCGCAGCCGGCGCACTCCCGCTCGACGACGCGCTCACTGACGACCCGACCCGGCCGCGTCCGGCTGCTCGGTTTCATCAGAACGGAACCAAGATCATTAGTCTAATGCATAGGCATCTGCCGTTGCCTGGTCCTGGTCTGGATCTTGGTACTGTAGTCTGTGGATCTTGTGTCTGGTGATCGTGGATGTTGGTGTGGTGGAGAAGCGGTGTGGTGGAGAGCGGTGTGGATGTTGCTGTGTGGTCGGTGAGCTGTGGAGGTGTTGTGGTCGGTGAGCTGTGGAGGTGTTGTGGTCGGT
>JBBSGM010000128.1:0-11784 GCA_038254065.1 Mycobacteriales bacterium | reverse complement strand
GTGCAGCGCGAAGATGAGCTCAGCTGCCTCCGTGAGTCGAGGTTAGGCTCGGTGGGTGATCGATCGTTTCCGCCTCGTGCCCGCCGCCTACGTCGTGCTGCGCCGGGGGGTAGGCGACGGCGAGAACCTCGGCGAGGTCCTGCTCCAGCTGCGGCAGGGCACCGGCTTCATGGACGGGCACTGGGCCGTCGGGGCAGCCGGACACGTGGAGAAGGGGGAGTCGGTGCTCGACGCCGCGTGCCGCGAGGCTGCCGAGGAGCTCGACATCGATGTCGCCACGACCGACCTGCTGCCGCTGACCGTGATACACCGCACCGGGCGCACCGGCGACCCGATCGACGAGCGCGTCGACTTCTTCTTCACCTGTACCCGCTGGAGCGGGGAGCCGCGGCCGGCCGAGCCGGACAAGGTCGCCGACCTGTGCTGGTTCCCGCTCGACGCGCTGCCCGACCCGGTGGTGCCGCACGAGCGCGCGGTGTTCGAGGCGCTGCGCGTCGGCGGCGTCGCGGTGATCACCGCATTCGGCTTCGGCTGAGCGGCGGCGATCCCGAGCACGACAACCGTGGTCGGGATCGGGCGCCGAGGTGCGGCCCGCTGCCTGTTCTGCCGGCTGATCGACGTTCGGGAACGGGGAACCGCGGTTTCCGCTGTTCTCGGTTCCCGAACGCTGATCACGACCGGTCCTCGTCCGATGGACGGCATCGGCGGCGAAGCCGGCCGGCGTACCCCCGGGTCCACCGCCACCGTCCGGGATGACGGGCGCGTCGGCGCGGCGACACGCCGGGCCGACGGCATGGTGCTGGCCCGGGGACTCCGGATCGGGCACAGTGATCACCGAAAGCGACAGCGGCACTCGTCACCGGGCCGGGAACCCGGAATCGCCAGCAGCTCAGGCGGCCGACGCGACACGAGGACGTAGGGGAAGACGTTCCTCGTCTTGAAGCGGAGGTCTGCAGTGAGCACACGCGGTGTGGTCTACGTCCACTCGTCGCCGACTGCGGTCTGTCCGCATGTCGAGTGGGCGATATCCGGTGTGCTCGGAACACGGGTCGCCCTGCAATGGACGTCGCAGCCGGCCGGGCCGGGCCAGCTGCGCGCGGAATGCACCTGGGTCGGGCCGGTGGGCAGCGGTGGCGCGCTCGCGGGCGCTTTGCGTGCCTGGCCGATGCTGCGCTTCGAGGTCACCGAGGAGCCGAGCCCAGGGGTCGACGGCGAGCGCTTCTGCCATGCTCCGACCCTGGGCCTGTGGTGCGGGCGGACCAGCGCGAACGGCGACATCGTGGTGGGCGAGGACCAGCTTCGCGCGCTGCTCACCCTCGTCCCGGCGGGCCAGGTGCCCGGCCGGGTGCAGGATCTGCTCGGCTCGGCGTGGGACGTCGCGCTGGAGCCGTTCCGGCTGGCCGGTGACGGCGCTCCGGTGACCTGGCTGCACCAGGTCGGCTGAGCCGGCGCCGTCGCTGCGGGAACGGTCCGCCTGCCCGGTTGCTCGGCGCGGGCGGGTCCGGGGTGCGGGCGGGTCGGGCAGACTGGACCGCGTGAGGGACTGGGCTGGTGAGGTACTGGGCGCGTGCGGAGACTGAGCCGGTGAGGGGGCCGGGCCCGTGCTGAGGCCCGGAGCCGCGAGGACCGGAGCCGGCCCGCGCCGGCCGGTCGCCCTCGCGGTCGTGCTGGCGGTGCTGCTTCTGGGCGCCGGCATCTCGGCCGGGGTGCTCGGCGGCCGGACCTTTGCCGGTGTCGCCCCGTCCGACGGACCGCCCGCGGTCCCGGCACGGGAGCCGGCTCACCCATCGTCGAGCTCAGCGCCGACGCCTCCCGACGGCCTGCGGCCGCGGCGGTCCGGGCGCAGCTGCAGCGCTACTTCGACGCGATCAACACCCGGAACTACGCGTTGTGGACGATGACGGTGGTGGCGCAGCGGGTCGACCAGCAGCCCGCGCAGAAGTGGCTCGCGGCGATCTCCAGCACCACCGACGGAACGATCAGGATCGACCGGATCGGTGACCTCGACGCCGGCCGGATACTCGTGCTGGTGCGCTTCGTGAGCACCCAGAACCTCGCCGACGCTCCCGCCGACCTGCAGGCGACCCGGATCTGCTGGCGCGGCGCGCTGCCGATGACGGGCAGCCCGCCGAGGCTGGAGACGGGGAGGCCCGGCAGCCTGCTCGGCGAGGCCTGTTAGCCGCCCTACCACGGGACCCTGGCTCAGGGCCTCGTGAACGCCAGGGCGATGTTGTGGCCGCCGAACCCGAAGGAGTCGCTCACGGCGGCGGTCAGGTCGACCTTGCGCGGCTCCCCGGTGACCACGTCGAGGGTGACGCCGGGATCCAGCTCGTCGATGTTGAGCGACGCCGGGATCACCCCGTCACGCAGCGAGAGCATCGTGATGATCCCCTCGACGGCACCGGCGGCCCCGACGAGATGACCCAGCGCTGACTTCGGCGCGGTGAGCACCGGGTGCTCGCCCAGTGCCTTGCGGACCGCCACCGTCTCGCCCACGTCACCGGCCACCGTCGAGGTCGCGTGGCAGTTGACGTGCCCGACGTCGGACGGGTCGAGTCCGGCGGTGCGGACCGCGGCGGAGATCGCCCGCGCCTGCCCGGTGCCCTCCGGGTCGGGGCCGGTGATGTGGTACGCGTCGGAGGTGATGCCGACGCCGGCGAGCGTGCCGTACACGATCGCCCCGCGAGCTTTCGCGAAGTCGGCCCGCTCCAGCACCATGATCCCGGATCCCTCACCGAGCACGAACCCGTCGCGACCGATGTCGAAGGGGCGGGAGGCCTTCGCCGGCTCGTCGTTGCGCCGGCTCAGCGTCCGGGCCTGCACGAAACCCGCCACGGTGATGCCGGTGATGCAGGCCTCGGCCCCGCCGGCCACCACCACGTCGACCTCACCTGCGCGCAGCAGCCGCCACGCCATGGCGAGTGCCTCCGCACCCGACGCACACGCCGACGTGGGGGCGTACACCCCCCCGCGGGCCCCGAGCTCGAGGCCGACCATGGCGGCCGGTCCGTTCGGCATCAGCATCGGGACGGTGAGCGGGGAGACCTTGCGCAGCCCGTCGTTCTCCAGCAGGTCGTCCTGGTTGAGCAGGGTGACCGCACCGCCGATCCCGGTGCCCACCACGACCGCGAGCCGTTCGGGCTCCACCCCCGGTGCTCCGGCGTGTGCCCAGGCCTCCCTCGCCGCGATCACCGCGACCTGCTCGCAGCGGTCCATCCGGCGGGCCTGCACGCGTGGCAGCACCGCCGACGGGTCGACGGCGAGCTGTGCCGAGATCTTGACCGGCAGGTCGAACCGCTCGACCCACGCGCCCTCGGTCGCGCGGACCCCGGACCTGCCGGCGAGCAGCCCGTCCCAGGTGGACGCGGCGTCTCCACCCAGCGGGGTCGTCGCGCCGTAGCCGGTGACGACGACCTCGGGAACAGTGCTCATGGCGTCATCCCGATACGCAGGTGTGGCGCCGTCACTGGTTCTTCGCGATGTAGTCCACCGCGTCACCGACCGTCTTGAGCTCGGCGAGCCGGTCGTCGGGGATCTTCACGCCGAACTTGTCCTCGGCCTGCACAGCGATCTCGACCATCGACAGCGAGTCGACATCGAGGTCGTCGACGAACGACTTCTCGGCAGTGACGTCGTCCGGTTCGATCCCGGCGACCTCCTCGACGATCTCCGCGAGGCCGGCCAGGATCTCGGTGTTGTCAGCCACAGTCATTCTCCTTCTGGTGGGGAACTTGCACACGCCTCGGGGACAGCGCAGAACTCAGGGACACCGGACGACCTGCCCTGCGTAGGACAGGCCCGCGCCGAAGCCTACGAGTAGCACCGTCTCGCCGGATCGCATCCGACCGTCGGCGCGCAGATGGTCCAGGGCAAGCGGAATGGACGCCGACGACGTGTTGCCCGAGTGCACGATGTCGTCGGCCACCCGCATGTCGTCGCGGGCGCCCTTGGCGCGTAGCCGCTTGGCCAGCGCCTCGACGATGCGCAGGTTGGCCTGGTGCGGCACGAGCACGTCGACGTCGGGGGGGGTGAGGCCGGCCAGCTCGATCGCGCGCAGCGCCACCGGCGCGATCTTGGTGGTGGCCCAGCGGAAGACGGCCTGGCCCTCCTGGTGCAGCTTGTCGCTCTTCTCGTGGATGCGGATGGTCGGGGCGAGGTCGCCGGCGCTGCCCCAGGCCACCGGGCCGACCCCGACCGATTCGGCGTCGGCCGCCGCGCCGACCACCGCGGCCCCGGCCCCGTCGGCGAAGATGATGATGGTCGAACGGTCACCAGGGTCGAGCCAGTCCGACAGCTTCTCCGCACCGATGACCAGCGTGTGTCGCGACGAGCCCGCCCGGACGAGGCCGGCGGCGGCGGCCAGGGCGTAGCAGAACCCGGCGCAGGCGGCGTTGACGTCGAACGCGCCGGGTGCGGTGATGCCGATGCGCTCGGCGGTCTGGGCGGCGGCGTTGGGGATGGGGTTGGGCATCGTGCAGGTCGCGACGACGACGGTGTCGATGTCGGCGGGGTCCAGCCCGGCGTCCTTGACGGCACGGGCACCTGCCTCCGAGGCCATGTCGACCAGGCTCGTACCCGCGTCGGCGAAGCGCCGCTCGACGATGCCGACGCGCTCCCTGATCCACTGGTCGCTGGTCGCGACCTGTTGCGCGAGATCGTCGTTGGTGACGATGCGCTCGGGCTGGAAGCTGCCGATGCCGAGCAGGCACGCGCCGGGGACGGTGGGCGCGAGCCGGAGCCGGACGCTCATGCCTGGGCTCCGGCATGCTCGACGATCAGCTCGGCGGCCGCGGCGAGGTCGTCAGGGCTCTTCAGAGCCAGCGTCCTCGTGCCCTTGAGCGCGCGCTTGACCAGCCCGACCAGCGTCCCGGCCGGCGGGAGCTCGATCACGGCGGTCACTCCCATCGTGCGCAGGGTATCCATGCAACAGTCCCAACGGACCGGCCGCGTCACCTGCGCCACCAGCCGGGACAGGGTAGTTGCTCCGGTGGTGAGGACCGCGCCGTCGGCGTTGGACAGCAGCGGCCGTCGCGGCTCGGCCGGCTGCACCGAACCGGCGTGCGCGCGCAGCGCCTCCTCGGCGGACGCCATGAAACGGGTGTGGAAGGCGCCCGCCACCGGCAGCGTGATCACCCGGGCCCGCTCGGGCGGGTCGGCGGCCAGCGCGGCCAACAGGTGGACCGGGCCGGCGGCGACGATCTGGCCGGCACCGTTGCGGTTCGCCGGGACCAGGCCCAGCTCGGCCAGCCTGGCGAGGACCTCCTCCGGGGCGCCACCCAGCACCGCGCTCATCCCGGTGGGCTCGAGCGCGCACGCGGCGGCCATCGCCGCGCCGCGGGCGGCGGCGAGCACGACGGCGGCCCGGGGGGCGAGCACCCCCGCGACGGCGGCCGCGGCGAGCTCGCCGACGGAGTGCCCGGCGGTGGGCGCCGCGAGCGGCAACTCGACTGCCCCCACCAGCCGGTCGACCGCCAGCAGCGCGGTCGCGACGACCAGTGGCTGGGTCACCGAGGTGTCCTTGATCTCGTCGGCGCCGGTGACGGTGCCGAGCCTGCGCAGGTCGAGCCCGATGGCGTGGGACCAGTCCTCGAGCGTGCGCTCGGCTACCGGGTCGTCCAGCCAGGGCGACAGCATTCCGGGGGTCTGGGCGCCCTGGCCTGGGGCGAGCACGGCGATCACCAGCTCAGCGAACACGGTGGGACGCCGGACCGGGATGACGCCACGCACGAACTGGCAGGGTCACGTTTGGAGGTTTCCTCCAAGCGCGACCCGGTCAGCTCCGGACGACCGGCGGGTTGCGTTGTAGGGTCCGCCCGTCCCCGCAGCTCAGCGCATCGCGGAACTGCCCTCCCCGCGCGTCGCGGCGTCGAGCCTGCCGGCCACCAGCGCCGTCCGCAGCACGAGCGCGTCGCGCGGATCGGTCGGCCTGCGGCCGGTGAGCTCAGTCACCCGTCGAAGCCGGTAGCGCACGGTGTTGGGATGCACGAACAGCGCGCGGGCGCAGGCCTCCAGCGAGCTGCCGCCCTCCAGGTAGGTCGCGAGGGTGTGCAGCAGTTCGCCGCCGCCCGCGGTGAGCGGGTCGACGACGGCGTCGACGAGCCCGCGGTAGGCCGCCCCGTCACCGGACATCGCCCGCTCGGGAAGCAGGTCGTCGGCGTCGACCGGCCGGGGGGCGCCCGGCCAGCCCGGCGCGGCCCGCAGCCCGGCGAGGGCGTCACGGGCGCTGGTGTGTGCGGCCGTGAGGTTCGCTGCCACCGGCCCGACGACCACTGGGCCGGCCCCGAAGTCGCCGGCCAGCGTGGCGAGCTGCTCGCGGTCCCGCTGCTCGGCCGCGGCCGAGCCCGCCGGCGGCGCACCCGACCGCCCGCGGCCCGCGCGTTGCTCGGACAGCAGCACCACCAGCCGGGATCCCTGCACCCCGACGAGCACGGACCGGCCGATCCTGACGGCGTGCCGGCGCAGCTCGACCAGCAACGTCTCCGGCGGGTTGCGGGTATCGTCGGGGGGCGGGCTGCCGACGAGCACGCGGACCGCTGCGGCCGGGTCCCAGCCCAACGCCGCGGCCCGGGACACCAGCGCGTCACTGGTGTCACCGCGGACCACCCCGTCGACGACGAGGGCTTCGAGCCGAGCGTCCCAGGCCCCGCGGGCCTCGGCGGCGCCCGCGTAGGCGGTCGCCGCCGCGAACGCGACCTCCCGGCCGAACCGCAGCACGGCCTCGGTGAGGACCCTGAACTCGGCGGCGTCCGCGCCGAGCGGGGGCAGCCGCTGTTCGAACACGTCGGTGGCGATCCGCACGAGCTCGACGGTCTGGCGCAGGCTGAGCCGACGAGCGAGGTCACGGGGGGCGATGCGGAATGCTTCGGCGGTGAGCCGGATGGTCTGCGTGGGCTCGGCCAGCCAGGCGACGAGGTTGCTCACGCCGGCTTGGGTCACGACAAGGACACCGGCCCGCTGGTCGGCGGGCAGCCGGGCGAACCACGGCTGGCGCTGCTCCATGGCGGCAAGGCAGCCGCCGGCAAGGTCGCCCGCGGTGCACTCCAGGCGACGCAGCGTCGCCGCCGAGACCGACCGGGCAGCAGCCGCGCCGACCTCATCGACCTCGCCGGGCGTCACGTCCGGCAGCATGGCATGCCGGCCGCGGCGGTGGGACGAAAGAGCGCCGGACCGGAGCCGCACGCTACGCGTGTTCGTGCGGGACCCAGGTGCTCCCGGCCCCGGTGATGGGTAGGTGCGCGCGGTTCGCGCGCCCCGTCAGCCGAGGAGCGTGACCTGGGTGGCCTGCGGGCCCTTCTGGCCCTGCTCGACGTCGAACGCCACGCGCTGGCCTTCGTCGAGGCTCTTGTACCCGTTGGATTGGATCGCCGAGTAGTGCACGAACACGTCCGCGCCACCACCGTCAGGAGCGAGGAAGCCGTAGCCCTTCTCGCTGTTGAACCACTTGACGGTGCCCTCTGCCATTCTTGCTCTCCTCGTACCTGGTGCCGAGGCACTGGCCCCCGGCATCGCGCCGCCCGGCCGCTACGGTCCGCGCCCGGGTCGGGACACCGTCCGCGACCATGCGAGGTCGGCGTCGGCCGGAGCGTACCGTGTGGCAGCGCTCTTGCCGAGAGCCAGCGACCGGTGGATTCGACCCAACGATGGCGACGGCTGCGGCGCCGGGCTGCGGGCGGGCGGCGGCTCTTGTCACATGCGGGGATGTCACGTCGCTAGGCGACCCCGGGGTCGCTGGTCTGCGGGCCGGCAGCCTGTGGGTCGTCGATCCGGTACTTCGCCGCCGCCTCGACGACGGTGCCGCGGTCCACCTCGCCTCGCGTCGCGAGCGCGCCCAGCGCTGCCACCGTGATCGACTCGGCGTCGACGGCGAAGTGCCGCCGCGCCGCGGGCCGGGTGTCGGAGAGCCCGAAGCCGTCGGTGCCCAAGGTGACGAACGGCGCGGGCACCCACTGGCGGACCAGGTCGGGTACCGCCCGCATCCAGTCCGAGACCGCCACCACCGGTGCGTCGGTACCCTCCAGCGCGCGCGTGAGGTACGGCGTCACGGCGTCGTTCTCGGGGTGCAGGAGGTTGTGCCGCTCGGCCTCGACGCCGTCGCGCCGCAGCTCGCCCCACGACGTCACCGACCACACCTCGGCGCCCACGCCCCACTGCTCGGCCAGCAGGTCACGGGCCCGCAGCGCCCAGGGCAGCGCGACGCCGGAGGCGAGCAGCCGGACCTGCGGAGTGCCCGGATCCGGCACCGCGGTGCGCGCGTAGCGGTAGATCCCGCGCAGCAGCCCGTCGACGTCGAGGTCCGCGGGCTCGGCTGGCTGCACGTAGGGCTCGTTGTAGATGGTGAGGTAGTACATGACGTTCTCCGGCTGCTCGCCGTACATCCGGCGCAGCCCGTCCCGGACGATGTGCCCGATCTCGAAGGAGAACGCCGGGTCGTAGGCCAGCACGGCGGGGTTGCTCGAGGCCAGCAGCAGCGAGTGCCCGTCGTTGTGCTGCAGGCCCTCACCGGTCAGCGTCGTGCGCCCTGCGGTGGCGCCGACGAGGAACCCGCGGGTCATCTGGTCGGCCGCGGCCCAGATCGAGTCGCCGGTGCGCTGGAAGCCGAACATCGAGTAGAAGACGTAGACCGGGATCATCGGCACGCCGTGGGTGGCGTAGGACGTGCCCGCCGCGGTGAACGAGCCGACCGAGCCGGCCTCGTTGATCCCCTCGTGCAGGATCTGGCCCTGCTCGCTCTCGCGGTAGGCGAGCAGCAGGGACGCGTCGACAGAGGTGTACTGCTGCCCGTTCGGGTTGTAGATCCGCTGCGTCGGGAACATCGAGTCGATCCCGAACGTGCGCGCCTCGTCCGGGATGATCGGGACGAACCGCTCGCCGATCTCGTGGTCCTTGACGAGCTCGCGCAGCAGCCGGACGAAGGCCATCGTGGTGGCCACCTCCTGCTTGCCCGAGCCCCGGCGGACCACGTCGTAGACCTTGTCGCCGGGCAGTACCAGCGGCGGCGACGAGGTGCGCCGCGAGGGCAACGGTCCGCCGAGTGCCCGCCGGCGCTCGGCCAGGTACCGGATCTCCGGGGCGTCCTCGCCGGGGTGGTAGTACGGCGGCAGGTAGGGCTCGCGTTCGAGCGCGGCGTCGGAGATCGGGATGCGTTGCTCGTCGCGGAACTGCTTGAGGTCCGCCAGGCTCAGCTTCTTCATCTGGTGGGTGGCGTTGCGGCCGGCGAAATGCGCCCCCAGCCCGTAACCCTTGATCGTCTTCGCCAGGATCACCGTGGGTTGCCCGTGGTGGTCCAGGGCGGCGGCGTACGCGGCATAGACCTTGCGGTAGTCGTGCCCGCCACGCTTGAGGCCCCAGAGCTGGTCGTCGGTCAACGGGCTGACCAGCTCCTTGGTCCGCGGGTCGCGGCCGAAGAAGTGCTCGCGGACGTAGCTGCCGTCGTTGGCCTTGTAGGTCTGGTAGTCGCCGTCCGGGGTGATGTTCATCAGGTTGATCAGTGCGCCGTCCCGGTCGGCGTGCAGCAGGGCGTCCCACTCGCGGCCCCAGATCACCTTGATGACGTTCCAGCCCGCACCCCGGAAGAAGGCCTCCAGCTCCTGGATGATCTTGCCGTTGCCGCGGACCGGGCCGTCCAGGCGCTGCAGGTTGCAGTTGATCACGAACGTCAGGTTGTCCAGGCCCTCGACGGCCGGGACGTGCAGCAGCCCGCGGGACTCCGGCTCGTCCATCTCGCCGTCGCCGAGGAAGGCCCAGACGTGCTGGTCGGAGGTGTCGGAGAGGCCCCGGGCACCGAGGTACCGGTTGAACCGCGCCTGCATGATCGCGTTCATCGGGCCGATCCCCATGGAGACGGTGGGGAACTCCCAGAAGTCGGGCATCAGCCGTGGGTGCGGGTAGGACGGCAGACCGTGCCCCGTCCCGCCGTGGCTGAGCTCCTGGCGGAACCCGTCGAGCCGGTCGGTGGACAGCCGGCCCTCGAGGTAGGCGCGGGCGTAGATGCCGGGTGAGGCGTGGCCCTGGATGAAGATCTGGTCGCCCCCACCCGGGTGATCCTTGCCGCGGAAGAAATGGTTGAACCCGACCTCGTACAGCGTCGCCGACGACGCGTAGGTGGAGATGTGGCCACCGACCCCGATGCCCGGGCGCTGGGCGCGGTGCACGGTCATCGCCGCGTTCCACCGGATCCACCGGCGGTAGGTTCGCTCGGCGTCCTCGTCGCCCGGGAACCACGGTTCCCGGTCGGTGGGGATGGTGTTCACGTAGTCCGTGCTGGTGAGCGAGGGGACCCCGACGTGGCGCTCGCGGGCCCGCTGCAGCATGCAGAGCATGAGGTAGCGGGCGCGCTGCTGCCCGGCGCCGTCGAGAACGGCGTCGAAGGACTCCAGCCACTCCGCGGTCTCCTCCGGGTCGATGTCCGGAAGGTGCGCGGCGAGACCGTCGCGGATGACGTGGACGCGGCGCGGGATGGCGGTCGTGTCGCCGCCGTCGCGCCCGGTGGGGTTGGATCTGGTCGGGCCGGTCAAGGGATCTCCCTGCGTGGCTGTGGTGCGGTGGATCGGTGTGGGTATGCCCCCATCGTGCCCCTCGCCGCGCGATCTCGACACGGTGGTTGCGCAGGGCCGCCAGGTCATGTTCGGATTCCGCATCCGGTCCGGGGGACCGTGCCGAGGACACAGGGAAGTCGAGACACAGTGAAAAGGGGTACACGCGTGGTCGCCGCGGAAGATGCCGGACGGTCGTCCGACATCGCGGGCAAGCTCGGCATCGAGCCGAGCATGGTCGTCCAGGAACTCGGTTGGGACTCCGACGTCGACGAGGCGGTGCGCGACGCCGTCGAGGAACGCATCGGCGACGAGCTGCTCGACGAGGAGACCGTCGACGTCATCGATGTGGTGCTGCTGTGGTTCCGGGAGGGGGACGGCGATCTCGTCGACGCCCTCGTCGACGCCCGCGGCCCGCTCGCCGACAACGGGGTGGTCTGGGTGCTGACGCCCAAGACCGGTCGCGCCGGTCACCTCGAGCCCAGCGAGATCGCCGAGGCAGCCCCGACCGCGGGGCTGTCGCAGACCTCCAACGTGAGCGTGACCGAGGAGTGGGCCGGCGCCCGGCTGGTGGCACCGAAGGCGGGCAAGGGGAGACGCTGAGCGGCGGCGCGGTGGCCTAGGCTCAGCTCCGTTGCCGCCGGCTGGGCGGGCGGGGAGTCCGCATGGCGAGGAGAGATCTGACCATGGTGCCCGAGGTGGGAACCGAAGCTCCTGACTTCACCCTCAAGGACCAGAACAACCAGGAGATCACGCTGTCGTCGTTCCGCGGCAACCGCGCGGTGCTCGTGGTGTTCTACCCGTTCGCGTTCTCCGGCATCTGCACGGGCGAGCTCGGCGCGGTCCGCGACGACCTGTCGACCTTCCAGAACGACGACGTGCAGATCCTGGCCGTCTCCGTGGACCACCCGTTCGCGCTGAAGACCTGGTCGGAGGCGCAGAACTACGAGTTCCCGCTGCTGGCCGACTTCTGGCCGCACGGCAAGGTCGCCAAGTACTACGGCGTGTTCAACGACGGCGCCGGCTTCGCGCTGCGCGGCACGTTCCTGGTGGACCGGCAGGGCATCGTGGCGTTCGCCGAGGTCAAGGGGCCGGGTGAGGCGCGTGACCAGGACGTCTGGAGGAAGGCCCTGGCCACTGGGTAGGTGTTGCTTTGACGCCCGGTCGATCCGGGTCCGGGGCGCGTAGCTCAGCGGGAGAGCACTCGGTTTACACCCGAGCGGTCGCAGGTTCGAACCCTGCCGCGCCCACC
>JBBSGM010000127.1:0-11786 GCA_038254065.1 Mycobacteriales bacterium | reverse complement strand
TACGAGGCCCTGTCCGAGCTCGTGTTCGGTGAGAAGGGCAGGACCCGCGCCACCGGCATGCTCCCACGGCCGCGTTGGCGGCGGTGAGCGCGTTCGGCGCCCGGCCAGTGTGACGTCTGTGGCCCGGATCGACCTGCACACTCATTCCACCGCCTCGGACGGGACCGACACCCCGGCGGAGGTGGTCGCCGCCGCGGCGGCGGCCGGGGTCGACGTCCTCGCACTGACCGACCACGACACCACTGCCGGCTGGGCGGGGGCGGCGGCCGCGCTGCCCGCCGGGATGCGGCTCGTGCGCGGGGCCGAGTTCTCCTGTATCAGCGACGACGGCCGCGGCGGCCAGGTGTCGGTGCATCTGCTCGGCTACCTGTTCGACCCGCGGCATCCGGCGGTCGCGGCCGAGCAGACCAGGTTGCGTGTTCAGCGGCTCGAACGGCTGCGCACGATGACCGCGCTGTTGGCCGCCGACGGCTATCCGGTCGACACCGAGACGGTGCTCGCGCTGCTGCCGGCGGGGGCGAGCGCGGGCCGCCCGCACCTGGCCCGCGCCCTGGTCGATGCCGGCGTGGTGGAGTCGGTGGACGAGGCGTTCGCGACGCTGCTCCACAACGGCAGCCCGTACCACGTGGCCAGGTCCGACACCCCCGTCGGGCGGGCGATCGAGATGGTGCGTGCGGCCGGCGGGGTCAGCGTGTTCGCCCATCCGCTCGCCCGCCGCCGAGGTCGGGTGGTGGAACCGTCGGTACTCGCCGAGCTGTCCGCGGCCGGGCTCACCGGGGTGGAGGTCGAGCACCCGGACCACATACCGGCCGACCGGGAGCTGCTGCGCGGCCTGGCCGGTGAGCTGGGACTGGTCGTCACCGGCTCCAGCGACTACCACGGCACCAACAAGTCCACCCCGATCGCCGCCGAGACGACGAGTCCGGACGCGCTGGCGGACCTGATGTCGCGAGCCACCGGCACCGAGGTGCTCACCGGCTGACGTTCGTGATCGGCGCCGAGACGGGCGCCGACGTCGGTCGAGGCGCGGTCCGCCCGGCTCGCACCGATCGTCGACCCGGCGGGAGCCTCGGATACGGTGGCGGGCGTGGACGGCGGCCAGCTCGGGCTCGACTTCGGACCCGACCTCGCCGCCCTCGTGCGGGTCACCCCCGCCCGGCTGGCCAGCTGGACGCAGTGCCCGCGGCGGTACCGGATGACCTACGTCGACCGGCCGGCGCCGACCCGCGGCGGAGCCTGGGCGCACCACACCCTGGGCGCGGTGCTACATCTGGCGCTGCGCGCGCTGTTCGCGCTGCCGCCCACGCGGCGGACGCCGCAGGCCGCCGCCGCGCTCGTCGACCGGAACTGGGCCACGGACGGGTTCCGTGACCGCGCGCAGGCCGACTGCTATCGCGAACGGGCCCGGGGCTGGGTCGCGGACTACGTCACGGACCTGGGCGACGCGCAGCCCGTCGGGGTCGAGCGGTGGGTGTCCGCGCCGGTCGGGGGGATCGTCGCGCAGGGCCGGGTGGACCGGATCGACGAGCGCGGCGGCGAGCTCGTCGTGGTCGACTACAAGACGGGACGACACCTGCTCGACGTCGACGACGCGCGCCGCTCGCCGGCCCTCGCGCTCTACGCCCTGGCCGTGCGCCGGACGCTGCGCCGCTCGTGCCGCCGGGTGGAGCTGCACCATCTGCCGAGCGGCCGGGTGTCGGGCTGGGACCACGACGACGCCTCGCTGGACGCGCATCTGGCCGCCGCCCAGCGCATCGCCCGGGATGCCGAGGCCGCCGCCGCGGCGCTGGCCGCGGGCAGTGATCCAGAGCAGCTTTACCCGCCGCGTCCGTCGGCCGGCTGCGGCACCTGCGAGATGCGCAGACACTGCCCCGAGGGGCGGGCCGCCGCGCCGACACCCGAGCCCTGGGCGCTGCTCGCCCCGTGAGCAGCGCTGCGCGCGGAGCCGCCGGCCCGGGTCGTGCCGGACGGCTGCTGCGCGGGCTGTCCGGTGTCCTCGCGGGCGGGCTGGTGGGGCTCGCGCTGGTGCTGCTGGCCGGTTGGCTGCTCACCACCCGGGCCGGGTCGACCGGCCCGTCGACCGGCATGCTGGTCGGGCACGGGCTGGCCGCGGTCCTGGCCGTGGCGGCCCAACTGGTCGCCGACCGCAGGGCCGACCGGATCGGTATCCTCGCGGCGTTCGGCGTGTTGGTGGTCAGCGTGGTGGTGCTGGTCGTCTACTGGCTCGTCTGAAGGCGAGCAGCGCGAGCCGCACGCCGCGCAGTGCCGCGGTCGTCACGGCCTCCGCGGCGGGGTCGAGCGACGCCGGGGGCACCGGAACCCGGTAGAGCCGCCGCGCCCAGTCCGGCAGCATCGCGAACGCGACGCCGGCCACCACGGTCCAGGCGGGCCGGGCCGGGGTGAGGAGCGCGACGCGGGTCGACAGCGGGGGAGCGGCCAGCCGCAGCGCCGCGCGCCGCGCGACCGGGCTGGAAACCAGTTCGGGACGGACGGCCGCGAGATAGGCGTCGACCTCGGCCCGGTTCGCGGGCAGGTCCGTGCCGCCCAGCAGCTCGCCCGCCCGGACCTGCTCGGCGTAGAACGCGTCGAGCTCGGTGTCGTCGATCAGGCCGAGCCGGTGCACCGCCCGGCCGAACGAGCTGACCTCGCATACGTGCACCCAGCGCAGCAGGTCCGGGTCCTCAGCGGCGTAGGGACGTCCGGTGACCGGGTCGGTGCCATGAACGTAGCGATGCACCCGGCGGACCGTGGCGACGGCCGCATCCGCGGTCGCGGTGTCGGCGAACGCCAGCGTGGTGACGTATCCGGCGGTGCGTTGCAGCCGCGGCCAGAAGTCGTCGGGGAAGCTGGAGTGCTCTTCGACACCCGCCATCGCGCGCGGATGCAGGGCTTGGAGGAACAGCGCGGAGATGCCGCCGACGAGGGCGGCAGGATCGCCGATCACCCGGCGGCTGATGCTGCCCGGCGGGAAGTAGCCGTCGGGGCCGGCCGGATACTTGGCGGTGGATGCCTCGGTCACGGTTCCAGGATGCGCCACCTCGCGCGGCGCGGCACGCCGAACCTGAGTCTCGCCGTACCCGCTCACGGCCATCCGCACAGGAAGGCCGGCGCCGCCGCGGGGCCACCGTGCTGGTGTCGAGTGCGGCGGCCAGGTCGACGTCGGCACGGTAGCCACGGCCGCGGGCTGTCCGCGCACCAGCCCGCGGCGCATCTCGGCGCCACGCGTCACGTGATCACAGCGCGCGCAACGCCACCAGGTTCGGGCCCCGCTGCTCCAGCAGCACTGAGCCCTGGGTGGCCAGCGAGACCGGCCCCGTCCAGCCGCCGCGGTCCACCGCGATCGTGCGCACCGCCACGCCGCGGTCCGGGTCGACGACGAGCAGGCCGCTGGACACCGGCACCAGGAGCGACCCTGCGTAGCTCGTACCGGGGCCGAGGGTGTCGTGCAGCGTCCACGCCGGGGTCAGGTCGGCGCGACCGAGGGCGACCGTGCTCGAACCGCTCCACCAGTAGAGGTGGTGCTGGTCCGACGCAATGGGCGTCGCGCCGCCTGCAGGATCCCTCCCGAGGTCGGTGGCGGGTACGTCGAGACCGGTGAGCGCGACCTGCCGGCCGGCGCCGTCGAGGATCTGCAGCCGGGGCGGGTTCGGCAGCGCGACCGCCACCCGGTCGGCCGACACCGCAACCAGCTGTGCTCCCGAGGTCGGCACGGCGGTGGAGAGCTCCACCTCCGGGCGTGTCGCGTCGCCGACGCCTGCGGGGCGGAGCACGGTCAGCCGGTCGGTGGTGTCGGTGGGGCAGCGCTCGAGCACACCGAGCCGCTCAGGGGAGAACGCGAAGGAGCCGTAGCTGCAGCCCGCTCTGGGTTGGCGCCCCGGCTGCTCGGGCGCCCGGACCTGGCCGTACTCCGTGGTCTTGACCAGGTCGGAGCGCAACACCTCCAGATAGTGGGTGTCGGTGGCCGCGACCAGGGTGCCGCCCGAGATCAGCCGGGCACCCGGGCGGACGTCGAGGATGCGCTGTGGACCGCGCGCACCGGTTCCGGGGTCGAGGGTGGTGAGCTCGCTGCAGTAGTCGCCGTTGCGATACAGCGCCAGCGCACGGCCGAAGCCCTCCGCCACGGTGCACAGTGGCAGGTCACGGGTGTAGCTCCAGACCTGGTCGCCGGTGGCCGGGTCACGACCCGCAGTGGTCGAGCCGGCACCGGTGACCACGGCGGGGCCGGCGACGACCGGCAGCGGCGTGGCCGGGCTGGCCGCCCGCCATGCTTCGGCGAACGCGGCGGGCACCCGCGGTGGCGGGGCCGAGACGGCGAGCCGCCCGACCGGCGCGGTCACCGACTCGGTGTTCACCGCCGCGCTCTGCCGCCAGTAGAGCGCCGCGGCCGCGACCAGTACGACGACTATCCCGACGGCCGTGAGAACGTCACCTCGGCGGAACCGTTCCGGCCGTACCCCACGCGCTCGGAGCACCGCTCAGCTGGCGGCCGCGTCCGGAATGGACCGCTCGGAACCGGCGTCCCCCCCGGAACCGTGGCCGGTCCCGTCACCGCGGCGCCGCGAACCTCCGCGCCGGCGGCGGCGCGGCGTGCGCCCCTCACCGGCGGGCACCGCCGGCCCGGTGCCGGGAGCGGCCTCGACCGAACCCGTGGTCGTCGCGGGGTCCGCGCCGTCGCCGACCGCGACCCTGGCCCGGCTACGGGTGCGCTGGCGGGCCTGGCGCGGGGCGCGGGCGAGGACGTCCTCGTCGCGGCGGGGGCCGGCGGATCGGCCGGTTCGGTCGCGGCTCCCCTTGCGCGGGCGCCCGTTGTCGCCCGCGGTGTCGACGTACTCGGCATCCAGTCCGGCCCGGGTGCGCTTGGCCGGCGGCAGCCGCCCGGTGGTGGCGCCGGTCGGGATGGCGAGGTCGACGAAGAGGTGGTCGGAGGTGGAGTAGGTCTCGACGGGCTCCGGCATGTTCAGCACGAGCTCGTCGCTGACCACTTTCCAGCGCGGGATGTCGTCCCAGTCGACCAGCGTGACGGCGACGCCCTCCTTGCCGGCGCGCCCGGTGCGGCCGATGCGGTGCACGTAGGTCTTGGCGTCCTCCGGGCACTGGTAGTTGACCACGTGCGTGACGTCGGTGACGTCGATGCCGCGGGCGGCGACGTCGGTGGCCACCAGCACGTCGACCTTGCCGGCGCGGAACGCGCGCAGCGCCTGCTCGCGGGCGCCCTGACCGAGGTCACCGTGTACGGCCGCCGCGGCGAACCCGCGTTCGGCCAGGTCGTCGGCGATCCGCGCCACGGTGCGCTTGGTGCGGGCGAAGATCATGGTCAGCCCACGGTCCTTGGCCTGCAGCACCCGGGTGAGCAGCTCGACCTTGTCCATCGCGTGCGCCCGGTAGACGAACTGGTGGGTGCGCTCGTGGATGGAGCCCTGGTCGGCGTCCTCCGCCCGGATGTGGGTGGGACGATCCAGGAACGCGCGGGACAGCGCGATGATCGGCCCCGGCATGGTGGCCGAGAACAACATGGTGTGCCGCGTTCGGGGGAGCATCGCCAGGATGCGCTCGACGTCGGGCAGGAAGCCGAGGTCGAGCATCTCGTCGGCCTCGTCGAGGACGAGCGCCTTGATCCGGCCGAGCACGAGGTGCCGCTGCTCGGCGAGGTCGAGGAGCCGCCCGGGAGTGCCGACGACGACGTCGACGCCTCTGCGCAGCGCGGCGAGCTGCGGCTCATAGGCCCGCCCGCCGTAGATCGCGGTGACCCGGACACCCAGGTGCCGGCCCGCGTCGGCGATGTCCTTCGCGACCTGCACGCACAGCTCGCGGGTGGGTACCACGACGAGCGCCTGCGGCACGTCCTTGGTGCGGTCAGTGGCCTCGCCGTCCGCATTCGCGGCGGGCTGCTCGCCGGGCGGGGTGAGCCGCTGCAGCAGTGGCACCCCGAAGCCGAGGGTCTTGCCCATGCCGGTGCGGGCCTGGCCGATGACGTCCTCGCCGGCCAGTGCCAGCGGGAGGGTCAGCTCCTGGATCGCGAAGGTGCGCTCGATGCCGGCCTCGGCCAGCGCGCGCACGATCTCGGGCCGGACGCCCAGCTCGGCGAAGGTGGGGGAGTCCGGCAGGACGGGCGCGCCGGCTTGGAGTGGATGTGCCTCTTCGAGGACGTCCTCCATGAAGGCCGCCTCGGTGGAGCTCTCAGCAGTGGGGTTCTCGGGGGATGTGTCGTTCTGAACGGACAGGATGATCGCCTCTCTCCGCGCACAGGGAGCCGAGGCCGGTTCGTCGACCACCGGCGTGATGCACGCACAGGCGGGAGAACCGACGAGACGCTGCACGCACCTGGTCGTTGCGGGGCCGGTTTTACTCAGCCAGCGCCGCAGGTATTCGACGCGCACCCGTCGGGGGCGCTGCGCTGCCACCCATCCTACCCGCTCCAGGCCGTCGAGGGACACCCCCGCCGGTCGGGCGCGCCGGTGACGTCCGTCGCGCGGCCCGGTCACGTCCGCCGGACGACTGTCTGCGCGACGCGGCGCGGTTCAGGCGCGCAGCGAGGGTGTTTCGCCAACTGGCACCCGCTGGCCCTCAGCGCTCAGCGGCGCTGGAGTCACACCGTCGCTCAGCGCGAGTGCTGGATCGCGTCCTGGCATGCGACCGGACTCGTCGCGTGGGAATACCAACGTGGGGCTCGATCAGATCGCCATCGTCGGTACCAGCTGCGGGTGAACCAGTTCCGAGCAGTCCGGACTCGTACTGCGGCCCGGGACGTACGCCGTACACGTCGACATTTCACCTCGACCACCACATGGTCGGTCAGGACATCGGCGACACTGCGCACTGCGGTCATGGTCAGTTCCGGCCGGGCTCCACCCCGCAGACCGGAGCCCGCGCACCCGAGTCGACCACGGCACGGCTCGTCGGGCTGGGGAGAAGCCCCGTAAGTAGTACTGCGCCGGGCGTGTCGTTGCGGCTATTCTGTGTCGTGGTGTGATCGTCTACTCGTCGTGACCCCGGAGGAGATGGACCAGGTCAGGCCGCGTTGGAGGCGTGAGCGGCGCGGGTGCTTGGTGGGGCTGTCGGGGCCGGTCCCAGGGCCGTGGGCGAGTTGTGCCTGTGCGGGGTGCCGCAGCGTGACGACCTGCGTCCGACCGGTCCGCGGGCTCTGATGCGGATGTGGCACGACGGCGGGTACGAGATGACACGGCTGGGCAACGGTGAAAGGGCTGAGCGGACGGTGTGGCGGGATGCGCAGGGGAGTGAAGGTAGCGGTCACCGAGCGTGCAGGTCCGTAGCTGAGTGTATGCTCATTCGAGCCGCGAGGAAGGCTCTCGAACGCGAAAACGGGGGGTGCTAAGGTGCCGAGGTGGCTGTGGTGGCTGATCACGTTGGTCGTGGTCTTGCTGTTCATCGTCCCCGACCCGGCCGGATCCGGCACGGTCCTTGGTAACGCTGTGACGGCCATGATAAGCTTCATCCGCAACACGGTCACTCATATCCAACCCAGATGAGTAGACATTCACCTGATTCCTGGTTCGAGGACGAGGTCGGCCTTGACGACGTAAGGTCCCGGCAAAGTCGTGAGGTAGCCGGTTGACCTGTGGTGACCGACCCCGCGCCTGGCGTTGCGGACTGCCCGGCACCGAGGCCGGCGCCGGGCGTTCCCCGGCGTGTCGACCCAGGCCAGCAGGCCACGTCTGCCGATCGCAAGGCGGTCCGCAGCGGCTGTGGGACACCGTCGAGTCGTGTTGTGCGCTGTGGCGTCGGCTGGGCGGGCCTGGGGTGGAGCGCTTCGGTGACCGGCCTGCCTGCCGTCGACCTGCGGTACGTCTGGCTCGACAGTTCCCACTCCCGCTGTCGATGGCCGTTGCCCCGTCAGCCCTGGCCTAGTCTTGGACCCATGGTGACTGCGCGGGCGGCGGATCCCATCACCGCCGCGCCGGCGACCGTCGACCTGCTCGGCCTGCTGGCCTACGGCGAGCTCTCGGCGTTCGACCGGCTGGCCGAGGACGCGCGCACCGCACCGACGTTGGGCGGACGGGCTCAGCTCTGCGCGATGGCCGCCGCCGAGATCGGGCACTTCCGGCTGCTGGAGGACCACCTGCACGGCCTGGGTGTCCCGGTCGAGGACGCGATGGCCCCGTTCGTCGCGCCGCTGGATTCCTACCATGCCTCCACGGCCCCGCGAAGCTGGCTGGAGTCGCTGGTCAAGGCCTATATCGGGGACGGGCTCGCCGCCGACTTCTACCGTGAGGTCGCCGGTTGGGTCGACGGCCCGACCGGGCAGCTGGTGGCTCAGGTGCTCGCCGATACCGGACACAGCGGGTTCGCCGAGCGCGAGGTCAAAGCCGCGTGTGCGGCGAACCGACAGGTCCGCGACCGGCTCGCACTGTGGGGACGCCGGTTGTTCGGCGAGGCCGTCACCCAGGCTCAGCACATCGTGGCCGAACGCGACGAGCTCGCCGACTTCATCGTGCGCGGGTCTGGCGACCTCGCCGGCATCGCCACGCTGATCAAGCGCCTGCAGTCCGACCACGGCAGGCGGATGGCGAGCCTGGGGTTGGTGTGAGCCGCCTGTTCGCGGACGGCGGACGGGCGTGGCGTACGCGGCCCCGCAGCTGGACTAGCCTGGCGCTCAGTCCCACACGAACCGACCAGGAGGTCCCCGGTGGAGGTCAAGATCGGCATCGCGGAGAGCCCGCGGGAGCTCGTGGTGTCCAGTGACCAGACCCCGGACGAGGTCGAGGCGCGGGTGAGTGACGCGCTGAAGTCCGACGACGGCCTGCTGAGCCTGACCGACGAGAAGGGGCGCCGCTTCGTGGTGCCCGCCATCCGCATCGCCTACATCGAGATCGCGCCGGCCGACACCCGCCGGGTCGGGTTCGCCGTCGGATCATAGTCAAAATTGCCGGACGGGTACCCGGGCAGCGGAACCTGATCGAGGCGAGTGCCCGGGCAACTGGGTCATGATCGTCAAAACGGGGACACGAGCCGCACCTGTGCGGCTCGTGTCCCCCTGACGTTGATCATGAAACGGACGAGCCCGATCAGTCGTGCACGAGCGGGAAGCCCGCGAGGCCCTTCCAGGCCAGCGCCGACATCAGGGCGACGGCCTCGTCGCGGGGCACCGAGTGGTCGGAGTCGAGCCAGTACTGCGCGGTGACCTGGCTCAGTCCCACCAGCCCGACGGCGAGCAGCCGGGCGCGCGGGGCGTCGAGCCCGGCGTCCTTGGTCACGACGTCGGCGACCGCGTCGATGCAGCGGGTCGCCGCCCCGTCGACGAGTGCTGAGGCCTCCGGCTCGCCGCGCAGGTCGGACTCGAACACCAGCCGGTAGGCGTGCCCTTCGCCCGCTACGAAGTCGAAGTAGGCTGAGACGGCGGCATGCACCCGTTCTTTGTTGTTGCCGGCGGTGCCGCTGATCGCGTCCTGCACGCGCTGCACGAGTTCGTCGGCGTAGGTGGTGAGCAGTGCCTGGTACAGATCGAGCTTGCCGGGGAAGTGCTGGTAGAGCACCGGCTTGCTGACGCCTGCCTTCTCGGCGATGTCGTCCATCGCGGCCGCATGGTAACCCTGCGCGGCGAAGACGTCACGCGCGGCGAGGAGCAGCTGCGCACGGCGGGCGCTGCGGGACAGCCGCGCCCCCCGCTGCACCGAGACCGTCGCCTCGCCCATCGCGCCTCCTACCCAGTGTTGTCCTCGAAACCACCTTACCGGGCGGTAGACCCTCCGGGGCTCGCCGAGCGCCGTGCCGGCAGGCGGTGGCCCACCACGACCACCGCCGCTCGCCACGTCCGTGCCTGTCTCCATGGCCGGGCGGAGGTCGGGGGCGAATGGGAAGATCCTGCGTGGCCGCTGCGTTGCTCAGGGCGGACGAACCCGCAACTCGAGGAGCATCGCCATGGCGCTACCGCCGCTCGTGGAGCCGGCCGCCGAACTGACCAAGGACGAGGTGGCCCGCTACAGCCGCCACCTGATCATCCCCGACGTGGGGATGGCCGGGCAGAAGCGGTTGAAGAACGCGAAGGTGCTGGTCGTCGGCGCCGGTGGGCTCGGCTCGCCGGCCCTGCTGTACCTGGCCGCCGCGGGCGTGGGCACCCTGGGAATCGTCGACTTCGATATCGTCGACGAGTCGAACCTGCAGCGCCAGGTCATCCACGGCCAGTCCGACATCGATCGGCCCAAGGCCGAGTCGGCCCGCGACTCGATCAAGGAGATCAACCCGCTGGTCCAGGTGCGGCTGCACCAACTGCGGCTCGACTCCAGCAACGTGCTCGACGTCTTCGCCGACTACGACCTCATCCTGGACGGCACCGACAACTTCGCCACCCGCTATCTGGTGAACGACGCCGCGGTACTGCTCGGCAAGCCCTACGTCTGGGGCTCGATCTTCCGCTTCGAGGGCCAGGCCTCGGTGTTCTGGGAGGACGCACCGAACGGGCTGGGCCTGAACTACCGCGACCTCTACCCCGAACCGCCGCCCCCCGGCATGGTCCCGTCCTGCGCCGAGGGTGGTGTGCTCGGTGTCCTCTGTGCGTCCATCGGCTCGATCATGGTGAACGAGGCCATCAAACTGATCACCGGCATCGGCGAGACGTTGCTGGGCAGGCTGGTGGTCTACGACGCACTGGAGATGAGCTACCGGACGGTCCGGATCCGCAAGGACCCGGAGACGAAGAAGATCACCGAGCTGATCGACTACGACGTCTTCTGCGGTGTGGTGTCCGACGACGCGCAGTCCGCCGCTGCGGGCCACACGATCACGGCCACCGAGCTCAAGGAGATGATGGACGCGGGCAAGGACTTCGCGCTGATCGACGTCCGCGAGCCCAACGAGTACGAGATCGTCGCCATCCCCGGCGCCACGCTGATCCCGAAGGACCGCATCCTCTCCGGCGCGGCGCTCTCGGAGATCCCGCAGGACAAGCCCGTCGTGCTGCACTGCAAGTCCGGTGCACGTTCGGCCGAGGCGCTCGCCGCGCTGCACAAGGCGGGCTTCGCCGACGCCGTGCACGTCGGTGGGGGCGTGCTCGCCTGGGTGAAGCAGGTGGATCCCTCGCTGTCGACGTACTGATCGGCTCGCGGCCGCACCGCATGACTCGCGGTCGTCCCGTCGACGCAAAGCTCTCTTCCAATACCACGGTGTTTGTTGATACGCAATACCCGGCAATACGGATTATTGCTTGTCAATACACGGTGTTCGACCCGCTGTGATACCGATCTACGGTCTCCGGTTCGGTTGGGGCAGTGACAAATGCTCGGCCTTCCGGGTAACGTTCGCCTCCTTGAGGATCATGGTTGTTCCTTCTGGACGCCGCGGCAGTGGGGTGTGCGCCCAGCCACGGTGACCTGACGGGCGGCGTGCCGGGTGGCACGGGACCCGTCATTCCGGCGATAGGGGTCGCAGTGGTAAACGGCAGTTCGAGGCGATGTGCCCTGTCCGGGTGCGACGTCGAGATCGAGGACATTCCGGGACGGGCGGAGCGGCGGTACTG
The DNA here is from genome assembly GCA_038254065.1 of Mycobacteriales bacterium. Classification (GTDB taxonomy): domain Bacteria; phylum Actinomycetota; class Actinomycetes; order Mycobacteriales; family Pseudonocardiaceae; genus Pseudonocardia. The sequence continues at coordinate 316 of JBBSGM010000127.1, read as the reverse complement.
CACCGCGGCGCACCGGGCGGCGGCCCGGCAGGCCCGCCGGGCCTCCGCTCAGCCCGATGGCGGCGGCCGGCTGGCCGAGGCCCTGCCCTGGCTGCTGCAGCCGGACGAGCCGGTGACCGGCACGGATGCCGATGTCCCCCGCCGGCCCGATGTCCCTCGCCGGCCCGATGTCCCTCGCCGGCCCGATGTGCCCCGCCGGCCCGATGTCCCCCGCCGGCCCGATGTCCCCCGCCGGCCCGATGTCGCTGTGTCGTCGGACCCGGGATCCTCGGGCTCCGGGTTGTCGGATGTGCGGTCGGCAGGGCCGGGGCCGTTG
>JBBSGM010000126.1:0-11853 GCA_038254065.1 Mycobacteriales bacterium | reverse complement strand
GGGGCGATGCGTTTGGCGCCGATGGCGAACTCCACCCCGGCCAGCAGCGCGGCCCGGGCCAGTGACCCGGCGAAGTAGCCGGCGTCGGCGCGCAACCGGATCCGCCCGGCCCGCGCCGCCGCTGGGAGCGCGGCCAGGGCCCTGCCCAGCAGCCCGCCGGCATGAGCACGGGGGTCCTCGTTGCCGGCCATCAGGTCCGCGGCCAGCACGGTGGCGGTCTCGGCCCAGGTCGCGCCGGCCGGGATCCGGTAGGTCAGTTCACCGGCTCGCACGTCGAGCCCGGAGTCGGTCTCGAGCAGCTCTCCGCAGCGCAGCGCCTGGAGCCGGCCAGAGGTCATCCCGGTGGCGCGGCTGAGGGTGACCGCGGCGGCCACCGTCGGGTCGCAGATCCCGCGTAGCCGGGTCACCGTGGCGTGGTCCAGGCGCGGCTGCAGCCGGATCGTGCTCATTCCCCAGGTGGGGCTGGGGCGGGGCCGCAGGTCCACGAACAGGCCCTCGGCGAACAGGCCGGCCTGAGCGGCCCGGACCCGGGTGAAGACTTCGTCGGTGCTGGTCGCGTCGATGGTGAGCTGCTGCAGCACCGCGTCGACGTGTTCGGTGCTGCTGGGTTGGCCGGCGGTGGCGCGTCGCAGGCCGGGAGCGTGCTCGCGGGCCCGGGCGTAGGCGTCGCGGTAGACGGTATCGACCCGGGTGAACTCGGCCGGGTCGAGCAGCCGCCACGCGGCCGACCGGAACAGCGGGAACTCCACGTCGGGCACCACCGGGAACCCATGACCACCCGCGGCGACCTGTGTGCTGCCCCGCTTCGGGGCAGGTAGCACCGCCAGCGCGGCACGCCAGGGCCGGTGCACGATCGGGCGACCCGCGGCGCTGGTCGCCAGCGCCGCCGCGTGCGCGGGCGCGGCGCCCGCTCCGGGAGCGACCAACCAGAGCCAGGTTCCCGCGCCGGCGGTGACCGCGCCCAGATCGGCCCACTGCCCGGCGGATAGCCGGTGGGCGCGCAGCACGACCAGCTCGCGTACGCGCTCGGCTCGTACCCACAGCGCCGCCAGGTCCCATCCGCGGCGGCTCACCCCTTCCGCGGCCAGCCCGCCCGGTGTTTTGCCCAGAGCGACCAGCAGATCCTCGCCGAACGCTGAGCGCGTCACATCTGGGCGCGGCAAGCAGACCACCACACCCCGGTCGAGGTCATGGCGGGCACCGAGCTCACCGACGCAGCCCAGGGAGTCGTCGTCGCACAGCACCATCACTGCGGCCGACCCGCGATGCGGCGACGCCCACGACACCGGGGGCGCCGACGCCGCGGCCATGAGCTGAGCCACCATCACGCGGCGCCATCGGCGGGGCGGGGCCGGACGCCGCCGTGCAGCGCGAAGGCGTTGCGCGCGATCTGTTCGTCGACCCGGTCCTGCCCGGCGGCCCGGCACAGCTTCATCGCGGTGGCGGTGAACGCGGCCCAGTCCCGCAGGTTGCCGTGCGCGAAGTGGTCATCGACGAACAACAGGACCTTGTTGTCGACTCCGGCGTAGAGCTGGTGGTAGCGGGGCAGCAGCGCGCACACCTGCTCCCCGCTCAGCGCGTTGAACACCACGCGGCGGTAGATCCGCGACCGCAGCATCGGTTCGCGGGCCAGGACCCGCCAGGTGCCATCCCCGCCGACCAGCAGCAACCCGAACCGGGTCAGCTTGTGGTCGTGCAGGTAGCGCAGGAACTCGATGCATTCCCGGTTGAGTTGCTGCGCCTCGTCGATGACAACGAGGCGTTCCCGCCCATCCTGGCCGCGGTGATCGGCGAGGTGTTCGAGCAGTTCCGCGGACAGCGTGAACCGGTTCGGGTGTCGACCGGGCGGATCCCCGCTCAGCTCGCCCACCAGGTCGGCCGCGACCGAGCGCATCGTCGGGCGGCTGGTGAACGACACCCAGCACGCCGCGACCTGCTCACCACGGCGGTCGAGGGCCTGTTCCACGGCGAACGTCTTACCCAACCCGGCCTGCCCGTGCACCGCCCCCATGGCCCGGGTCTCCACCAGGTCCTCCACCGTCTGATCGACCAGACCCAACTGCTCGGTCGGCAACGTCGCCGCACCGTCGATGTCGAGGAAGTGCCGCCCGCTCATCGATCGTCTCCATCTCGTCCGCTGGCCGGCCCGCCGCCCGGATCGGCGGGGTGGTGCTGGTCATCGAGCTGCTCAACCGGCGCCGGTGTGGACGGGTCGGGCGGGTTCCAGTACTCGAACTCGCGATGCAGGTTGAGCAGGTCGGTACGGGCCAGACACTGCAGGTCCCGATCACGGGCCTCGATGTCGCGTTCCCCACCGCGCTCACGACGTCCCCGTTCGGCCCGGGCGGTGTCCGCGCTGATCACCGTGGTCTCCTCCGCCGTGCCGGGTTCGGTGATCCGGGCGAGCCGGGCCCGAGCGCGGCGGCTGGTCCGCTGCTGGCGCCGCCCCAGCTCGGCCGCGTCCGCCCGGCGCCGCGCCAGCACCGCGTCGCGTTCGGCGTCGCACAGCGCACCCTGCGGATAGGCGGTGCACAGCCACGTGTCGCCGCGGAAGACCTCGATCTGGCGCAGGTCGTGCGGGGTATAGCGGACCTGCACCCGCTCCCCGACCCGCCCGTTGAGCTCGCCGGCGCTGAAGGAAAGGCCACCGAAGTGGATCCCGTCGCGCTGAATGGTCCGCTCGACATCGGCGAGCAGCAGCCACCGCAGCTGTTCGGCGGGGACTTCCTGGACCGGGGTGGGGTCGGCCTCCCAGCGCTGCAGCGGGGTCAGCCCACCCAACGCCGAGTGCGGGCGGGTGGTGTTGTAGTCGATCACCCACTCGGCGAAGAAGTCCACGAACAACCCCAGCGCCATCGGCGGGGCGTCGGGCCCGTACAGGCGCCCGTCCGCGGCGCGTGGGCCCTCGGTGTAGAACGGCAACCCGGACAGGAACTCCTGGTCCACGGTCAGGTTCGCCCGTTCGATCTTGCCCTTCTGGTGCGGTTATCCGGCTAATCTGGGTCGCTTAGGTGGCGCTGGACGACGGCGGAGGTCAGCTGCCGCTGCGCTCGTCGGGTCGACGTTGTCGGCGGAGTTGTTCTTCGTGTCTGCGGACGGTGGTGGCGAGGACGTCGAGGGCGATGCGTAGGTGGGCGATCTCGGTGGCCAGGCCGGTAAGGGTGTGGGCTTCTCGTCCGCGGGCGCGGTGTTCCTCGACGACGGCTCGGAGGTCGGGGTTGCGGTAGAGGGTGGCGCGGCCGATGCCGGCCCGGGTGGCGACCTCGTCGAAGGCCACCGGCTCTTCGGCGGCGAGCAGGGCGGCGCAGGCGTCCTCGACGCGTTGGCGCCGTTCGTCGCGGGGGGTGCTCATCCGGTCTGGGCTCATCCGGTTTGGGCCTCGCGGATGTGGGCGTCGAGGCGTTCGATGAGCCGGCGGTGACGGTCGGCCTCGCTGCCCCAGCCGCGGGCCTCGGCATCGCGGGCGAGGGTTTCGGCGTCGGCGCGTTGCGCGGCGAGAACGGGCAGGTAGCCGGCGTCGGTGCGGAAGTTCGGGCAGTGTTCGCAGATGTTGGCGTAGGCGCAGGGTCCCTGGACCTGGGCGCGGACGCAGAACCCACCGGCCAGGCGGGCCTTGACGGCGGGCGCCTCCTTCCAGTCCCCGGCGATGATCGGCAGCAGGGTCCGTCCGGCGGGCGGCTCGGCGGGCAGCGACCCGAGGTGGGCTTTCGCCGCGGTCAGCGCCCGCTCGTACTCGGCCTTGACCGTGGAGTCGAACAGTCGCCCGTAGCGCAGGCTCATGGCGGCCGAGACGTGCCCGAGCAGCGCCATCAGGCTCTGCAGCGAGACACCGGCGTTGACCAGGGCGGTGGCGTAGGTGTGGCGCAGTTGGTGCGGGGTGGTGTGGGGCAGCCCGGCGTCGCGGGCGACCCGGGTGAGCACGTCGCGCAGCTGATAGACGGTGACCCGGCGTCCGTGGTGGGTGAGCAGGAACTCCGTGGGCCGCCCGGTGCGCGGATGGCGCAGCGGGCGGCCCGGGGAGCGGCGCGCGCAGATCCGGTCGATCAGGGCGACCGTCTCCTCGTCCAGTGGCACCATCCGCTCGGTCGCGAGCTTGCCCAGTGGCACCTTCAGCCAGGCGCCTTGGCCGGGGATCTCGTGCACGCAGTCGAGCTCGAGATCAACCAGCTCACCGATGCGCAGCCCGGTGGCGCGGGCCAGCAGCAGCGCGTCGGCGCCAGCCGGTCGTGGCAGCCCTCCAGCGCGGTGATGAGCCGCCGGTCCAGGTCGGGGGTAAGGTAGCGCGGCAGCGGGCGGGGCAGCTTCGGGATGTCGCCGCGGAACACCAGCCGCCGGGTCGGGGCCTCAGCCCAGCCCCACTCGGCGATGTCGTTGAGCAGGCAGTGCACCGTGAGCACCCGGGCGCGCCGCTCGGAGGCCGACAGCGGCGCCCCGGTGCGGGAGTTGACCGCGGCGGCGGTCGCAGTCAGGTAGGTCTCGATATGCCGGCGCCGGTCCAGCTCGGCCAGACCAGGCAGGTCGGGGTCGGTGAGGGCGAGATGCGCGGCGAAGGTGTTGAGCCGGCTCGCGGCTCCGGTGACCGTGGAACGGGTGTGGGTGGCGGTCAACCGGTCGAGGTAGGCCACGAACGTCGGGCGCAACACCGGTGTGGCCTCGCGCATCCGTTCGGTGAAGCTCTGCCGCAGCAAGGTCGTCGCGTTCACCGGCGGGGCGTCGAGCACGCCGAGGTGAAACAGCACCTGCCGGGTGGTGTGCACCGCCCGCTGGTAGTGCTTCAATCCGATCCCGTCGGTGTCCTGGCGCTGCCGGCAGGCGGCCAGCAGCTCGTCGAGATCAGCTTCCGTGAGCTGACCCAGCCCGCGCCCGGTCTGGATCAGCAGCCGGCCCACGACCTGCGAGCCGACCGCGACCCGGGTCCGCTCGGTGAACCCCAACTCGGCCGCCGCGGTCAGGAAACCGGCCACGTCGGTGGCCATCGGGCCGTGTGGCAGCTCGCGCCAGAAGCTGGGCAGCTTGCGGCGCACCAGGTAGTCATAGCCTGGGCGCAGATGCCCGCCGAGCAGCAGGAACATCAGGAACGACCGCGACACCTCCGGCAGCGCCAGCCGGGTCGCCAGCGGCTCATCGGCCCAGGACTGCGGATCGGGCCAACGGCGCAGGAAGGCCCGAGCCGACTTGTCCTGGTTGGGTCCGTGCAACCCGAGCCGGGCCATGTGCGCCCGGAACTCGGCCAGCAGGTCGATCTCATCACGGACGGGTGCGCAGGCGGGCGCGGGCGGCATCGAACTCCTCACGTAGCAGGGAAGGGGCGAGGTGGATGTAGGCGGCTGAGGAGTCGACGTGGTCGTGGCCCATCAGCGCTTGGATCACCGACAGGTCCACCCCGGCCTCGGCCAGCGCGGTGCCGAACGAGTGCCGCAGCGCGTGAGGATGCCCGGCCGGGACCGCGGCCCGCTCGCGGTGGTAGCGGAACACCGTGCGCAAACCGGCCGCGCTCAACGGCCGCCCCCGGTTAGGGCCCTTCGCCACCACGAACAGCGCCGTGCTGACGGTCTCCGGGCGTTCGGCCAGTAGGTAGGTCTGGATGGCTCCGGCGACATCGACGTCGACCGGGACCCGGCGCTCCTTGTCGCCTTTGCCGATGACCCGCACCCAGCGCCGCGCGATGTCCACATCGGTGGCCAGCAGGCCCAGGACCTCAGCCGAGCGCAACCCCGACAGCAGCATCAGCCCGGCGATCGCGCGGTCCCGCCAGGTCCGGAAGCTGCCCAACAACGCCGCGGACTCCTCCCGGGTCAGCCCGCGCGGCAGCCGCCGCGGCTCCCGCAGCCGCAGCCGAGACCGATCCTTGGGCTTGGCCACATGCCCCAGCAGACCCCCGCGCTCGCCGCGGGCCGTCGTGCGGGCCGCCCGCCCGCGCGGCACCGGGTTCCGCGCCGCCGGATCGCGCATCTCTCGGAACGCGAACAGCGCCGAGATCGCGGCCAGCCGCCGGTTGATCGTCGCCGGTGCGTAGCCGGTGTTGCGGCCGTCCCGGATCGAGTACACGTTCCCGCCCGCACGCCCCGGCAGCACCGCCTCCCGGCACGCGGTGAGGAACCGCAGCAGCACGTCGACGTCCACCCCGGCCAGCTCGATCCCCTCGCCGTCGAGCCACCGCGCGAAGCCGAGCAGGTCGAACGCGTAAGACCGCCGGGTGCGCGGCGAGTAGTTGCGATCCGCCAGGTAGCCGAGGAACTCGTTGACCAGCCCGAACCGGGACGCGGACGCCCCGGACAGCAGCCACACCTCGCCGTCCCGCACCACCCTCAGGGGTTCATCCGTCACGAGACGTAGGTATCCCAGTCGGATCACCAGGTGTCAACAACCACAGTCATGTCGGCGTGTCGAACCACTCCAGTGGTCTCGATTAGCCGGTTAAGAGAGGGGCGTAGGCGTCGGTCGGGGCCAGCGTGGTCCCCAGCACCCCGCACACCCGCCCCAGCGCGGTCGTGGCGAACTCCAGACCGTTGTCGGGGACCAGCACTTGCGGGATCCCGCCGAACGGTCCCCGCGCCGGGTCGATGACCAGACCGCGGCGCAGCGCCGCGAGCACGGTGGCGCTGGTGGGGTGCAGCGACAACGCCCACCCCATGAGCAGCCGTGAGTAGCAGTCGATGAACAACGTCGCCCACGGCTTGCACGGGCGCGTCGAGCGCGGCGGCCTGGAACTCGACAGCACGGTCCACCCCTGACGATCCGGCCTAAAGCTCAGCGACCGCCGACGACGATGCTCTGACATCCGCAGATACCGCTACCCGGCCCGCGGCCGGTCCGCGACACGCTGATTGTGGAAGACCTATCGGCACGGCTCCGACCAACGGAAACAGCAGCTCCGCAAGCGGCGGGCGGGAGTGCCGAAGGGGACCCATTCCGGCACTGCTTGTTCTGCGGCAAACGGCCTGACAAGCGCCGCGCCCATCCCCTGCCTGCGATGGGCTGGTGCGCGACAGGCCCGGGGTGGAGTGGCAAATCGGGCATAGCATCGCGGCATGTTGTACGGGCGGGACGCGGAGCGGGCGGTGCTGCTGCGCCTGCTCGGCGGGGCCCGCGAGGGAGCGAGCGGGGCCATCGTTGTCCGCGGCGAGCCCGGGGTGGGCAAGTCCGCGCTGCTCGCCGACACGCTCGCTGCTACCGGCGAGCTGCGCGTGCTGCGGGCGACCGGGATCCAGTCGGAGTCCGAGCTGGCCTTCGCCGCGCTGCACCAGCTGCTGCGCGGCGAGCTGTCTCGGATCGACCGCATCCCGGGCCGCCAGGCAGACGCTCTGGCCGGCGCACTCGGCTTGGCACCGACCGCCGCGGCGGACCGCTTCCTGGTGTCGATCGCGGTGCTCAGCGTCCTTGCCGACGCGGCTGAGGAGCAGCCCATCGTCTGCGTCGTGGACGACGCCCAGTGGCTCGACCAGGCCTCGGCGGACGCTTTGTGCTTCGCGGCCCGCCGCCTGCACGCGGAGCCGATCGCGATGCTGTTCGCCGCGCGCGACGGCGACACACGGCCGTTCGCCGCCGAGGGCATCGGCGAGCTGCACCTGCAGGGCCTCGGCCCGGGGCCGGCCACCGAGCTGCTGGCCCATCGGACAGGCGCCCCACTGCCACCCGACGTCGCTGATCGGCTGGTGAGTCTGACTGGCGGCAATCCGCTCGCACTGCTCGAGCTCTCCGCCGCAATCGGTGGCGATCGCTTCCACGGTGATGAGCTCATCGCCCTCCCGGAGCGTGTGGAGCGGGAGTTCACCGCGCGGGCCCGTTCCCTTCCCGACCCGACGCAGGTCCTCGTGCTGCTCGCCGCCGCGGACGACGGCGCGGACCCCGGGGTGTTCGCGGCGGCCGCGGGCCAGCTGGAGGTCGATCCGCGCGACCTCGCGCCGGCGGAGCTGGCGGGTCTGGTCCGGGTCACCGCCTCAGGCATCGAGTTCCGCCATCCCCTGGTGCGCTCGGCGATCTATCACAGCGCGCCGTTCTCGGCCCGCCAGGCAGTGCACCGGGCCCTGGCGGCGGCCGTGGGCGCAGAGTATCCCGATCGGCGCGCGTGGCATCGGGCCACCGCGACACTGGGCCATGACGAGACCGTCGCCGCCGAGATGGAGGCCACCGCGGCGCGCGCTCGCCAACGGGGTGGCCACGTTGCCGCCGCGGTAGCGCTCGAGCGGGCGGCGGCGCTCACCCCGCTCGCCGACGACCGCGCTCGGCGCCTGGCCGCCGCGGCCCGCGCGGCGTGGCTGGGCGGACAACCCCAGCGGTCCCTGGTCCTGGCCGGCCTCGCGGAGGAGACGGGAACGCTGGAGGTGGCGCTGCGGGTCGACCTCGCGCATCTGCACGGCACGATCGAATTGCGCTGCGGCAACGCGGCCGACGCGCTGATGCTGCTCTCGGCAGCGGTCGCCCAGGCTCCCCCGCTCGGCCCTCGTGCCGCGATGATGATGATGGGCGAGTGCGTCGAGGCGGCCATGTTCAGCTGCGACGACCAGTGGATCATCGCCGCCGCGGAGCGGTTCGCAGCGACCGACGGTGCCGAGGCCGATCCGGAGACCGGCACGCTCGCCGCGCACCTCATCGGCAAAGCCCAGATGCTGGCGGGTCGGGGCGCGGAGGGCACCCGGCGACTGGAGCACGTCATCGCCGGGGCGATGACCGAACAGGATCCGCTGCGTCTGCTGCACATCGGCGCCGCCGCGGTGGACATCGGCGACGACACCGGGGCGCGGCTGCTCTACGGGCACGCGGCGGCACGGGCCCGCGAGACCGGAGCGGTGTCGATGATGCCGCACGTGCTGGGCTTCCTCGCCAGCATGGAACTCATCGCCGGGCGCCTGCCCACGGCGATGGGGCACGCCACCGAAGGCCTGCGTCTGGCCGACGAGACCCGGCAGGAGAGCACCGCGTGCTACCACCGCGCCGTCCTCGCCGCGATCGCCGCCTACCAGGGACGCGACGAGGACTGCCGGCGCGAGGCCCACGCCGCGATGCAGTACGCGACCCCGCGCGCACTGCGGATGCACACCGTCACCGCGGTCGAGGCGCTCGCAATGCTGGCCCTGCAGCGGAACCGTCCCGCAGAGGCGCTGAGCTTGTTCACCTCACTCGGTGACCACAGCCCCGGACAGTCCCGCTCCCTCAAGGCCCTCCTGCGCCTTCCCGACTTCGTCGACGCCGCCGTCCGCAGCGGAGCCCGCGCCATGGCCGACGACGCGGTCACGGCACTCCCGTTATGGGCACATTTCACCGCTCCGCATCTGCTGGCGCTGCTGGCCCGTTGCCGGGGCCTGGTCAGCGACGGCCACGAGGCCGAGCACCACTTCGCGACGGCGCTCGATCTCCACGCGCTGACCGATCGCCGGTTCGAACTGGCCAGAAGTCACCTCCTGCTCGGCGAGGCGATGCGCCGCAACCGGCGACGGACCGAGGCGCGACCCCACCTGCGTGCCGCCCTCGAGGTGTTCGAGCAGGTCGGCGCCACGCCGTGGGCCGACCGCGCGGCCGCTGAGCTGCGCGCCACCGGCGAGACAACCCGCCGCCGCGACGTCAGCACCTTCGATCAGCTGACCCCGCAAGAACGGCAGATCATCGCCCAAGTGGGCGCGGGGGAGACGAACAAGCAGATCGCGGCGGGCATGTTCCTGAGCCCGCGAACCGTCGACTACCACCTGCGCAACGTGTTCTCGAAACTTCAGATCACCTCGCGCACGGAACTAATGCGGCTGCACCTCGCCGCTGACGAGCCGCTGACGCCCGCCAGCCGGTAACACCGGCGGACCGGCGGCGTTCACCGGCCGGCGCCGGCCATCAGGGGGCACGCGGACACCTCGCGACAGCAGCAGAGGAGCCCCACGGCCTACTGGCCGGAGTCGACCAATGCCGGGGTCGACAGCTCCCTCCACGGTGTCGGCCCGCTGCCGGGCACGCGACCGGGCTGCTCGTCGACCGGTGTTCGTCGGCCGGTGTTCGTCGCCGTGACTGGCGATTTCGCCGATGCCACGGCGCCGGGTCGACGCGACCCTGGGTGGCAGACGACCAGGACCACCGCAGTGAATGCGGAAAATTCTCAGAAGAGGCGCGAACATGAGCGATATCAGCAGCCGGGAAACAGTCACCGTCGCCGTGGTCGGTGCCGGCCAGGCCGGACTGGCGATCGGTCACTACTTGAACGAGGCCGGGATCGATCACGTCATTCTCGAGGGCGGAAGCCGGGTCGGGGACAGCTGGCGGGCGCGGTGGGACTCGCTTCGGCTGTTCACCCCCGCGAAGTACGACGGACTTCCCGGCCTCCCCTTTCCCGCTCCAGCCGGATCATTCCCGACGAAGGATGAGACGGCGCAGTACCTGGAAACCTACGTCGATCACTTCGGGCTCCCCGTCCGGTTGGGGGTGCGCGTCGAACGGCTCTCGCGAGAAGGCGACGGCTACGTGCTGGCCGCGGGCGGGCGGACCATCACCGCACGCCACGTCGTGGTCGCCACCGGCGCGCACCAGACGAAACGCATCCCGGTCTGGGGGGCGACCCTGGATGAGTCGATCCTGCAGCTCCACGGGGCCGACTACCGCAATCCCACCCAGCTCCAACCCGGCCCCGTCCTCGTCGTGGGCGCCGGCAACTCCGGCGCGGAGATCGCCATCGAGGTCGCCCACGCCGGACACCCGACCCAGCTCGCAGGCAACAGCACCGGGCAGATCCCGAAAATCGCTCAGTCCTTCAACGGTCTGTTCTTCTGGTACCTGGCCAACAAGATTTTCTCCATCGACACCCGGATCGGCCGCAAGGTCCGACCGCAGGCGCAGGCTCACGGCGGCCCGCTGATCCGGCTGAGTTTCAAGGATGTCACCGCGGCCGGCGTGGAGCTGGTGGCGCGGGTCGCCGCGACCATCGACGGTTGGCCCCTGTTGGAGGACGGCCGCCGGGTCGAGGTGTCGAACGTGATCTGGTGCACCGGGTTCGGACACGACTTCAGCTGGATCGACCTTCCCGGCTGGAGCTCCGACACCCTTCCCGACCACGACCGGGGCGTCGCACCCGCCCAGCCCGGGCTGTACTTCATCGGCCTGCCCTTCCTCACCAAACTCGCCTCCGCGTTCATCGGCGGAGTCGGCGAAGACGCCCACCACGTGGTCGCCACGATCACCGCCCGGCTGCAGGCGGGGGCAGACCACAAACCTCCAGGGCGGCGGCGTCCGACACCCACAGGCAACAGCGTCGCGGGCCTTCGCCCCACCCGTGGGTCGGGACGTCCCGGGCCGCTCGAATCCCGCCACGACACACGCCACCCGCTCGCCAACAGGTGACTGACGTGGCACCACGTGGTGCGGCCCGGCGCATGTCGGTGGATGGGCCGTGACGGCGCAGTCGGTGCGGTTCACGGTCGTCGCGTGCACCGCGACCCGCACCTCGCCGGGACCCACCTCCGGGGCCGGCACCTCGGTGATGTGCACGACCTCCGGCGGCCCGTACGTCGTCCGCACGGCGGCCCTCATGGCCCTGACTGTAACCGCCCCGCGGAGAGGCCGGCGCGACAGTTGCCTGGAATCAGGCGGCGGAGGCTCGGCGACGGGCTCGACCGGGTGGGCCCGCATCAAGTCCCCGCGGGCGAGGTCAGGCGTCGGCGAAGGACGCACGATGATCACGAACGGCGCTGTCATTTCCGTGGCGCCGACCCACTGTCGTTCTACCGTCGCTCCACAGTGCAGCGCGAAGATGAGCTCAGCTGCCTCCGTGAGTCGAGGTTAGGCTCGGTGGGTGATCGATCGTTTCCGCCTCGTGCCCGCCGCCTACGTCGTGCTGCGCCGGGGGGTAGGCGACGGCGAGAACCTCGGCGAGGTCCT
>JBBSGM010000125.1:0-11968 GCA_038254065.1 Mycobacteriales bacterium | reverse complement strand
TTGTACAAGCTCGCCACACATTAGGTCATACAGCATTTCAAGATCGAAGACATGGCGACACACCGAAGAACCGCAGGTCACCGCCCGCCACGCCGACCCGCTACGCCATCAAGATCGAACTATCCCGGAAACTCGGGCTAGCTCGCCGCCCTGGCACTCGCCTCCGCATCCGCCTCCGGCTCCGCGACGCGCAGGCCGTCGAACACCCGCTCCAGCGCCACCGCGATGGCCTGCTGCTCCTCGGGCGTCACGCGGTCGACGACGTGCTGGCGCACCCCGCGCAGATGCGTCGGGGCCGCCTCCTCCAGCAGCCGGCGGCCGGGGGGCAGCAGGACGGCGAGGATGCCGCGGCCGTCGTCGGTGCACTCCTCGCGGCGGACCTGCCCGGCCCGCTCCATCCGGGCGATCTGGTGCGACAGCCGCGACTTGGACGACGCGGTGATCTCGGCGAGAGCGCTCATCCGCATCCGCTCGTCCGACGACTCGGAGAGCACCACGAGGATCACGTAGTCGGCATGGGAGATCCTGTGCGCCTCGACGAGCTCCCGGTTGAGCCGGCCCTCCACCAGCGTCGCGGTGTGGATGAACGAGCGCCAGAACCGCATCTCGGTCTCGCCCAGCCATCGTGGCTCCGCATCAGGCCCGCTCATCCCGTCGAGAGTACTCAGCGGAAGCGGTCGAATGACCCTTACGGTATGCGGGGATCTTCGACGGGAGAGCCGGCAAGGAGGCAGCCATGCGTCTCGACGAGGGTGCCGACCTCGACACGTCCCACATCAGGGACCTGCGCGGCTCGGGCGGCGGCGGTCCGCTGGGCGGGCGGGTGGCGTTGGGCGGCGGCAGCGTCAGCGTCGTCGGGCTGATCCTGTACCTGCTCGTGTCGCAGCTCGGTGGCGCGGGGGCAGCGCCGAGCCAGCGGGCCGACAACACCGCGATCGGGCAGTCGTGCCGCAGCGGCAGCGACGCGAACTCGAAGCTCGACTGCGAGGTCACGGCCGTCACCAACTCCCTCGACGGGTACTGGCAGGATCAGCTTGCGCGGTCCGGCCAGACCTACCAGCGCCCGACCACCACGTTCTTCGGCGGTGGCGTATCCACCGGATGCGGCAACGCAACCTCCTCGGTGGGGCCCTTCTACTGTCCCGACGACTCCAGCGTCTACCTCGACCTGGGGTTCTTCCAGGAGCTGCAGACCCGGTTCGGCGCCGCAGGCGGTCCGTTCGCGCGTGCCTACGTCGTCGCCCACGAGTACGGCCACCACGTCCAGAAGCTGCTCGGGACCAGCCGGCGGGTGCAGGCCGGGGCGACCGGACCGACGTCGGGCTCCGTGCGCCTTGAACTGCAGGCCGACTGCTACGCCGGGGTGTGGGCCGAGCACGCCACGAGCGTCCCGACCGCCGGTGGCCGCCCGTTGATCACCGACGTCACCCAGGCCGACGTCGACGCCGCGTTGGACACCGCCGGACGGATCGGTGACGACTACATCCAGTCGAACCTGCGGCGGACGCGTCGACCAGAGCCAGTTCACCCACGGCACCTCGACGCAGCGCGAGAGGTGGTACTCGACCGGCTACCGCAGCGGCGACCCGGCCCGCTGCGACACCTTCGCCCGTGGGGTGGACCTGGGCTGAACACACCGCCAAGCTCAGACCCCCAGCAGCACGGCGCAGCCTTCGAGGCCCGCCACCTGCAACGTCCAGGGCGGCCGGCGGAGTTCGCCGGGGCTCAGGAGCAGCCGGATCGCGTCGGCCCGCTCGCCGCGGCGCGGCATCGTCGCCGTCCCGTCGCGACGGTAGCCCAGCCGCTCCGACACCCGAAGCGACGCCGTGTTGTCGGCGAACGCGCCGGTCCGCGCCCGGGTCGCGCCGAGATGGTCGAACGCGAACGCCAGTACGGCGGCGCGCATCTCGGTGCCGATTCCACGGCGCTGGTGGCGCATCCCGATCCAGGACCCGGTGCTCACCTCGCGGGTCACCGCGAAGTCCGTCCCACCCAGGCCCTGCACGCCGACCACCCGGCCCTCGACCCGCACCAGGAAGTTCAGCGACCACCCCGCCGGCGCCAGCGCCGCCCGTTGCGACCAGTAGTACTGCAGCGTTGCGCGTCCGAGATGACGCGGATCGACGTCGGTCCACGGCTGCAGGAACGGCATCTCCGACGGCGGGTGCACCCCGCGGTAGGTCTCCTCGACGAGCTCCAGCAGCCCGGCGTCGTCGTCGGGGCGCAGTTCCAGCCGCGGGGTACGCAGGACGAGGTGGCGCAGCGGCCACGGCTCGGGATGGTCCATGCGGTACAGCGTGCCGGACGGTGGCAAACGCAATAGCGTTCCCGCCATGTACGCGATCACGATGCGCGAGCCGGGCGGCCCGGACGTCCTCGAATGGACCGAGGTGCCCGACCTGACGGCGCGGCACGGCGAGGTGGTCATCGAGGTGGCCGCGACGGCGGTGAACCGGGCCGACCTCATGCAACGCCAGGGCAACTACCCACCACCGCCCGGAGCGTCGGACATCATCGGGTTGGAGTGCTCCGGGCGGATCGTCGAGCTCGGCGCGGGGGTCACCGGCTGGCGGATCGGCGACGAGGTGTGCGCGCTGCTGGCGGGCGGCGGCTACGCGGAGCGGGTCGCGGTACCGCAGGCGCAGGTGCTGCCCCCGCCCGACGGCGTCGACCTGGTGACGGCGGCCGGGCTGCCCGAGGTCGCCTGCACGGTGTGGTCGAACGTGGTCGCGGCCGGGCGGCTCAGCGCGGGCGAGACGTTCCTCGTGCAGGGCGGCAGCAGCGGCATCGGCACCCACGCGATCCAGGTGGCCAAGGCGATCGGGGCCAGGGTGGCCGCCACCGCCGGCGCCCCCGACCGGCTGCAGCGCTGCCGCGACCTCGGCGCCGACATCGCCATCGACTATCACGACGACGTGGCCGAGGAGCTCAGGAAGGCCACCGACGGGTACGGCGCCGACGTCATCCTCGACAACATGGGCGCCAGGGGGCTGGCGAACAACCTGGCCGCGCTCGCCCCGGACGGCCGGCTCATGATCATCGGATTACAGGGCGGGGCGAAGGGCGAGCTGAACCTCGGCGCGCTGCTCACCAAGCGCGCCAGCATCACCGCGATGGGGCTGCGCGGCAGGCCCGTCGACGGCCCGAACGGCAAGGGCCAGATCGTCTCGGGTGTGCGCGAGCAGGTCTGGCCGATGATCGCCGAGGGCCGGGTCGCGCCGATCGTGCACGACCGGATCCCGCTGGCGGACGCCGCGCGAGCCCATCGGCTGCTCGACGAGGGCGGCGTGGTCGGGAAGATCCTGCTGGTCGCACCCGGGGCGCGCTGAGCGCGAGCCCACATTCTCAGCTCAGCTCGGCCAGCGCGCTGACCAGGACCTCCACCTCACCGGCGCTGGTGTAGTGCGCCAGCCCGACCCGGACCACCCCGCCGATCTCGGCGGTGCCCAGGTGCGCGAGGACGCCCTGGTCGCCGGGGTCGGCCATGGCACAGACGCCGCGGTCGGCCAGGTGCTCGACGACGTCGGGTGCCTTCACCGACGGGTGGGTGAGCGACAGCATCGGCACCCGGCGGGCCGGGTCGCCGAGCACCACCGCGCGGGTCCCGATGCTCAGCTCGACCAGCAGCGTCGCGAGCAGCTCCGCCTGGTAGGCCTGCACCTGGGCCATCGAGGTGAGCAGCCGCTCGCGGCGGGTACCGGTGGCGGCGTCGTCGAGGCCGGCCAGATGCTCGACGGAGGCGACCAGGCCCGCGAGCTGCGGGAAGGAGTGTGGCCCGAGCTCCAGGCGGTGCGGCCCGCGCGGGGCGGGCTCCAGCGCGTAGGAGCCCAGCCGGTCGAGCAGCGCGGGCGCCCGGAACACCAGCGCCCCCAGCCGGGGCCCGCCCCACGCCGCGGCGTCGAGCACCACGACGTCGGCGCCCAGTGCGGTGAGGTCCTGTGGTCCGAACGGAGCCGCCGCGGTGAGGTCGACGACGAGCAGCGCGCCGTTCTCCCGGGTCCGCTCGGCGATCCGGGCCACGTCGAGACGGGTGCCGACGTGCCGGGACGCCGCAGTCAGCGCGACCACCCGGACCGCGCCCGTCAAGAGCTCGTCGAACTGCCACTCGGGCAGCTCGCACGTCTCGATGTCGATCTCGGCCCAGCGCACCCCGACGCCCTTGCGTGCGGCGTTGCGCAGCCACGGCGCGACGTTGGCGACGTCGTCGAGCCGGGACACCACGATCTCGTCGCCGAGCATCCAGGTCTCGCTCACCGCGTTGGCGAGCCTGCGCAGCAGCACCGCGCTGCCGGGCCCGAGGACCACGCCGCGCGGGTCGGCGCCGACGAGGTCGGCGATCGCGCGGCGCGCGGCGTCCTCGGTCTCCCCGGCCAGCCGCGAGGCCGGGTACACCCCGCCGGGGACCGCGGTCGGGGCGCGCAACGCCTGCAGGGTGGCGGAGGCCACCTGCTCGGGCGCATGCATCCCGGCCGTACCGTCCAGGTGGACCCAGCCGTCACCCAGGCCGGGTATCAGCCCGCGGACCCGAGCGACATCGAAAGCCATCGCCACACGGTAACGGTGCCGCGGATCGAGCAGCGGGAACGGGGGCGCCCCACGCCGCGACATGCTCGGTCACGGGCCATGATGAAGGGCATGAGCGAGCCGCAGCACCAGAACAGCGGGGACGACGACGAGCAGCAGGTCATGGTCATCGGCCCGGACGGGCGTCCGGTGGGCCTGGGCCGCGTCCCGCAACCCGGCGACGACGACGGTGCCGACGGCGCCGAGGACCAGGGCATCGGGTCGATGGTCGAGCAGCCTGCGAAGGTGATGCGCATCGGCACCATGATCAAACAGCTGCTCGAGGAGGTGCGCGCGGCGCCGCTGGACGACGCGTCGAGAGCCCGGCTGCGCGAGATCCACGACAACTCGATCAAGGAGCTGGAGCAGGGCCTCGCGCCGGAGCTGCGCGAGGAGCTGAACCGGCTCAGCCTGCCCTTCAGCGAGGAGACGACCCCGTCGGACGCCGAGCTGCGGATCGCCCAGGCCCAGCTCGTCGGCTGGCTGGAGGGCCTGTTCCACGGCATCCAGACCGCACTGTTCGCCCAGCAGATGGCGGCGCGGGCGCAGCTGGAGCAGATGCGCCGCGGGCTGCCGCCGGGGATGGGCGGGCAACCCGGGCAGCCGCCGATGCCCGAGGGCATGGGCCGCGGCACCGGGCAGTACCTGTAGCGGCCCGCCGGCTCGGCGGCGCGAGGGCTCCACGGGGGCGCGGCGTCCCACCGCCGGTGGCCGACCGGCCGGTCGCCGGTACTCTCGGGCCGTGGCGGTGAGCATGGGCGACGGCAGGACGGGCGACGTGCACCCGCTCGTCGACGCCGTCCCGGGCCCGCGCAGCTGGCAGCGTGCGTTCGACGACCTTCGCCAGGGCTGGGCGCAGCGCCCGCTGTGGGGCTACCTGGGCTTGCAGGACATCAAGCAGCGCTACCGGCGCTCGCTGCTGGGGCCGCTGTGGATCAGCATCAGCATGGGCGTCATCGCGACGGCGATGGGCATCCTGTACGGGGCGTTGTTCGGCATCCCCATCTCGACCTTCCTGCCCTACGTCGCCACCGGGCTGCTGATCTGGAACTTCATCAACGGCTGCATCCTCGAGGGCAGCGAGGTCTTCATCGCCAACGAGGGCCTGATCAAGTTCCTGCCGGCGCCACTGAGTTTGCACGTGTACCGGCTGGTGTGGCGCCAGACCCTGTTCTTCGCGCACAACCTGGTCATCTGGGGTCTCTTGGTGATCATTTTCCCGCAACCGCTCGGCTGGTCGCTGCTGCTGGCGCTGCCGGCGTTCGTCCTGCTGGTGCTCAACGGCGGCTGGATCGCCATCCTGTCCGGGATCGTCGCCACCCGGTTCCGGGACATCCCGCCGATCATCGCCAGCCTGACCCAGCTGCTCTTCTTCATGACCCCGATCGTCTGGTCCTACGAGCAGCTGCGGAAGAGCACCAACCCGGGGGTGGCCGAGCGCGCCAGGCTCGCCGAGCTGAACCCGATCTTCCACTTCGTGGAGATCCTGCGCCGCCCGCTGCTCGGCGAGTCGTTCGTCGGCCGGTACTGGATGGTGGTCGGAGTCATCACCGTGCTCGGCTGGGCCGCGGCGCTGGTCTGCCTGCGCAACTACCGCGCGCGCGTCGCGTACTGGGTCTGACCCGATGGTGAGCATCGACGTCGTCGACGCCTGCGTCGACTTCCCCATCTTCGACGCCAGGACGCGCTCGCTGAAGAAGTCCGTACTGGGCAAGGCAGGTGGGCGGATCGGCACCGAGAGCAAGGTGCCGATCATCGAGGCGCTGCGCGACGTCACCGTCTCGCTGCGCCAGGGCGACCGGGTCGCGCTCGTCGGGCACAACGGCGCGGGCAAGTCGACGCTGCTGCGGCTGATGTCGGGCATCTACGAGCCCACCCGCGGGTGGGCGTCGGTCCGCGGCAAGGTCGCGCCGGTCTTCGACCTCGCCGTCGGGATGGACCCGGAGATCTCCGGACTGGACAACATCCTCATCCGGGGGCTGTTCCTCGGCATGACGCGCAAGCAGATGGAGTCCCGCATCGACGACATCGCGGCGTTCACCGAGCTCGGCGACTACCTGAAGATGCCGCTGCGCACCTACTCCACCGGCATGCGGGTGCGGCTCGCGCTCGGCGTCGTGACCAGCATCGACCCCGAGATCCTGCTGCTCGACGAGGGCATCGGATCCGTCGACGCCAAGTTCCTGGCCAAGGCCCGCACCCGCCTCAACGAGCTCGTGGCCCGTTCCGGGATCCTGGTGTTCGCCTCGCACTCCGACGAGTTCCTCGCCGACCTGTGTGACACCGCGATCTGGATGGACCGCGGCACGATCCGCGAGCACGGGCCGCTGCGCGAGGTCCTGCACCACTACAAGGGACGTGACGTGCTGGCGGAGTACGAGCTCCGGTGAGCGAGGCGTCGACACCGCGTTCCCTTCCTCCGGGCTCGGTGGTCGCGGTCGTCGTCACCCGGCACCGCACCGACCTGCTCGTCGACTCGCTGGCCGCGATGGCCAAGCAGACCCATCCGATCGCGCACCTCGTCGTCGTCGACAACGGGCCCGACCGGCCGGCCCGCGAGGTCGTCGAGGCGTGCGGGCTGCCGGCGACCTGGTTGCCGTCGTGGCACAACCTCGGCGGCGCGGGCGGGTTCGCCCTGGGCATGCTGCACGCCCTCGCGCTGGGCGCCGACTGGGTCTGGCTCGGTGACGACGACGGGTACGCGGGCGACGAGACGGCCCTGGCCACCCTGTTCGACCTCGCGCAGCGCCGCGGGTTGGCCGCCGTGTCACCGGTGGTGGCGGACGCTGCCGCGCCGGAGCGGCTCGCGTTCCCGTTGCGCCGCGGACTGACGTGGCACCGCCGCCGCTCGGCCCTGCTCGCCGCCGACGGCGACCCCGATCTGCTACCCGGAATCGCGTCGTTCTTCAACGGCGCCCTGTTCCGCGCCTCGACGCTCGACGTGATCGGGGTACCCGACCTGCGCCTGTTCGTGCGCGGCGACGAGGTGGAGCTGCATCGCCGGATGGTGCGCTCGGGGCTGCCGTTCGGCACCGCGCTGCAGGCCACCTACTTGCACCCCTACGGCTCGGACGAGTTCAAACCGATGCTCGGCGGGCGGCTGCACGCACAGGACCCCGGGGACCCGGTGAAGCGGTACTACACCTACCGCAACCGCGGGTACCTGATGAGCCAGCCGGGGATGCGCCGGATCGGCCTGCTGGAAGTGCCTCGCTTCGCCTGGTACTTCCTGATCACGCGCAAGGACCCGAAGGCGTTCGCCAGCTGGCTGCGCCTGGTCCGCCAAGGCCGAGCCGAACACTTCCACCGCGCCGCATGACCCGCCGCCACGTTCGGAGTAGCGTCTCCCAACCCCCGCGAGTCGGGGTGTTTGTGCGACCGAGTCGGGCTATTCGTGCGCTCAGGAGCGGAACACGACCATCCGCAGCATCACGAAGTTGATCGTTGTGGCGCAGGCCTGGGCGATCAGCCAGGCGATTGACGTCCTGAGCGCAACCTCGGGCAGCAGCGCGAGGGCGAGGGCGTTCATCCCGACGTTGATGACGAACGTCGTCACGTAGAGCGCCACGAACGCGGTGAACCGGCGTCGGCCGCCGCCCGTCGCGGTGAACGTGAACCGCCGGTTGAGCAGGTACGCGGTGGTGGTGCCGAGGATGAAGCTGATCGCCTTCGCGACGTTGGCGTTGGTGCCGAGCGAGAGCAGAAGCTGGTAGACCCCGAAGTCGACGAGTGCCGACACCGCGCCGACGGCCACGAAACGGCTGAGCTGGCCGAGCAGCCCCATGGCGGCCGGTCCGGAGCGCGTCGCGGTCACCGCGCCAGGGTATCGGCTCCCGCCCGTCCACTCTCCCGGCCGGTTACCCCCTGGTCGACGACATCCGAGCCACGACATCCGATCCACGACACCGGCTCGTCGACACCAGGGTTGCCCACACCCTGCCGAGAAACACGTAGCGGCCCGGTTCAGCTCTGTGTTACAAAGTAGCTGTTCAAGCAAACTACTTGGGGGAGTATGTCATGAGTGAGCCGCACATCGTCCACGACGCCGACCGGCCGCCCACCGCCGCCGACGCACTCGCGATCATCGAGCGGGAGCAGGCGCACGCGTCGTCGAAGCTGGCACCGAACATCGCGGCCTTCTACGGGATCTGGGGCATGGTGTGGCTGGCCAGCGGGGTACTGTTCTTCCTCACCGCCAGCGCCGCCGCGGCGGGTTGGGCGACCGCCGCCCTGGTCGTGACGGGCACGGTCATCAGCGCGGTGATCGGAGTTCGCAGCGGTCGTGGCATCACCGGGACGTCCAGCCGCCAAGGTCTGCTCTACGGCCTGAGCTGGCCGATCAGCATGACCGCGCTGGGCATGCTCGTCGGCCGGATGGGCGCGCTCGGCGTGCCGGGCTCGGTCATGGCGGTGCTCAGTCCGGCCCTGTTCGCGTTGCTTGTCGGCGCCCTGTACCTGGTCGCTGGCGCGATCTGGACCAGCCCGGTCGACTACGCGCTCGGCGGCTGGGTGATGGCCGTCGCGGTCACGTCGGTGTTCATCGGATTGCCCGGGAGCCCATTGGTACTCGGACTGGGCGCGGGCGGCGGGCTGCTCGTGCGCGCGGGCCTGTCGCTGGTCAAGGGTCGGAACACGTGCTCGTGAGGTCACCATCGAACCTCGCACCGCAGCCCGCGGCGGCACCGAGCGTCAGCGAGGCACTGTGGTGACCGGACCGCCCGAGCTCGACCCGGTGATCCACGCCCAGGCCCGGTTGCGGGTCACCGCCACCCTGGCCGCGCTGTGCGGAGGCGACCGGATCACGTTCCCGCGACTGCAGGAGCTGTTGGAGATGACTGCCGGGAACCTCTCGACCCACTTGCGCAAGCTCGAGGACGCCGGCTACGTCGAGATCACCAAGGCGCACCAGCGGCGCACACCCGTCACCTATGTCGAGCTGACCAGGGCCGGCCGGCGCGCCTTCGAGGACTACACCGCGGCTCTGCGTACCCTGCTCGATCCCGCTGCCATGAACGGACGGTCGTCATGATCACCTCGCTGGCCCGCGCCGTCGGTGTCACCCGGCGCTACGGCGCCACGGTGGCCCTCGACGACGTCGACCTCGACGTGCCCGCCGGTACCATCACCGGGTTGCTCGGGCCGAACGGCGCGGGCAAGTCGACGTTGCTCAACCTGCTGGTCGGGCTGCGCCGCCCGGACAGCGGCCGGGTCGAGCTGTTCGGCGGGTCCCCATTGGATGCCGTGAACCGGCGTCGCCTGGGAATGACCCCGCAGGAGACCGGGCTGCCCTCGACGCTGCGAGTGGGCGAGGTGCTCGACTTCGTCGGGCGGCACTACCCGGACCCGGTCCGTGTGGGGGAGCTGCTGGCCCGATTCGGGCTCACCGGCCTGGAGCGCCGGCAGACCGGCGGGCTGTCCGGCGGCCAGCGGCGGCGGTTGGCGGTGGCGCTCGCGTTCGTCGGCAGGCCGTCGTTGGTCGTACTCGACGAGCCGACCACCGGACTCGACGTCGAGGCCCGCCGCGGGCTCTGGGATGGCATCCGCGCGTTCCATGCCGACGGCGGAACCGTGCTGCTGACCAGCCACTACCTCGAAGAGGTCGAGCAGCTCGCGCAACGGGTGGTGGTGATCGGCGACGGGCGGGTGCTGGCCGACGGCAATATCGCCCAGATCCGCGGGATGGTCTCGTTGAGCCGGGTGACCCTGCGCAGCCCCGGCCTGCCCGACCTGCCCGGCGTCACCCGGTGCGAGCGCGACGGCGACCGGTATGACCTGCACACCCCCGACGCCGACCAGCTCGTTCGCGACCTGGTGCACAGCGGGACACCGTTCAGCGAGCTGCAGGTGCGACCGACGTCGCTGGAGGAGGCCTTCCTGACCCTGACCGTGCCCCCGACTCGCTCGCACGAACACCCCGACTCGCGCACACACCCCGACTCGCCGCACACCCACCCCGACCCGCACACACGAATAACCCGACTCGCTCGCACAGATACCCCGACTCGCGGGGAAGAAGGGGTACGGCGATGACCTCGACTGCCGGTTTGGCCCTCACGCACGCCCGGTTCTTGCTGCTGGAGAACCTGCGGGTGCCGATCGCGGTGCTCTCCGCGGCCCTGTTCCCCGCGCTGTCGCTGCTGTTCTTCGTGGTGCCCTTCGACTATGCCGACGACCCGGCCGCCGCGGCAACCGCCGTCGCGCAGCTGGCCGTGTTCGGGGTGATGAGCAGCTCCCTGTTCACCTTCGGGGTCGGGGTGGCCGACGACCGGGAGAAGTCCTGGGATCCCTACCTGCGGACGTTGCCCGCGCCGGTCTGGCCGCGGATCGTCGGACGGCTGCTCACCGGGTTCGTCTTCGGCGTGATCGCCGTGGTCCCGGTGCTCGCCATCGGGGCGATTGCCACCTCGGCCACCGCGACGGGCGCGCAGCTGCTGGCCGGAGTGGCCGCGCTCCTGGTCGCCGGGATGCCGTTCCTGCTCGGCGGGCTGGCCATCGGCTACTCGATGTCGGTGAAGGCCGCGCTGCCGGTGACCCAGCTGGTCTTCTTCCCGGTCGCCTTCGGCGGCGGCCTGCTCCTACCACCGGCCCTGTTCCCCGGCTGGCTGCAGGCGTTGTCGCCCGCGCTACCGTCCCGCGGGGCACGCGACCTGGTGGTGTGGGCCGCGGTCGGCACTCCGCCCAGCACCGTCGCACTCGTCGCCTTCGCCGGTTGGACGGTCCTGACCGGTGCACTGGCCGGGTGGGCGTACCGCCGGGACCAGGGCCGCCGCTTCCACTGACCCACGGCTCAGGGTCGATCTCCGGGTAATCCCGGTGGCCGCGGACCAGGCCGATTGCCACGCTGTACCCGTCAACACCGATCAGGGGGAATACGGATGATTGAAGCGCGAGGTCTCACCAAGCGCTACGGAAGCACCGTCGCCGTGGACGACCTGTCCTTCACCGTGGCGCCCGGGCGGGTCACCGGCTTTCTCGGACCGAACGGCGCCGGCAAGTCCACCACGATGCGGATGATTCTCGGCCTCGACCGGCCGACCGCGGGGGACGTGCGGATCGACGGCAAGCGCTACCGCGAGCTGGACCGGCCGTTGCACACGGTCGGGGCGTTGCTGGACGCGACATGGGTGCACCCGAACCGGTCGGCACGGTCGCACCTGCGCTGGCTGGCCCGGTCGAACAAGCTGCCGGCGCGACGGGTCGAGGAGGTGCTCGCCGCCGTGGGGCTCACCGCGGTCGCCGGCAAACGGGCGGGTGGCTTCTCATTGGGCATGTCCCAACGGCTCGGTATCGCGGGCGCGCTGCTCGGCGACCCCGCGGTGTTGCTGTTCGACGAGCCGGTGAACGGGCTGGACCCCGAAGGGATCCTGTGGATCCGCCGGTTCATGCAGCGCCTGGCCACCGAGGG
>JBBSGM010000124.1:0-12197 GCA_038254065.1 Mycobacteriales bacterium | reverse complement strand
CCCGGTAGTGGCTCTCATGGGGCGATGCCGACCGCGGTGACCCCGCTGCGGGTGGGCACGAACAGCGCAGTGCCGCTCACCGCGGGGGTGGCGAAGCGGGTCGTGTCGCCGACCTGCGTGGTGGACCTGATCCGGCCGTCGACGGCGTCCAGGGCATACAGTGCGCCGTCCTGCTGCACGGACCACACGGTCGTGCCGACGACGACGGGAGATCCGGTGACCTGGCCGGGGGCCTGCCAGCCGCGGGTCATCCGGTCATCCGACCCGACGACGACCTGGAGCAGACCGGTGGCGCAGGGCAGGTAGGCCACCGCGGTGCCCGCGGGGCCCGGGGCCGCCGCACCGCCGCCGTAGGAGCCGCAGCCGTTGAGCTGGGCCCGCTGACCGCCCACCCCGCCGAGTGCGTCGACATCGGCGAGGTAGATCGCGCCGCCCTTGCCGGCGGCGACGACCCGGTGCCCGCCGGGCAGCAGCACCGGGCCGGTGGAGCCGAGGTCGGCGTCGACGGAGTTCTCCCGCGCCCAGCCGCTCGGGGCGAAGCCGTCGCGCAGTTGCAGCTGCGGGGACAGCCGCAGCACCGAGTCGCTGTGGTCCCAGGCGCCGCCGGTCGCCTCACCGTTGCCGGTGGTGACCAGCAGGTCCCCACCCGGGAGCGCGACCGGACCCGACGGGGCCCAGATGCCGGCCTCCCGCGTCGTGGGCACCGCGAAG
The DNA here is from genome assembly GCA_038254065.1 of Mycobacteriales bacterium. Classification (GTDB taxonomy): domain Bacteria; phylum Actinomycetota; class Actinomycetes; order Mycobacteriales; family Pseudonocardiaceae; genus Pseudonocardia. The sequence continues at coordinate 11,486 of JBBSGM010000124.1, read as the reverse complement.
TCCACCAGCGGCGCGCTGCCGGCGGTCGGGGCGCCGACGACCCGGCCCAGGTACCGGCCGCAGTCCCCGAAGTTGCCGCCGTAGGCGATGTACACCGTCCCGCCGGACAGCAGCAGAGCACCGCGTTGCAGCTGGGTCGCCGGTTCGCTGCCGGGGACGTCGACCTCGCGTTGCCCGCGGATCTGTCCGGTCGCCAGGTCGACACCGAACAGGACATGCGCGACGCCGGCCCGGGCGGCCACCGCGAACACCTGCTGAGTCGCGGGGTCGTAGACCGGGGTCCCGGTGATCCCCAACGGGTCGATGTTGCCGCAGGGCAGGTCGTCGCCGGGCACGGGATCGGCGAGATGGGTGCGCCAGCGCACGGTGCCGGTCGCTGCGTCGAGCCCGTACAGCGATCCGCCCTCGGTCGCCGCCACGACCAGCCCACCGACGACGAGCGGGCTCGCGTACACCGCCCCGTCGAGGGTCGCCTGCCAGGCCACCGCCGGGCCGTTCGGGTCGGGACCGGCGGGGACGAAGCCGGCGCGGGTGTCGTCACCGTGATAGGTCGTCCAGTTCGGGCCCAGGCGCAGCGGGGCCGCGGATCCGGTGATCGCAGTCGCGCCGGGGCCGGGCGACGGGGTCATGGTTGCGCCAGGCCCCGACCCGCAACCCCCGATGACGACCAACCCCACCAGCATCAGCCACCACAGCCGGTATCTCATCGACCGCCCCCTTCCGTGTGTACGACACAGCCCGACACCCGCCGTGCGCCCGCCGGCGGCGACCCGCTGCGCGAGGCGGCGGGATGGGAGTTCACCACGCGCGGATACGACGCCACCAGTGGACCGCTGCGGTGATCACCGACGAGATACCGGCGAGATCCGACAGGTCGTGATCGGCGCCCGGCTCGGGAGGCACGGGCGCCTCGACCGAGCCGAGCGAAGACGTTTCCATTTCGACAATGTTTTCGTATCGATCGGAACAGAATTTTTGTGATAAATTCGTGATAGCGTCCTTGTCGACCGACCGTATCCCTGAAACACAATTTCCGGTTGTCGACGGTCACGCGCCACGGGTTCGACCGACCCGGGCCTCCGCTCCCTGGCGTCGCGGTCCGTCCGACCCATGATGGTCGGACGCGCCGAGGTGCCGGAGTTGCCGCGCCGCTCCCCGCCCTGCGGTTTCGGTCCCACGACCCGAGCACGGGCGGGCGAGGCACGGCCCGGAACCGACCGGGCACCGGCGCGCCCTTCCCCGCGGGCCGGCTCGAGGCGCGGATGTGGAGATCCCCCATGAACACACGTAGGTCCCTGTCCGATATGTCCCTGTCCCGTCTGTTTCGGTCCAGCCTGGCACTGTCCACCCGAACCGTGGCGCGGGTGGCCGTCGCGGGCGCGGTGGTGATCGGTGCGCCGCTCGTCCTGGCCGGTACCGCCGACGCCGCCTCGGGCTCCACCTGGGACCGGCTCGCCCAGTGCGAGAGCAGCGGGAACTGGCACGCCAACACCGGCAACGGCTACTACGGCGGCCTGCAGTTCAACCCGCGGACCTGGCACGCGTTCGGCGGCGTCGGCAACGCGGCCCACGCGAGCCGCGCCCAGCAGATCGCGGCCGCCGAGCGGGTGCTGGCCAAGCAGGGCTGGCGGGCCTGGCCCGCCTGCTCGCGCAAGCTCGGCCTACGCTGAGTTCCTTCACCAACAGCCGGACGGGCGGGCGCGCGCGCATCAGCAGTGTCCCGCCCGTCACGGCGTCGGCCGGACGACCTCGAAGCCGCAGCGTCCACGCAGGCCGGCCGGGAACCGCGACGTCGCGGCGACTCAGTCGGAGCGGGCCAGCGCTGTCCGGTCCAGGTCCTCGCGCAGCTCGACCAGCGACTCGTAGACGGCCCGCGCGCCGGAGCCGCGCAGCTCCTCGAGCGAGAACCCGCCGGTGCGCAGCGCGTAGCCCGGGTAGCCGGCGCGCTGCGCGGCCTCGAAGTCCCACACCGAGTCGCCGATCACGACCGGCGCCACCCCGTCGACCTTCTGCACGGCGACGTGCAGCAGGTCGGGAGCGGGTTTGGTCTCGTCGACGTCGTCGGAGGTCGTCCAGGCCTGGGCGACCGAGCGCCCGTCGAGGAGATCGAGGTAGTGGTCCACGTGCTCGGCTTTGCCCGAGCTGGCGAGCACCACCGCGAACCCGCGGCGGCGCAGCTCGCCGAGCAACTCCCGGGCGCCCTCGAGCGGTTGTACCTCGTGGAGCATGGGGGCGAACTCCTCGGCCCACCGCGCCCGCAGCTCGTCCCCGAGCCGGTCCTCCACCTCGTCACCGGCGACGGCCGCGACGAGCTGGTCGCCGCCCATCCCGACCGCCCGGTGCAGCCGCCACACCGGCAGCGTGATGCCGTACCCGCGGAACGCCCGGAACCAGGCCAGGGCGTGGTGGTAGTTGGTGTCGACCAGGGTGCCGTCGACGTCGACGACGGCCGTGTCTGCCATGTGGTGGTCCGTTCTTCCGGTGGGGGGCTTGCATTCCCGGGTACCCGCCCACACCTCCCGCGAGTCGCGCGATTCGAGTGTCCGAGTCGGGCGATATGGGTGTACGAACGGGTGTGCGAGTCGAGGCCCGGCTGGGCCGGATCAGAACTCGTTGCCGTTCCGCGGCCGGCGTTCGGCGAGCAGCGCCGCGTCCAGCACCTGCACGCCGCCCGGCTCACCCTCGACCAGCCCGGCCCTGGCCAGCGTGCTGACCCGGTGGCCGCCGAGCAACAACGAGCCGAGCGCGGCGATGTCGAGGTGCACGTCCGGCTCGGCGGTACTCGGGGCGCAACACGCCCCGTCGGACCCGCCGCGCAGCCGGAACCGTCCACCGCGGTTCAGAAAAGAGTCGTGCACATCCAGCACCAGGTCGACCTCGCACGCGTACCGGCGGGCGCCGAGCGCGGCGACGACATCGAGCACCCTGGCCCACATCCCGTCGGCGAGCCCGGTGGTGCGGACCTGGCGTGGGTCGGTGAGCAGGAACGGCAGCGGGTCGTCGGGCGCGCAGGCCATCGTGGTCACGGTGTGCACGAGGTCGAGGCCGAGCAGGACCCGCCACAGCGCCACGTATGCGCGGTCGGTGACGGCGAACAGCTCGACGACCCGACAGGTCCGGTCGGCATCCTGGATGCGGTAGGACGCGTAGCCGTCGGCGTGCAGTAGGTGGAACAGCGCGGATGCGCCACCCCGCCGGTGCTCGCGGTCGAGCAGGACGTTGGCCCACCAGACCGGGCTGCGGTCCAGGGCACCCGGCGTGTGGGCGCACCACCGGCGGTGGATCTCCGGACCCGCACACCGGATTGCCGCGGTGTCCACCTGCGCGACCCCACCGGGGTCGGGCGCGTCAGGGCGGAAGGCAGCGAACCGGCGGTCGATCTCGACGGCGTGCCGCGCCGTGGCCGGACCGTACCCGAACCGGCCGTAGATGCCGCCCTCGCTCGCATACAGCAGTGCGACGGGGTATCCGTCGGCGACGAAGCCCTCGTGCTGGGCGAGCATCAGAGTGCGAAGGATGCCGCGACGGCGGTGGGTGGTGGACACCGACACCCAGGAGACGCCGGGCGCGTCGACCACCGCCGCACCGGGCAGGGTGAGCTGGAACCCGAAGGCACCGGTCACGCCGAGGATGTGGCCGTCGTCGGGGTCGCAGCCGAGCAGGAAGCGCTCGGGCTCGAACAGTGGCCGGAAGTCGGTGAGGTCGGTGTCGTCGTAGTGGGAGCCGAACGCCCGGCCCTCGACCGTGGCGATGGCGGGTAGGTCGTCGGCGGTCGCGGTGCGCAGCACGAGGTCCACCGCGACAGTGTGCCCGCGGTCGATGGGTGCGGCGACCGGGTTTCCGGCGGTAGGGTCGCAAGCCGCACCCGGCTGGTCCCGGCCCGACGCCGGACGTGGGAGGTCGCATGAAGATCGGGCTGCACATCGCGGACTTCACCTGGCCGGAAGGCCCCCCAGCGCTTGCGCGCGAGCTGGCCAGGGTCGCCGCCGCCGCCGAGGACGCCGGGTTCGCCAGGGTGAGCGTGATGGACCATCTGTGGCAGATCGGCTTTCTCGGGCCACCCGAGCACGCGATGCTCGAGGCCTACACCACCCTGGGCTACCTCGCGGCGTGCACCTCGCGCGTCGAGCTCGTCTGCTGGGTGACCGCGGCGGTCTACCGCGAACCGGGCATGCTCGCCAAGCTGGTCAGCACGCTCGACGTGTTGTCACAGGGTCGGGCCTGGCTCGGGATCGGCGCCGCGTGGAACGAGGCCGAGGCCCGCGGGCTCGGGCTCCCGTTCCCGCCCACCGCCGAGCGCTTCGAACGGCTGGAGGAGGCGCTGCAGATCTGCCTGCAGATGTGGGGTGACGACGACGGCCCCTACTACGGGAAGTACTACCGGTTGGAGCGCACGCTCAACTTCCCGCAACCGCTGACCCGGCCGCACCCGCCGATCCTCATCGGCGGTAGCGGGGAGCGCAAGACCCTGCGTTTCGTCGCCCGGTACGCGCAGGCCTGCAACCTGTTCCCGGGTCCGGATCTCGCGCGTAAGCTCGACGTGCTGCGCGAGCATTGTGCGGCGCAGGGCCGGGACTACGACGACATCGAGAAGACCGTCATGTTCCCCCTCGACCCGGGCGCCGAGGGGGAGAAGGTCGACGGCATGCTCGAGGAGCTGCGCCACCTCGCCGGGCTCGGCTTCACCGAGGCGCACGGGGTGGTGCCAGAGGTCTGGCGGATCGCGCCGCTGGAGTTGATCGGGGAGCGGGTCGTCCCCGAGGCCGCCCGGTTCTGAGGGCTGATCACCGCGAGCGTGTGCTCATGGTCGGCTGCACGACAATGAGCACACCTTCGCCGCTGTCCACGATGCGTGCCAGGCTTGACACCATGACCGACGAGATGTGGTTCTACTGCCTGAACCACCACGAGGTGGAGCCTCCCGGGCGCTGCCCACCCGAGGACCGGCTGGGGCCGTACCCGGACCGGGAGACCGCCGCCCGAGCGCTGGAGATTGCCCGCGAGCGCACCGAGGCCGCCGATCGCTACGACGAGGAGTGGGACGGGTAGGCGTCGAACACCTGGCCGAGTGTGTCGCGGGTGTCAGCTTGTGCGTGTCGGGACCCTTCTGAGTCGAGTGATCACAGAAGGGCCGCGGCGCGGGTGAATGCGTCGTGGGCTTCCGCGCTGAACAACACGAACCGGGCCTCGCGCACCGAGCTCGGGGTCGCCACGACGGTCTCGACTGCGATCCGCGCGGCGCCGTCCATCGGCCAGCCGTAGACACCCGCCGACACCGCCGGAAAGGCCACGGTCACCGCGCCCAGCTCGTCGGCGATCCGCAACGACTCGCGGTAGCACGACGCCAGCAGCCCGGAACGGTCCGGGTGCTCCGCGAACACCGGTCCGACGGTGTGGATCACCCACCGGGCCGGCAGCCGTCCCGCCGTGGTCGCGACGGCGTGCCCGGTCGGCAGCCCGTCGGGATACCGGGTGGCGCGCAGCTCCCGGCACTGCGCGAGGATCTCCGCGCCGCCGCGCCGATGGATCGCGCCGTCGACCCCGCCGCCCCCGAGCAATGACGAGTTCGCGGCGTTCACCACCGCGTCGACCTCCTGCTCGGTGATGTCACCGCGGACCAGTACGATCGTCGTGTTCATGGCACCCATGCTGCCGTGTCGCCGCGCCGCCGGCAGTGGGATGGTCACGATCTTTCGGTGACTCGGAGTGCGAGTGACGTTTGGCAGGGCCGTCGGCGGTCATTCCCCCGGATGAGCTGTACCACCCCGCAGGTCGATGCCGTGCTGTTCGACCGCGACGGCACGCTCGTGTTCGACGTGCCCTACTGCGCCGACCCGGACCTGGTCCGCCCGATGCCCGGTGCCCGAGAGGCCCTGGACCTGCTCCGGGCCGCCGGGGTACCGGTGGGGGTGGTCACCAACCAGTCCGGGATCGCCCAGGGGCTGATTGCGCCGGACCAGGCCGACGCGGTGAACCGGCGGGTCGAGGAGCTGCTCGGACCGTTCGCGCTGTGGCGGGTCTGCCCGCACGCCCGCGACGCCGGCTGCGGTTGCCGCAAGCCCAGGCCCGGGATGGTGCAGTCCGCAGCGGCCGAGCTGGGGGTGCCCCCGGCCCACGTCGTGGTGATCGGCGACATCGGTTCGGACATCGGTGCGGCCCTGGCGGCGGGGGCGACCGGCGTCCTCGTCCCGACCCCGGCGACCCGGCCCGACGAGGTGGCGGACGCGCGGATCGTGCACCCCGACCTGCTGGCCGCGGTGCAGTACGTCCTGGGGATCGGCCCGTGACCCGCCGGGTGCTGGTGGTCCGGCTCGACGGCGCGGGCGACGTGCTGCTCGCCGGGCCCGCCGTGCGGGCCGTCGCCGCCGTTCCCGACACCGAGGTCGCCATGCTGTGCGGTCCCGCGGGGGAACCGGCGGCGAGGTTGCTGCCCGGAGTCGCCGGGGTGCTGGTGTGGGCGGCACCGTGGGTCCTCGACCCGCCCCCGCCGGTGCGCGTCGAGGACGTCGACGAGCTGCGCGCCGAGCTCGCCCGGCACCGGTTCGACGAGGCGGTGGTGCTGACCTCGTTCCACCAGTCTCCGCTGCCGACCGCGCTGCTGCTGCGGCTGGCCGGGATCAGCCGGATCACGGCGGCCTCGGTGGACTACCCGGGATCGCTGCTCGACGTGCGGGTCCGCCCGGACAGCCCGGAGCTGCCCGAGGACCTGCCCGAGCCGCGGCGCGCGCTGGCCGTGGTGGGTGCCGCCGGGTACCGGCTCCCACGGGGTGACGACGGCCGACTCGCCGTCCGCACCCCCCCGGACCCGACGGCGCTGACCGGCGCGGGCCGATATGTCGTGCTGCACCCGGGCGCCGCGGTGACCGCCCGGCAGTGGCCGGCCGGCCACCACGCCCGCGCCGCCGAGCTGCTCAGCGCCGCCGGGTACCGCGTCGTCGTCACCGGCAGCGCGGCCGAGCGCCCGCTCACCGCGCGGGTAGCCGGGGTGTGCGGGCTCGACCTCGGAGGATGCACCGATCTCGCGGGGCTCGCCGGGGTGCTGGCAGGTGCCGACGCCGTCGTCGTCGGCAACACCGCCGCCGCACACTTGGCCGCCGCGGTCGGCACCCCGGTGGTCTCGCTGTTCGCGCCGGTCGTGCCGGCGGCCCGGTGGCGGCCCTACCAGGTGCCGCACGTGTTGCTCGGTGACCAGAACGCGCCGTGTCGCGACACCAGGGCCAGGGACTGCCCGATACCCGGTCATCCCTGTCTGGCCGGCGTCGCCCCGCAGGATGTAGTGGCCGCGGTCGAGCGGCTAGCCCCGGTGGGGGCTCGGCCATGAGGACGGCCCGGTGACCGAGCCGGTGCCGGGGCACCACCCGGGAGCCGACCGGGGCGGGCGGCTGGACCGCGCCGCGCTGCGCCGGGTGCTCGTGGTGCGCGCGGACAACATCGGTGACGTCGTCATGGCCACCCCGGCGCTGCGGGCGCTGCGGGCCGCGCTGCCCCGCGCCCGGCTCGACCTGCTGGCCTCGCCGGCCGGGTCGACGGTGCTCCCGCTGATCCCGGAGCTGGACGGGGTGCTGACTGCGTCGTCGAGCTGGCAGCAGCTGCCCGGCGGCCCGGACCCGGACGAGGCGCGCCGGGAGACGGCGCTGGTCGAGCTGGTCCGCAACCGCGGCTACGACGCGATGATCGTGCTCACCTCGTTCTCCCAGTCCCCGTGGCCCGCAGCACATCTCGGCCTGCTCGCCGGGATCGGGGTCCGCGCGGTGCATTCGACGGAGTTCGGCGGGGCGGTCGCCACGCACTGGGTCACCCCGCCGCCCGACACCACCCACCAGGTCGACCGCGGGTTGCACCTGCTCGCCGCGCTCGGCGTGCCGGACCGCGGCCACCAGCCGGCACTGCGGATCCCGGCTGCGGCCGACCGGCTCGCGGTGGCACTGCTGGGTGCCCGGCCGGGGTCGTTCGCGATGCTTGCGCCCGGCGCGTCCTGCGCGGCCCGGCGTTACCCGCCGGAGCGGTTCGGGGCGGTCGCGGCGGCGGTCGCCGCGGCCGGGCTGCCGGTGCGGGTCACCGGTGCGGCCGGCGAGTCCGGGCTGGTGGCGCAGGTCGTGCGCGCCGCCGGGCACCCAGATGTGGTCGCGCTGGCGACGACGACGGTGCCCGGGTTCACTGCGGTGCTGCGCCGCGCCGCCGTCGCGATCACCAACAACTCCGGCGGCATGCACCTGGCCGACGCCGTCGGCACCCCGGTCGTGGTGGCCTACGCCGGCACTGAACGCCGCGGCGACATGGAACCGCGTTCGGTGCCCGCCGCGCTGCTCGGCGAGCCGGTGTCCTGCTCGCCGTGCCGCCAGCTGCGCTGCCCCTTCGCGCAGGAATGCCTCGACGTGGCCCCGCACCGGCTGGCCGAGGCCGCGCTGAAGCTGGCGACACCCCTCAGATCCTGAGCCCGGACACGCGGGTGGCGGCGGCCAGCACGTCGGCGGGTGTCACGGCGAGCAGTGCCGGGTCCGGGTCGCTGGCGAACGGGTCGCCGCGCCGGACGGACGTGTCGGTGAGGGCGACGTGCGGGCCGCCGGCGGGCGGCCCCCACTGGGCCGGGTCGACCGGTCCGAACAGCACCACCGACGGAATGCCGAAGGCCGACGCGAGGTGCGCGATCCCGGTGTCCCCGCTGACCACCAGGTCCGACCCGGCGACGAGCGAGCACAGCTGGTGCAACCCGGTGCGCCCGGCCAGCACCGTCCGCTCGGGCAGCCCGGCGGCCACGGCCACCGCCAGGGCCAGCGGCCGTTCGGTCTCGGTCCCGGTCACCGCGACCGGCCGGCCGGTCGCGTGCAGCGCCGCCGCGACCGCCGCGAACCGCTCGACCGGCCACCGTTTCGCCCCGTACCGCGCCCCGGGATGCACCAGGACCGGACGGACCGCCATCCGGCCCAGCCGCGGCGGCCTGGCCAGGACCAGGTCGGCGGGGTCGGCCGGGAGGCCGTGCGCGGCGAGCACCGCGCACCAGCGTTCCCGCTCGTGCGGGAACCGAGCCTCGACGTCGGCCCAGCTCGGGCCCTCCCACCCCGGGGCCCGCACTCCGATCCGTCGGCGGGGGGCACTGGCCTCCAGTGCCTGGTGGCTCTGCGGGCCAGCGCCGTGCAGGTTGACTGCGACGTCGGGGCCGGCCGGCCCGGGCCAGCACAGCGCGGCCGGCTCCGAGGTCGGCAGCAGCTCGTCGACGGCGCCGGTCAGCGCGGCGAGCGGGGTCAGCGCGCGGGGTGCGGCGAGCACGATCCGGTGCCGGGGATGGGCTCGGCGCAGTGCGCGCAGCGCCGGCACCGCAACGAGCAGGTCACCCAGGTGCAGCGCCCGCAGCACCAGGACCGTCCCGGCTCGACCTCCCACAGCGGGCCGGTTACCCCGCTCGGCGCCGGGTAACCGGGGACCCATGCGTACCGACGCCGCCTGGCTGGACGGGGTGCAACGCATCGCGGTGCTGCGCTGCAACGCGATCGGCGACTACCTGATGGCCACCCCCGCGCTGGGCGCGCTGCGCGCCGTCTACCCCGGCGCGGAGCTGACCCTGCTGGGGGCCCGCTGGCACGCCGAGTTCCTGCGCGCCCGCCCCGGACCGGTCGACCGGGTGCTCGTGCTGCCCGAGGTGCCCGGTCTGGCCGGGCAACCCTTGGGGGCGCCGCCTGCCGCGGAGCTTCCGGGATTCCTCGACGCCGCCAGGGCGTACCGCTACGACGTCGCGGTGCAGCTGCACGGCGGGGGAGCGGCGTCGAACCCGCTGGTCGGTGCGCTGGGGGCCCGGTGCACGATCGGGCTGCGCGACGACGGGGCACCGCCGCTGGACCGCACCGTGCCCTACCGCTACTACCAGTCCGAGGTGGCCCGGTACCTGGAGGTGACGGGGCTGCTGGGGGCGAGCGGGACACCCGAGTACCCGCCGCTGGCGCTCACCGCCGACGAGCAGCGAGTCGCCGAGGAGCTGTTGCCCGGACCGGGGCCGTGGGTGGCGGTGCATCCCGGCGTGAGCGACCCGCGGCGGTGTTGGCCGGCGGACCGGTTCGCCGAGGTCGTGGGGCGCCTCGTCCGGGACGGCGTGCGGGTCGTGCTCACCGGCGGCCCCGACGACGGACCGGTCGCCGCGGCCGTCCGCTCGGCCACCGCGGCCCCGCTGCTTGACCTGACCGGGTGCACGCCGCTCGGCGTGCTCGCCGCGGTGCTGCACCGGTGCGCGCTGGTGATCGGCAACGACTCCGGGCCGCTGCACCTGGCCCGCGCGGTCGGCACCGCCACCGTCGGGCTGTACTGGTGTGGCAACGCGATCAACGCGGGCCCGCCGACCCGGACCCGGCACCGGCCGCTGCTGAGCTGGACGGTGCACTGCCCGCAGTGCGGCGTCGACGCCACCCCGGTCGGGTTCCCGCACCGGCCCGGCGACGGGTGCGCGCACCGGCCGTCGTTCCTGGACCAGATCCCGGTGGCCGAGGTGCTCGCCGAGGCCCGCGACCTGCTCGCCGCATGACCGCGACACCGCCGGGTACCCCGTGCGATGACCGGATCGTTGACGTTCGTCGGTACGGCGACCACCGTGCTGCGGCTGGGCGGGTTCACCCTGCTCACCGACCCAACTTCCTGCACCGCGGGCAACGCGTGCACCTCGGCCACGGGCTGAGCTCCAAGCGACTGACCGAGCCGGCGTTGGACCCTTCCGACCTGCCCGCGCTGGATGCCGTGCTGCTCTCGCACCTGCACGGCGACCACTTCGACCGGATCGTCCGCGACGAGCTGGACCACGAACTGCCGGTGGTCACCAACGGGTACGCCGCACGGCGGTTGCGGCGCTGGGGGTTCCGCGCGGCGCGGGGGTTGGGCGTGTGGGAGGGCTGGGAGCTCTCCCGCGGTGACGAGCGGTTGCGGATCACCTCGGTTCCCGGCCGGCACGCGCCGCGGCCGATGCACCTGGCGCTGCCGCCGGTGATGGGCAGCGTGCTCGACCTGGAGCGCGGCGGCAGGCGGGTGCTGCGGGTCTACATCACCGGCGACACCCTCGACGTCCCCGAGCTCGACGCGGTGCGCGAGCGCTTCGGCGACATCGACGTGATGGTGGCGCACCTGGGCGGCACCCGGATCCTCGGCGTGCTCGTGACGATGGACGGCGCCCGGGGCACCCGTCTGGTGGAGCGGATGCGGCCGGGAACCGTGGTCCCGGTGCACTACGACGACTACGGCGTGTTCCGCTCGCCGCTGTCGCATTTCGTGGACGAGATGCGGCAGCGCGGGCTGGCCGACCGGCTGCGCATGGTGCACCGCGGGCAGACGGTGCCGCTCGGGACGTTCCAGGACGTGGCCCGTGGGTAGGCTAGGGCGTGTCTGGTGGATCTTCCTTGGTTGGGGTGCGGAGCCAGATCTTGATGGAGGCGACGTCGACGGTGCCGCGGAAGACGAACTCGCGCTTGTCGGTGCGCATGGCCACCGCACGGAAGCCTTTGAGCCTGTTG
>JBBSGM010000123.1:0-12318 GCA_038254065.1 Mycobacteriales bacterium | reverse complement strand
TGCCGGCTGTCCCCGCTCGCCATGGCGATGCTGCAGGACATCGAGGAAGAGACCGTCGACTTCCTCGACAACTACGACGGCAAGACCACCGAACCGGTCGTCCTGCCGTCGCGGGTGCCGAACCTGTTGATCAACGGCAGCTCCGGCATCGCGGTCGGGATGGCCACGAACATCCCCCCGCACAACCTGCGCGAGGTCGGCGTCGGCGTGGTGTGGGCGCTGGAGAACCACGAGGCGTCCGACGAGGAGCTGCTCACGGCGCTGATGGAGCGGGTCAAGGGACCCGACTTCCCGACCGCTGGCCTGATCGTCGGCCGCGACGGGATCGAGTCGGCGTACCGGACCGGGCGCGGCTCGGTGCGGATGCGGGCGGTCGTGGAGGTCGAAGAGGACGCCAAGGGCCGCACCATCCTCGTCGTCACCGAGTTGCCCTACCAGGTCAACCCGGACAATCTCATCGAGTCGGTCGCCGCGATGGTCCGCGAGGGCAGGCTCGCCGGCATCTCCGAGATCAACGACGAGTCGTCCGACCGGATCGGGATGCGGATCGTGTTCACGCTCAAGCGGGACGCCGTGGCCAAGGTCGTGCTGAACAACCTCTACAAACACAGCCAGCTGCAGTACAGCTTCGGCGTCAACATGCTGGCGATCGTCGACGGCGTGCCGCGCACGCTGCGCCTCGACCAGGTGGTCCGCAACTACGTCCGGCACCAGGTCGAGGTCATCGTCCGGCGCACCCGCTACCGATTGCGCAGGGCGCAGGAGCGGGCCCACATCCTGCGCGGCCTGGTCAAGGCGCTCGACGCGCTCGACGAGGTCATCGCGCTGATCCGGGCGTCGCAGACCGTGGAGATCGCGCGCGACGGTCTGATCGCGCTGCTCGACGTCGACGAGATCCAGGCCCAGGCCATCCTCGACATGCAGCTGCGTCGGCTCGCCGCGCTCGAGCGACAGAAGATCGTCGATGAGCTGGCCGAGCTCGAGGAACGGATCCGCGACCTGCAGGACATCCTCGACCGACCGCAACGCCAGCGCTCCATCATCCGGGAGGAGCTCACCGAGATCGTCGACAGACACGGCGACGATCGGCGGACCCAGATCATCGCCGATGACGGCGAGGTCACCAACGAGGACCTCATCGCCGTCGAGGACGTGGTCGTCACGATCACCCAGACGGGCTACGCCAAGCGTACGAAGACCGACCTGTACCGGGCGCAGAGGCGCGGTGGCAAGGGCGTGCAGGGTGCCACCCTGAAGCAGGACGACATCGTCGCCCACTTCTTCGTGTGCTCCACCCACGACTGGATGCTGTTCTTCACGAACAAGGGCCGGGTCTACCGGCTCAAGGCCTACGAGCTGCCCGAGGCCAACCGCAACGCCCGCGGCCAGCACGTCGCGAACCTGCTCGCGTTCCAGCCCGACGAGCACATCGCCCAGGTCATGCAGATCAAGGACTACCAGGTGGCGCCGTACCTGGTGCTGGCCACCCGGACCGGGCTGGTGAAGAAGTCGGAGCTGACCGACTTCGACTCCAACCGGGTCGGTGGCCTGATCGGGATCAACCTGCGGGAGGAGGACGAGCTCGTCGGGGCCGTGCTGTGCGGGCCCGACGATGACCTGCTGCTCGTCTCGGCGGAGGGCCAGTCGATCCGGTTCACCGCCACCGATGACGCCCTGCGCCCGATGGGCCGGGCCACCTCCGGCGTGCTCGGCATGCGTTTCAACGGCGGTGACCGGCTGCTGTCGATCGCCGTGCTCCGGTCGGACACGTTCCTGCTGGTCGCGACGGGGGGCGGGTACGCCAAGCGCACCCCGATCGAGGACTATCCGGTGCAGGGGCGCGGAGGCAAGGGCGTCCTGACCCTCCAGTACGACCGTCGACGTGGCACCCTGGTGGGAGCGCTCATCGTCGGGATCGACGACGAGCTGTACGCGATCACCTCCACCGGAGGGGTGATCCGGACATCGGCCCGCGAAGTGCGCAAAGCCGGCCGGCAGACCAAGGGGGTTCGGCTGATGAACCTCAGCGAGGGGTCCACCCTGCTGGCGGTCGCCCGCAACGCTGAGGACGATGCGGACGACCCCGAGTTGACCGGCTTCCCGAGTTGACCAGCGCGCCGAGCACCGAGGAGACCTCGACCTCGTGACCCAGAACGAGAGCACACCCATCGAGCCCGAGGACACGCGGGTGACCACCGGTGCCGGCGTTGCATCCACCGCTCCCGGGGGCGGCAATGGGCAGGCCGCCGTGAACGGTGGTCCGGTCGCGGAACGACCGACCGTGGCGCCCGCACCGCCGTTCCCGGACGCGACGCCGACCGCGGCGATCCGGGTACCCATCCCGGGTCCGCCCGCCGCACCGCCGCCGTGGCGACGGTTGCCCGATGGTGGCGCAGCCGCTCCGCCACCCCGCTCCGACAGCCCGGCCCCGCTGGTGGGCGGACTGCTCGACGCTCCCACCGCATTCATCCAACGTCCGGGCCCGGCGGCGCGTGCCACCGGCGGTGCGGCGCCCCCTGGTCCGCGGTCGCCGGGGTCCGAGCCCGAGGGCGGCTGGTCGGAGGTGCATGCGGTCCGGAACCGGACGCCGCGCCAGGCGGCGCTGCAGCTCAAGCGGCTCGACCCGTGGTCGGTGCTCAAACTGGCCCTGGTGCTTGCCGTGGTGCTGTTCTTCATCTGGCTCGTCGCGGTCGGCGTGCTGTACGGCATCCTGGACGGCATGGGTGTCTGGGACCGGCTGAACGGCACCTACGCCGACCTGGTGTCCGGTGCGGCGCAGACGGGCAGCTCGCTCATCAGCGCCGGCCGGGTGTTCGGGATCGCCGCTGTGGTGGGCGCCATCAACAGCCTGCTGTTCGCCGTCGCCGTGACGGTCGGGGCGTTCGTCTACAACGTGTCGGCCGACCTGGTCGGCGGGATCGAGGTCACGCTGTCCGAGCGCGACTGACACCCGTCGTTCCGACTCCCGCGCGAGTTGACGGCAGGAGTCGGTACGAGTGCGTTCGTGGGTTGCGGTAGTGTCGTCCTGGCCGCAGGGCCCATAGCTCAGTTGGTTAGAGCGCGTCGCTGATAACGACGAGGTCGCTGGTTCAAATCCAGCTGGGCCCACTGCCACGGCACCTGCCCGCAACTGGTCAAGGACGTGATCGTGTTGAAGAAGCTGCTCGCTCTCGCCGCCGCGGCCGGAGCCGCCTTCCTGGTTCTCACCAAGGTCCGGTCCTCCCGTCCGGAGGGCGACCTCTGGCACGAGGCCACCACCCGTTGACCTCGGAAGGCTGCTGCTGAGCGGGTAACGGCTCCGGCTCAGCACGGGGACGTAGCTCAATTGGCAGAGCACCGCCTTTGCAAGGCGGGGGTTAGGGGTTCGATTCCCCTCGTCTCCACCCTTCTCCCCGGCCAAGCCAGTCGCCATGAGCCACCGATTTCCGATCAATGGCTGCGGCGGTGGTTGTGGGTACTCCCACATGTGGCGAAGCAGTGCCAGTTACTCGAGGTACGGGCGCGGCCAGGACCGCCGCCGGGCACAAGGTCAGCACGACCGCGACCCAGGGGTCTTGACCCGGTATATTTCATCGTACTAGGCTCGATCAATGAGCCGGGTTCTACGCGGCACGGCGTCGGTGTACCTGTTTTTCGCCGTGATCGGCCGACTGCTCGAGGGTGTGGGCGCACTCCAGTGCGGATGTCCGCCAACGTGCTGGTGCAAGAAGCCCATCCTGAGTATCTTCCGCTGGGTCTTTCCGGTCGGCCACCTTGGCGGCGCTGACTGCTCGTAGGTGGTTGCCGGCCAACCGCAGCGCAGCTGACCCTGCCATGTTGACCTGCCACACTTCGGCAATGGCGGATTACACGTTGCAGCTCAGCGATGCCGAGGTCCAGCGGTACGGGCGCGGTGTCGGTGCTGCTCGGCGGCGTCGTGGGCAGCGAAGGAACGGTCTGGGCGGTCGACGCGGATCCGGCGGCGCTCCAGTTCGCCGCGGCGCTCGCCGCGTGCTCGGGCCTTCAAAATTTCGAGACCGTGGCCGGTGATGCCGCCGCCACCGGCTTGCCGCCCGCAAGCGTGGACGTCGCCATGTTGCGCCACGTGCTGGCGCACAACGGCGGCCGCGAGCAGGCCATCGTCGACCACCTCGCCGGATTGGTCCGGCCCGGCGGCTGTGTGTATCTGGTCGACGTCGATGTCACCGCAGTCCGTACGCGACCTGTGGACCGGGATCTGCAAGATCTCAACGACCGGTACCACGAGCTGCACCGGCGCCGCGGCAATGACACCTCGGTGGGCTTGCGGCTCGGGGAACTGCTCGGCGCGGCCGGCCTCGACCTCGTCGACTTCTCCGGCCGCTACGTGATCGTCAGGCCCGGACCGGGCTTGCGGACTCCGGCCTGGGCAGCCCGCGAGGCATTGGTTGACGCAGCTCTCGCCGGGCCGGCCGACGTCGAGCGGTGGGCGGCGGCGTTCGAGCGTGCCGACGGCTGGCTCGACCGCCCCACCGTGTTCGCCCCCGTGTTCGTCGGAATCGGCCAGGTTCCGGGATAGGCCGTAGACCGGCGGGGTGACGGACCTGGAAGCAGAGCTGTGCGCCCGGCGGGTTGATGTACGACACCCCGGTATGGCACTAGCCTAGGTTGATGCCCGCCGACGATCTGTTGCTCAACCCGGGCCGGTTGGCTGCAGTGGACCGGGCGTTGCCGGTGGCCGAGGCCGCCCGGGTGGCGATGGACCGGTTGGCGGAGCTGGCTGCCGCCGTGATGGACGCCCCGATCGGCATCGTGAACCTGGTCTCCGCGCGGGAGCAGCATCTGGTCGGTCTGGTCGGCGCGGACGAGCCGTTGGCGACGTCCCGGCTGACGTCGGTCGAGGCGGGGTTCTGCCCCGCCAGGACGTTGCGGACCGGCAAACCGACCTACATCGAGGATGTGACGGAGGATCCCGAGCTCGCCGCTCACCCGGCGTTGACCGAGCTGGGGTTCGTGGCCTACGCCGGTGCCCCGCTGTACGACGCGGACGGGCACCTGATCGGCACGCTCTGCGTGACCGACACCCGGGCCCGTCGCTGGCGGCGGGCGGACCGGCGGGCGTTGGAGGCGCTGGCCGAGTCGGTGGTCAGCGAGCTGGCGCTGCATCGCGACATCGACCGCCGGCAGCGCCTGCTCGACGCTTTCAGCCACGCTCCGGCCGCGATCGCGGTCACCCGCGGACCGCACCACCTCCTCGAGTACACCAACCCGGCCTGCCGGGCGATCTTCGGTGACCTGCCGGCGGGCGTCCCGAGCCGGGTGGCGCTGCCCGATGTGCCGCCCGAGTTCCTTGCGCTGATGGACGAGGTCCTCACCACCGGCGACACGTTCTCGGCCACCGACGCGTCGGTGACGCTGTGCTGGCCGGGCGAGGCACACCCCCGGGAGCGGTTCTTCGACTTCTCCTACTCCGCCATCCATCGCGCCCCGGGATCGGCGACCGCCCCCGCGCCGGGTGCCGCCCCGGATCGTCGGGGGCTGCTCGTGGTCGCGGTCGAGGTCACCGACCGGGTACACGCCCGGCGCGACCTGGAACGCCATGCCCGCCACCAGGAGCTGCTGGTTCGGGCGAACGCCGCGCTGAACCGCAACCTGGATCCGGCCGCGGAGCTCCAGGAGCTGGCCCGGGTCGTCGTGCCCGACCTGGCCGACCTGTCCACGGTGCACCTGCTGGCCCGCCCCGTTCCGCCCGGCCGGCTGCCCCCACTTCCGGTGGTCACCGCCCGGGTGGCCGTCGCCGCCATCCCGGGGATCGAGCTTCCCATGACCTCGACACAGCTGCAGTGGAACGGCGACGGCGATCCGATCACCGAGACGATCCGGCACGGACAGCTGCTGCGCCGACCCATCCCGACCCCGACTCCGCCGCCGTGGTCGCTGGGCACCGGGTCGGCGAGCACGATCCGCAGCGGGTTGAACCATCTGGTCCTCGCCCCGGTGGTCGTGGATGGCCTGGTGGTCGCTGTCGCATCCTTCGGGATGTGTCACGACCGACCGCTGTGGACCGACGACGAGCTAGGTGCGTTGGGTGAGGTCGCCCGGTACGCCGGCATCGCCCTCGGCCATGGGCTGTCCTACCAGCGCACCCGCGACTCGGCGCTCGTCCTGCAACGCAGCCTGCTCACCGAGCCGCCCGAGATCGACGGGCTCGACATCTGCGTCCGCTACCGACCTGCCGGGCGCGATGAGGTCGGCGGCGACTGGTATGACGCCTTCGAACGCCGACCCGGCCAGCTCGCGGTGGTGATCGGCGACGTCGTCGGCCACGACATCACGGCCGCGGCCGCCATGGGCCAGCTGCGCGCCACGCTGCGCGGACTGGCCGTCGACCGCAGCGGTGGGCCGGCCGCGGCCCTCGACCGTCTCGTCACGATCAACGAACGGTTGGCCATCACCGAGTTCGCGACCCTGATCCTCGGCCACCTCACCCGCGACCGGGAGCAATGGATCTTGCGGTGGGCCTGTGCAGGGCATCCGCCGCCCTTGCTCGTCGCCCCTGACGGCGGCACCCAGCTCCTCGACCAGGCCGCCGGCCTCGCCCTGATCCCCGGCGTCACCCGACCACGGACCGAGGCCGTGATCAGGCTCCCCGCCGGGTCGACCCTGCTGCTCTACACCGACGGCCTGGTCGAACGCCGCCGCACCGACCTGGCCGACAACATCGCCGCTCTCCGGGCCCGCGCCGCTGCGGCGGTCGCGCTTCCGGTCGCCGAGATGTGTGACGAGATCCTGTGCGATGCCCCCACCGACGACGACCTCGCGTTGCTGGTCATTCGGCTGGACCCGTAGCAGTCGCAGACAAGCGAGACACTGTCCAGCGGAAAACCTGTTGGCGGGGCGATGAGCCGCCGTTACGGTTCGCCCATGACATCACGTTGACGCCCGCTTCCCCGAGGCGCCCGCACGCTCGCCCGGCGCAGCGTCGGGTGGGCGCTGCTCGCCGACACGATCCCGCTCTACCCTCTCTACGCCCTGCTGTTCGCCGACGCCGGACTGTCGCAGGCCCGGATCTCGGTCCTGTTCGCCCTCTGGTCAGCGGTGGGCCTTCTCGCCTAGCCCGAGTTTCCGGGATAGTTCGATCTTGAGGGTGGAACGGGTCTGCTCGGCAGGCTGTGACCTGCGGTTCTTCAGCGTGTCGCGACGTCGTCGACCGTGAAATGTTGTGTGACCTAATGTGCGGCGAGCTTGTACAAGAAGGTGATCAACGGGAAGCCGTACTGGTACCTGCGGGAGATGGCCCGGGTGGAGGGCACACCGAAGATGGTCTCGGAGCGCTACCTGGGGTCAGCGGCTGACATCACCGCGCTGCTCGACGCCCGGGAGGCTGCGGTGTGCCCGGAGCGGACCCGGCACCTGGGGTTCGGCGACATCGCCGCCGTCTGGGGGGTACTCGATCAGCTCGGGGTGGTCGAGACCATCGACGAGGTGGTCGGGGCACGCCGCTCCGACGCGGGCGCGAGCGTGGGCACCTACCTGGCGCTGGCCGCGCTCAACCGGCTGGTCGACCCGTGTTCCAAGCAGGCGTTCTCCGACTGGTGGGCCACCGCCGCCGCCGACCGGTTCACCAAGATCCTGACCTCGGTGCTGGACCACCGCCGGTTCTTGGACGCGATGCACACGGTCACCACCGACGAACTCGCCCAGATCGAGCACCGGCTGGCCCTGGACATGATCGAAACCTTCGGGCTCGACATCTCCGCACCGGCCCTGGACATGACCAACTTCGCCACCTACCTCGACTCCACCAACGACCGCGCACCCCTCGCGGCGCGGGGCAAGGCCAAGCAGAAACGCGCCGACCTGCGCCTGGTCGGGCTCGGCCTGGTCGTCACCCGCGACGGCGGCGTCCCACTGGTCTCCCACGCCTACCCCGGTAACCGGCCCGACGTCACCCAATTCACACCATGATCGACCTGCTGACGGCCCGCTACACCGCCGTGGCCACCGCGACCCCGGACACCACCACGACCCCGGACACCACCACGGCGGGTGAAGCGACGACACCGACCGCGGACATGACCGTCGTGTTCGACGCCGGACAGAACTCGGTCGCCAACTTCGCCCACCTCACCCAGCGCGGACTGCGCTACGTCGGCTCGGTGCCCCCTCGGACTGCCCCGACCGAAGCCGGCCTGGTTGCGATCAACACCTTAAGAACGTGTTTGAGATGAGGTCAGTTGGGCTCCGACGGCGCCCAGGGGTGTCGTCCGAGTTCGGGCGCCAGCCGTCGGGTCATCACGCCGATCACAGCCGGTCGGACCCGTGGTGGCGTCGGTTTTCCAGCGGGTCCAGTGCCAGTAGACGGTCTCCCAGGGTGGAAAGCACTTGGGCAGCAACCGCCAGGCACACCCGCCCGATTCAGGTACAAGATCGCGTTCATGATCTCCCGGCGCGGGTGCTTCTCCGGGCACCGCCGGTCGCCGGCGGGGGAGCAGTGGCTCGATCAGGGCCCACTGCGCGTCGGTCAGATCGGTCGGGTAACGCTTGGTCGGTTCGGACCGGGGCTTGCGCCGGTGCTTTGTCGGAGTCGATGCCCGATCCTCCGATATAGACGACATCCGGTCACACTGATCACCTCAGCCCCACAGGTAGTGGAGGCGCGCCGTGATCATCTCAAACACGTTCTTAGACCACCTCCTCCTCGCGAAACAGCTTTCGGAGCCCGGCCAGCGCCCGGTGCTGCCTCACTCGGACCGTGCCGGGTGTGGAACCCACCGCGTCTGCGGTCTCCTGTGCCGAGAGCCCCACCACCACGCGCAGCACGAGGACCTCGCGCTGCTTGTCGGGGAGCTGGTCGAGCAGCCGGGCCAGCTGGCCGGACAGCTCGCCGCACAGCGCTCGTTGTTCAGGGCCATCGCCCACGTCCACGGCGTCGGGGACCTCGCCGACCGGTTCGGATCGGCTGCGGGTCACGCCACGATGTGCGTCGATCACCTTGTGCGCGGCGATGCCGTAGACGAACGCCACAAACGGACGCCCCTGCTCGCGATAGCCGGGCAACGCCGTCAACACGGCGACACACACCTCCTGCGCGACGTCGTCCGCCGAGACCGACGATCGATCCACCCACCCGGGCCGGGCGCGGCAGTACCGCACGACGAGTGGCCGGATGATGGCCAGTACGCGTTCGATTGCCCTGCGGTCACCTGCCATCGCAGGTGCCACCAGCTCGTCGAGAACGTCTGTCATCTCATCCATCGGGGGCTGTCCTCGGGGCGTTACCCAGCAGGTTCCTCATCACCCGTCCACGCGGCCGACAACGGAGAGAGTGTCGAATCATGTCCCGCAGTCCTCCTCTCGCGGTAGTAGCGCAGCACGACCGGGGTGGACCTCGATGAGCATGCGGGCCCAGATGACGCCAATCGGGCGGCGACTGGAGGCGGGTGGCCCCGGTTGCGGAGCACCCGCCGCGCGATCAGGTGGGTGTAGCCGGTGTAGCCGTCGCGCACGATGGTGCCGGTGTATCCGGGCAGGACCTGCCCGGCGTCGATGTCGGCGCTCGAGCGTCCACCGGTGTGCATGACGGTGAGGTGATCGCTGCACGCCACGTGCACGTAGGCCAGCCCGCCGGCGGCCCGGGCAGGGGTCTCATCCACATGCAGCACCCCGACCTGGCGCAGCAGCTCCCGGACCCGGGGCAGGAACGCCGCCTCCAGCAGCAGGGCGGCCCGACCCCGGACCCCGGCCATGAACCCGGTCGAGACGCTGACCCCCAGCAGCGAACCCATCAGCGCGGTGGCCCGCCCGACCGGCAGGTAATGCCCGCACAGCAGCTCCGCGGCCCGGGCCAGGATCCCGGGCCCGTACTGGGCCCGCGCCAGCGCGAGGGCCGGGGCGCTCGCGCCGGTGGACCCCGCACAGCCGGGGCAGACCCGGGTGATCAGCTGGTACTCGGTGACCCGCGGCGGGGGTGGCGGGGCGATGTCGGTGACCTGCCAACGCTGGACTGCGGCCACCGGGGCACCGCCCAGGTCCGCCCCGCAGTCCCCGCAGCACCCCGGATCCAGGATGACGACCTCGTCGGGATCCTCCACCAGCGGCATCGTCGTGCCCGGCGCCCCGGGCTGCTTACCCGGGCGCCGCCCCGATGAACGACGCGCCGAGCGCGGTGCCGGCTTGCGGTAGGGCGAGTCCGAGGACGGGGGCTTGTTCGAGGTCGTCGAATCCGACCCCAGCCGGCGTTCCAGCTCCGCGATCCGCCCGGCCTGCACCTGCAGCTGCCCGGCCTGCGCCTCAAGCTGTCCGGCTTGTGCGTGCAGCCGCCCGACCTGCACCTCGAGCTGCATGCTCCGAGTCTCGAGCAGCGCGCGCTGAGCCTCGAGCTGCGTCATCTGCCCGTTGATGACCTCACGCAGTCCCGCGTTCGCCGTCCGCAGCTGCTCAACCTGCGCAGACAGCTCCCAGGCGGAGCCATCACCATCGGACAACGACACCGCACAAGGATCACAGTCAAATCGGCAAGATCAAGCTGACACGCCGATCCGCACCCCAAGCCTCACCGCCGCAAAGCCCCCTGCTGAACAGCTACCTGTCCCCGAGCTTCTTTCGAAGTCAGGTAAGCCATTACGTCCAGGAATACTGGCCCGCCGACTCGATCTGTGGGTGATCAAGTGGTTGTTCGGCCGGGTAGGGGTGGGCGGAGGCCGCCGAGGGCGAGCATGGCCAGGGCGATGTGCGCGTCGGCTGATTTGAATCCGAACGCGGTCCGTTGCAGCAGTCTGATCTTGGTGTTGGTGGGCTCGATCAACGCGTTGGACAGGGTGTGTTCGAGTGCGGCGTCGATCGCGGCCCGGTGTCGGCGGATCTTCGTGCCCAGTGCGACGAAGGCGGGGATGCGGCAGCGCGCCGCCCAGGACTGCCACCGGTCGAGTGCTTCCTTGGCTGCGTCGCCCTTGACCGCGAACACGTGGCGCAGGCCTTCCTTGAGCAGGTAGGCGCGGTGCAGCCGCGGGTCGGTCTTGGCGATCCAGGCCAGCTTGTCAGCCTGGCGGTCGGTGAGGTTCTCCGGGTTCTTCCCCAGCGCGTAGCGGGCGTGCGTGAGCCGGCGGGCCCGGTCGTTTCCTGGGCGGGGCGCGGCGTCGACCGGCGGGTGGCCTCGGCCGCGTCTGGGTTCGGTGCGGGCCATCGCGCGGGCGTCGTTCCAGGCCTGTCCGCGGACCTCGTCGAGTGCCTCGGTGGCCCAGGACACTACGTGGAACGCATCGGCGCAGCGCACCGCGTTGACACACCGTGTGGCCACCACGTCGGCGATCCAGTCCGCCGCGTCCGCGGACACGTGGGTGATCGCCGCGCAGCGGTCGGGGCCGAGCAGATCGAAGAACCGCCCCAAGGTGGCCTTGTCCCGACCGGCTGCGGCCCAGATCAGCCGCCTGCTGTCGTGGTCGACCACGACGGTCAGGTAGCGGTGGCCCTTCTTGTAGCTGATCTCGTCGATCCCGATGCGGGCCAGCCGGGCGAACCGGTCGACCCCGGCCATCGCCTCCTCGCCCGACCCGGGTGATGATCGCCCCGACGGTGCGCCAGGCGATTCGCCTCAACTCCATCACCGCGGACTTGGAGCACGTCACCGCCAGCCCCGCCACCTGATCGTCGAAGAATCTGGTGTGCCCGGTGCCGTGGCGCGCCCAGGGCACCGCCGCCACGATCACCCCGTGCTCGGGGCAGCGCACCCGCGCCGCGTCGGCCTCCAGCACCGCGCGCACCGCACCCAGATCCAGGCACCGCCAGCGCCGCCGACCCTCCCCGCCGTCATAACCCGGGCAACGCCGTTGGCACACCCCGCAGCGCCCCCGCTGCCACCGGACCGGCCGCACATGAGTGATCAGCAGACCCTGTTCCTCATCGAGCTCGACCCGCTCGATCGTGGTCTTCTCGACCCCGAGCAACCCAGCCCATACCCTGCCATTGCGCACGCCGTTCCCCACCTCTGATCGATTCCAGCCCTTGACAAGCGGGACCGTAGGCAGGGAACGGCGTGTCGCCCAGCCCGCTGATCCAGTGGCACCGCACCTACCCGATCAACCCCGTGGCGAGCGCGGTAAAGCAAGGCGTCCGGGTGCACCGCGCCACCAAGGGCAGGCCCCCCGGCCTGCCCGCAATGCTGCCCGGAGGGGCCGTAGAGGCTCGCAGGTCAACGGTGGCGCTTGCGCCATCGCGCAGCAATGCCGCGGAGTTAGCGGTTTGGTGATCATGTCCAGCAGGTGGCTCGGCGTGTCGCTTCGGGGCGCCGGGAGCCTGGACGACGTTGATCGCGTCGCGGGATCGTTGGTCCTCGCGGCGCTGCGGGCGCCCACCTTGTCC
>JBBSGM010000122.1:0-12514 GCA_038254065.1 Mycobacteriales bacterium | reverse complement strand
TGGAGCGGGCGACGGGAATCGAACCCGCGTAGCCAGTTTGGAAGACTGGGGCTCTACCATTGAGCTACGCCCGCGTGGCCACCGGCTTCCCAGCGCCGAGGCCAGCCTAGCGGACACCGTCCCGCGCCCCGCGCCTGCGGCAGCTCAGCCCAGCGCGCGGTCCGAGCGACGCGCGGAGAGCCGGGCGACCAGCAGCGCCAACCCCCGCCATCCCAGCAGCAACAGCCCGAGGGCGATCACGGTGACGATCGCGAAGTTGACCGGCAGCCGTCCGGTGAAGGCGGTGCGCAGAGCGAGCCCGAGCACCACTGCCCCGGTGAGCACAACCCCACCGGCCCGCAGCGACGTCGGCTGGGCCCGGACCCACGGCGTCACCCACCCGGCACCGAGCCCCACCAGGAACGGCGACGCGGTGACGAGCAGCCCGAACGCGCTGTCGGGCTCGCCGTGACTGACCCGTCCGACCGCCGCGAACACGACGACCGCCACGACGTCCGCGGCGAGCGCGAGAAGGGGGATCCGCAAGGGCAGCATGTCCTCACTCTAAACGCGACGCCCCGCCCCACCTCAACAAGCCCCCGTTACCCTGCTCACCGGCGAACCCGGGAGAGACCGACACGATGCAGATCCACCGCACCCCCCTGGCCGGATCAGCCCTGATCGACCTGACGCGGTTGGAGGACGGCCGCGGCTTCTTCGCCCGGGCGTTCTGCCGCACGGAGTTCCTCGACGCCGGCCTCGAGCCGCTCGTCGAGCAGGCGAACATCTCGTTCAACCACGCGAGGGGAACCCTGCGTGGCTTCCACTACCAGCGCGAGCCCGACGCCGAGACCAAGCTCGTCCGTTGCCACCGGGGCGCGATCTACGACGTGATCGTCGACCTGCGCCCGGAGTCGCCGACCTACCTGGCGCACTTCGGCGCCGAGCTGACCGAGGACAACCGCACGGCGCTGTTCGTGCCACGCAACTTCGCCCACGCCTACCTCACGCTCACCGACAACGCAGAAGTGAGCTACCAGGTCAGCACGCCCTACACCCCGGGCGCCGAGCGCGGGCTGCGCTGGAACGACCCGGACCTGGGCGTGCGGTGGCCCGTCGAGGTCACCGCGGTGTCGGAGAAGGACGCGACCTGGCCGTTGCTGTCCGAGGTCCCGGTGGCCGACCGATGATCATCGTCGACACCGTGCTGCGCAGGCGGGAGGCCGAGGGCAGGCCGATCCGGGTCGGGATGATCGGCGCCGGGTTCATGGGCCGCGGGCTGGCCAACCAGATCGTCAACTCGGTGCCGGGGATGGCACTGGTCGCCGTCGCGAACCGGACGCTGGGCAATGCGCGGCGGGCCTACACCGAGGCGGGCGTCGAGCCGGTGGTCGTGGAGTCGGCGTCGCGGCTCGACGCGGCGATCGAGGCCGGCACCCCCGCGGTCCTCGACGACGCGTTCGAGCTGCTGCGCGCCGTCCACCTGGACTGCCTCGTCGACGTCACCGGTGCCGTCGAGTTCGGCGCCAGGATAACGGTGGCGGCGATCGAGCGCGGGCTGCCCGTCGTCACGATGAACGCCGAGCTCGACGCCACCGTCGGGCCGCTGCTCGCGCACCGGGCCCGGGCGGCGGGCGTCGTGCTCACCGGCGCCGACGGCGACCAGCCCGGCGTGCAGGCCAACCTGCTGCGGTTCGTGCGCGGCATCGGCGTCACCCCGCTGGTGGCGGGCAACATCAAGGGCCTGCAGGACCCCTACCGCACCCCGACGACGCAGCAGGCGTTCGCCCAGCGGTGGGGCCAGGACCCGTACATGGTCACCAGCTTCGCCGACGGCACGAAGATCAGCTTCGAGCAGGCTAGCGTGGCCAACGCGTTCGGGCTGACCGTGCCCCGGCGCGGGATGAACGGCTGGGACCACCCCGGGCACGTCGACGAGCTGACCGGGCGCTTCGACGTCGACGAGCTGCGGTCCCTCGGCGGCATCGTCGACTACGTGGTGGGCGCCGAGCCGGGCCCCGGCGTCTACGTGCTAGGCACCCACGACGACCCGAGGCAGCGGCACTACCTCGAGCTCTACAAGCTGGGCAAGGGGCCGCTGTACAGCTTCTACACGCCCTACCACCTGTGTCACTTCGAGGTGCCGAACACGGTCGTGCGGGCGGTCGACTTCGCCGACGCGGCGCTGACGCCGCCCGCCGGGCCGCGCGTCGACGTCGTCGCCATCGCCAAGCGGGACCTGCGCACCGGGCAGACCCTCGACGGGCTGGGCGGTTACGACACGTTCGGGGTGGCCGAGGCCTACCCCGCGGCCCGGACGGACGGGTTGCTGCCGATGGGTGTCGCCGAGGGCTGCACGCTCCGCCGTGACGTGGGGCGGGACGCGGTGCTCCGCTACGCCGACGTCACGCTGCCGTCCGGACGGCTGATCGACGCGCTCCGCGAGGAACAGGACAAGTTCTTCGGCCGATCGGTACCCGACAGGGCACCGATCAGAACAGCACCGTGGCGAAGCTGCCGACCTGGGTGAACCCGATCCGCCGGTAGACCGACCGCGCCATCTCGTTGAAGCCGTTGACGTAGAGGCTGGAGCTGCGCCCCAGCGCCCCGAGCCGTTCGACGACCGCCGCCGTGCCCGCGGTGCCCAGCCCCTGCCCGCGCCACGAGGGATGTACCCAGACCCCCTGGATCTGCCCGACCTTGGCGGACAACGCACCGATCTCGGCCTTGAAGACGACCTTCCCGTCCTCGAAGCGGGCGAACGCGCGGCCTGCGGACACCAGCTCGCCGACCCGCGCGCGGTAGCCGTCGCCGCCGTCGCTCCCGCACGGGTCGATGCCGACCTCCTCGGTGAACATGGCCACCGCGGCCGGCAGGTACCGGTCGAGCTCGTCGGACCGGACCGGACGCACCCACGGGTCGGGCGCCACCGCGGGCGGTCCGGCGAGCACCATCAGTGGCTGGTCGGCGCGGACCTCGCGGGCCGGCGCCCAGCTGTCGAGCAGCTCGTCCCACAACGGGAGCACGAGCTCGGCCCTGCCGACCACCGACGAGCAGCTGCGCCCGCGCCGCCGCGCCCGGTCGGCAAAACTGCGGATCGCCGCGCGGGACCCACACAGCGGCACCAGGTTCGCACCGGAGAAGCACAGCCCTTCGAACCGCGAGCCGACCGCCCACAGCTCACCGCCGAGCCGCCACGGATCCAGCCCCGCGACTTCGACCCGGGCCGCGACCATGCACGCCGCGACGGGGTCGGCGTCCAGGGCCGCCCGCACCTTCACGCGGTCACGATCGTCGAGCAGCCGAGCTCCGGCGACGACTCTGAGCACCCACTCACCGTGCCACACCGAGGGGGCCGCTGCCCACGGCAGGCCCGCACGCTCACCCGACGGTATTCCACGCGCGGGATCACCAGCTCACCCGACGGTGACCTGCGGCTCGCCCTCGGCCTCCATGCCCTCGGCCAGGCGCAGCGCCTCCTCGATCAGCGTCTCGACGATCTCGTGCTCGGGGACGGTCTTGATGACCTGCCCCCGGACGAAGATCTGGCCCTTCCCGTTGCCGGAGGCGACCCCGAGATCCGCCTCACGCGCCTCCCCCGGCCCATTGACGACACAGCCCATCACGGCGACGCGCAGTGGGACCTCCATGCCGGTGAGTCCGGCGGTGACCTCGTCGGCGAGCTTGTAGACGTCGACCTGCGCGCGTCCGCACGACGGGCAGGACACGATCTCCAGCTTGCGCGGGCGCAGGTTGAGCGACTGCAGGATCTGCGCGCCGACCTTGACCTCCTCGACCGGCGGCGCGGACAACGACACCCGGATCGTGTCCCCGATCCCCCGCGAGAGCAGCGCCCCGAACGCGGTGGCCGACTTGATCGTGCCCTGGAACGCGGGACCGGCCTCGGTGACCCCGAGGTGCAACGGATAGTCACACTCCTGCGCGAGCAGCTCGTAGGCCCGCACCATCACCACCGGGTCGTGGTGCTTCACCGAGATCTTGATGTCGTGGAAGTCGTGCTCGGCGAACAGACTCGCCTCCCACAGCGCCGACTCGACCAGCGCCTCCGGGGTGGCCTTGCCATGTTTCTCCAGTAGCCGCTTGTCCAGCGAGCCGGCGTTGACCCCGATCCGGATCGGGGTGCCGTGGTCGCGCGCGGCCGCGGCGATCTCGCGCACCTGGTCGTCGAACTTGCGGATGTTGCCGGGGTTCACCCGGACGGCCGCGCAGCCCGCCTCGATCGCGGCGAACACGTACTTGGGCTGGAAGTGGATGTCGGCGATCACCGGGATCTGCGACTTGCGCGCGATGGCGGGCAACGCCTCGGCGTCGTCCTGGGACGGGCACGCCACCCGCACGATGTCGCAGCCGGCCGCGGTCAGCTCCGCGATCTGCTGCAGGGTGGCGTCGACGTCGGAGGTCAGCGTGGTGGTCATCGACTGCACCGAGACGGGGTGGTCGCTGCCGACGCCGACGGCGCCGACCTGCAGCTGCCGGGTCCTTCGGCGGGGGGCGAGGGTGGGAGCGGGGGTCACGGGCATGCCAAGGGAGACGCTCACGGCCGCCAGTATCCCCCGCACCGGCCGCGCCCGCCGTCCGGCGTCATGACCCCGGCCACTACGTCCGTCCCTTCCGCTCCTGCGCGTCCTGCAACGTCGACGAGTGCGGCAGCCAGGTGGCCAGCTCCACCGGCCAGCCGTCGGCCGCCAGCAGCTCGACGACCGCGGGATCGTCGTCGAGCACCGCGGCGACCGTGCGGGTGCGGGCCAGCCGGCGGATCACCTGGCGCTTGACGACCCTGGCGGGCCGGTGGTCGTCGTCGTCGCGCATGTGCAGCGGGCCGGTGGGCAGCCCGTGGCGGGCCAGCCAGCGCTCGGTGAGCCGCCGGTTGCGCTCCGGGCGCCCGGTCAGGTAGACGACGTCGTGGTCGACCAGCGCCGCCCGCAACCGCGCCGCGCCCTCGTCGAGCAGCGGGTCGCGGTCGGCGGCCGCGAAGAACTCGTCCCAGCGCCACTCCCGCAGGTGGTGCAGCCGGTGGCTGACGTCGGAGAGCACGCCGTCGATGTCGAACACGGCCAGCGGGCGGTCCGGGGGGTGTTCGGCCGCCACTACTGCAGGCGGATGGGGTTGACGATGTCGGCGGTCAGGGTGAGCAGGCTGACCGCACCGCCGACCAGGATGAACAGGTAGGTGATCGGCAGCAGCCTGGTGTAGTCGACCGGCGGCATCATCACCTTCCCCAGCCTGGCCCGCGTCCAGTCCCGCACCCGTTCGTAGAGGTTGACCGCGATGTGGCCGCCGTCGAGTGGGAGCAGCGGGAGCAGGTTGAACACGCCGAAGAAGAAGTTGAGCACCACCAGCAGCTGGACGAAGAACACCCACAGACCACGCTCTGCGAGATCACCGCCGATGACACTCGCGCCGACCACGCTGACCGGGGTGTTCAGGTCGCGCGGAGCACCGTCGATCGCGTCGATGAGGGCCGGGATCTTCTGCGGGAACATTGTGAGGCCCTGCCACACGTTGGCGAACATCGTACCGGTGTAGGAGAAGGTCTCGGGCACCGCGGCCAGCGGGCCGAAGTGCTCGAACGGCGGGAAGGACACGCCGATCGTGCCGACCGTACCGAGCCGGCCGGTCGTCGGGTCGACGATGCGCAGGCTCGGCGCGACGTCGACGGACAAGGGGACCCGCGTTCCGTCGCGCTCGACGACGATCGGGGTCGGTCCGCGCCGGTCGGCAAGGGCGGTGCTGACGTCCGCGGAGGTCGCGGTCGGGGAGCCGGCCACGCTGACGACCCGGTCCCCTGGCTGGATCCCGGCGGCGCGGGCGGGTGCGGGAGCACCGGGTGCACACGGGTCGAGCGCGCCCCCGGCGGTCTGGTTCGAGACACAGTCCGCAACGGAGCTGACCACGGTGGGCCACGTCGGCAAGCCCGCCGTCACCGCCAGCACGAAGATCAGCACCATCCCGATGAGGAAGTGCGTCAACGACCCCGCCGACAGCACGATCACCCGCTGCCAGGTCGGCTTGGTGTAGAAGGCGCGCGGCCGCTCCTCGGGGGTGACCTCGTCCAGCGCGGTCATCCCGGCGATGTCGCAGAACCCGCCGGCCGGGATCATCTTGAGCCCGTACTCGGTCTCGCCGCGCCGGAAGGAGAAGATGCTCGGGCCGAAGCCGATGAAGTAGCGGCGCACCCGCATGCCGAACGCCTTGGCGGTGAACATGTGCCCGGCCTCGTGCAGCGCGACGGAGATCGCGATGCCGAGCGCGAACACCACGACACCGATAACGAAACTCATGCTCGGGTTCCTTCACGGGTCGGGGTCGGGGTCGCGACGAGCTCGTGGGCGTGCGCCCTGGCCCAGTCCTCGGCAGCCAGTACATCCTCCACCGTAGCCGGATCGCCGGACCAACCGTCGGCGGCGGACAGCGTCCGCTCCACGACGTCGGTGATCCCCAGGTAGGGCAGGGCTCCCGCGACGAACGCCGCCACGGCCTCCTCGTTGGCCGCGTTGAAGACCGCGGGCAGGCAGCCGCCACCGGTGCCCGCCGCGCGGGCCAGCCGTACCCCGGGGAACGCGTCGTCGTCGAGGGGCTCGAAGGTCCAGGCCTGCGCGGTGTCCCAGGTGCACGCCGCCGCGGCGCCGGGTACCCGATCCGGCCAACCCAGGGCGAGCGCGATCGGCAGCCGCATGTCCGGCGGGCCGGCCTGGGCCAGTGTCGAGCCGTCCACGAAGGTCACCATCGAGTGCACGATCGACTGCGGGTGCACGACCACGTCGATGCGCTCGTAGGGCACCCCGAACAGCAGGTGCGCCTCGATGACCTCGAGGCCCTTGTTCACCAGCGTCGCGGAGTTGATCGTGACGACGGGACCCATCTCCCAGGTCGGGTGTCGGAGCGCGTCGGAGAGTGACACGTGCTCGAGGTCCGCGCGGCACCGGCCGCGGAACGGGCCACCCGACGCGGTGAGCACCAGCCGCGCCACCTCGCCGGGGGCGCCCCCGCGCAGGCACTGGGCCAGCGCCGAATGCTCGGAGTCGACCGGGACGATCTGCCCCGGCTTCGCGGCCGCGGTGACCAGCGGCCCTCCCGCCACCAGCGACTCCTTGTTGGCCAGCGCCAAAATGGCCCCGGCGTCGAGGGCAGCCAGGGTCGGGCGCAGCCCGCGGGAACCGGTGACGCCGTTGAGCACGACGTCGGCGGGGGTAGTCGCGGTGAGCTCGGTCGCGGCGTCGGGGCCGGCGAGGACCTCGATGCCGGGCAGCTCCGACCGCAGCGCCGCTGCCACGTCGGGCCGGGCCACGGCGACCCGGCGGACCCGGTGCGTCCGGGCCTGCGCGGCGAGCAGCGCGACGTCACCGCCGCCCGCGGCCAGCCCGGCGATGCGGAAGCGCTGCGGGGCGGACGCGACGACGTCGAGCGCTTGGGTGCCGATCGAGCCGGTCGAGCCGAGCACGAGGACGGAACGTGTGGTCATCACCGCACATCATCCCGGTCCGCGCGTTGTGCGACCATATGGGCGGGAATCGGCGGGCGACCAGGAGGACGGCGTGGCGAGGAACTCGCGGGAGCTGGCGCAACGGCCGGCGGTCGATCCGGCGGACGAGCCGTCGGCGGAGTGGGGCTGGCACGGCGGCTTCCCGAACGGGAGCCGCATCGCGGGCGTCATCTCCGTGATCCTGCTGCCGCTGCTGTTGCTCGGGCACCCCAGAAGCTACACCGAGATCCTCTGGATGTGCATCCCCGCCGCGATCATCCTGGCCGCGATCATCGGCGGCAGCATCCGCAAGCGGCGCGCCTGGCGGCGCTGAACCCGGGAGCGCCAGCATCGCCGAGCGCGCCGGATCGGCTGTCGAGCTCGAGGTCGGCGACCGCACCGTCCGGATCAGCAACCCGGACCGGGTGTACTTCCCGGCCAGCGGGGAGACCAAGCTCGACCTGGCTCGGTACTACCTGGCCGTCGGCGACGGGATCGTGCGCGCGCTGCGCGAGCGGCCCTGCATGCTGCACCGCTTCCCCACCGGGGTGACCGGGGAGAAGGTGCACCAGAAGCGGCTGCCCCGCGGGGCCCCGGACTGGGTGCGGACGGTCCGGGTCCGCTTCCCCCGCTACGGCCGGCATGCCGACGAGCTGTGCGTGACCCACCTCGCGGACGTCGTGTGGGCGGTGCAGATGTCGACGGTGGAGTTCCATCCCTGGAATTCACGCAGCACGAACGTCGAGCAACCCGACGAGTGGCGCATCGACCTCGACCCGGGACCACAGGCGTCGTTCACCGACGTGCGCCGGGTCGCCGCGGTCGCCCGGGAGGTGCTCGACGAGCTGGGCGCGACCGGTTGGCCCAAGACCTCGGGTGGGTCGGGGCTGCACGTCTACGTGCGGATCGAGCCGCGGTGGGGGTTCGCCGACGTGCGCCGGGCGGCACACGCCTTCGCCCGCGAGGTGGGCCGCCGGGCTGGTGGCCTCGTCGACCTGACGTGGTGGCGCAAGGACCGCGACCCATCGTCGATCTTCGTGGACTACAACCAGAACGCCCGCGACCACACCATCCGCAGCGCGTACTCGGTGCGCGGGGTGCCCGAGGCGGTGGTGTCCACGCCGGTCCGCTGGGACGAGGTGCCCGACGTCGAGCCGCGGGACCTCACGATCGCCACCGTGCCCGCCCGGTTCGCCGAACTGGGCGACCTGCACGCCGGGATCGACGACGCCGTGTTCGTGCTCGACGAGCTGCTGGAGTGGGCCGACCGGGACGCCCGGGGCGGCAACGACGTTCCCGACCTCGACGACCTGTGAGCACGTTCGGCCCTCACCCGGCCGGCTCACCCGCGGCGGCGCGCAACCGGGCGAACTCGACGGTCATCGCCTCGCGTGACCAGTGCGCGTTCAGGCCGCTCGGGTTGGGCAGGACCCACACCCCGGTCTCCCCCAGCCGCGCGTCCTGCCGCCCGACGACGGCCTTCGGGGTGTCGAACGCCGTGCGGTAGGCGGTGATCCCGACGACGGCGAGCCAGCGTGGCCGACGCTCCGCGACCAGCGCACCCAGCCGCCGTCCGCCGGTGATGAGCTCCTCGGGAGTCAGCTCGTCGGCCCGCGCCGTGGCCCGGGCGACCAGGTTCGTGACCCCGAGCCCGAGCCCGGCGAGCTCCTCCTGCTCGTCCGGGAGCAGCCGCCGCGGGGTGAAGCCAGCACCGTGCAGCACCGGCCAGAACCGGTTGCCCGGCCGGGCGAAGTGGCGCCCGGTCGCGGCGGAGAGCAGTCCGGGGTTGATGCCGCAGAACAGCACGCGCAGCGGCGGGCCGTCCGGTCCGGGCAGCACGTCGTCGAGCGTGCGGACGCGGGCGGCCTCGAGGTCGGCGGCGGTGAGCCGGGGCATGCCACGATCCTGCCGCGAGACGACGGAAGTCGGGACCGGGATGATATCGATCACAGAGGTCAGTCGAGCGGCGGAACGATGTCACGGGCAGCCTCGTACAAGCTGGCGTCGAGCACCACGAGACCCACCCGTTCATCGGCAGGTAGCCGTGCAGCTGCCCGCACCGCTTCCTCGGCCCACGCGAGCCACCGGGCCTTGCTCGACCAGACGCGACGGGTCGGCCTTGGCCTCACCCGGCCGCATCGGAGTGATGCTCCTCGAAGGGCTCAACCGGTAGCGAGAACGTCGGCGATGCTGAACCGGACGGGCCGGTCCAGCTGGTCGTAGGTGCACGAGCGGGGGTCGCGGTCGGGGCGCCAGCGGACGAACTGCGCGGTGTGCCGGAACCGGTTGCCCTCCATGTAGTCGTAACGCACCTCGACCACGCGCTCGGGCCGCAGCGGGATGAATGACAGGTCCTTGCCGGCGTTCCACCGGCTGGTCTCGTTCTTGCGGGGGGTTCGCTCCCCCTGCTCATGAGCCGCCCAGTTCCACGGGTGCTCGTCGAAGGCGGTGACCAGCGGTTGCAGCTCGGTGTACAACGTTTTCCGGGTGGCCATCGGGAACGCGCCGACGACTCCGACCGAGGCCAGGACGTCGCGCTCGTCGTAGAGCCCGAGCAGCAGCGACCCGATCGCGTCGGGTGCGGACTTGTGTACGCGGTAGCCGGCGACCACGCAGTCGACGGTGCGCTCGTGCTTGATCTTGGACATCACCCGCTTGTCGGGTTGGTAGCGCAGATCGAGCTTCTTGGCGATCAGGCCGTCGAGCCCGGCGCCCTCGAACTGCTCGAACCACCGCGTGGCCAGGTCGAGGTCCTGGGTGGCGGGGGTGACGTGGACGGGTGCCTCGGCGTTCGCGAGGGCGCGTTCGAGTGCCTCCCGGCGCTCGATCAGGGGCCGCCCGGTGAGGTCGTCGTCGTCGAGGGCGAGCAGGTCGAACGCGATGAAGCTGGCCGGGGTCTGCTCGGAAAGCAGCGTCACCCGGCTGGCGGCGGGGTGGATGCGCTGCTGCAACGCCTCGAAGTCGAGGGTGTTGCGCTCGGTGTCGGCGATGACGATCTCGCCGTCGACCACCGCGCGAGGTGGGAAGTTCGCCAGCACGGCCTCGACGACGTCAGGGAAGTAGCGGGTCATCGGGCGCTCGTTGCGGCTGCCGATCTCGACCTCGTCGCCGTCGCGGAAGATGATGGACCGAAAGCCATCCCACTTCGGTTCGTAGAGCTGGCCAGCAGGAATCTCCCCAACGGGCTTGGCCAACATCGGCGCGATGGGCGGCATCACGGGCAAACGCACCCGCCCAGTCTCGCGCCCCTCCTCACCCGGCCGCACCGTGGGACCACAACGCGCCTATCGGGGCCCGGATTGGCGCGTTGTGGTCCCACGGTGCGGGATTGGCGCGGCTAGCTGGCCACACGCGGCGTCGATCTCGCGGCCGCGGGTGTCGCGGACCGTGCAGGCGACGCCTGCCACCTGCACCCGCCGCACGAACTCGTCCTGCACCCGGCGCGGCGACGCATCCCACGCGCTGCCCGGCGTCGGGTTGAGCGGGATCAGGTTCACATGGACCCGTTTGGTGCCGACCTGGCGGCGCAGCAGCGTCCCGAGCAGGTCGGCCCGCCACGGCTGGTCATTGACGTCGCGGATCAGCACGTACTCGATCGACACCCGGCGCCCGGTGGTCTGGGCGTAGCGGCGCGCGGCGGCGAGCACCTCGTCGACCTTCCACCGGTTGTTCACCGGGACCAGGGTGTCGCGCAGCTCGTCGTCGGGGGTGTGCAACGAGACCGCGAGCGTGACCGGAAGCCCCTCCGCTGCCAGCTTGTCGATCGCGGGGACGAGCCCGACCGTCGAGACGGTGACCCCCCGTGCGGAGATGCCCAGCCCGGACGGCGCGGGCTCGGTGATCCGGCGGACCGCGGCGACGACCCGTGGGTAGTTGGCCAACGGCTCGCCCATGCCCATGAACACGACGTGGGACAGCCGGGTCGGCTCGCCGAGTGCACCGTCGCGAGCGGCCGCGGCTGCCTGCCGGACCTGTTCGACGATCTCGGCGGTGGACAGGTTGCGCGCCAGCCCACCCTGGCCCGTCGCGCAGAACGGGCAGGCCATCCCGCAGCCGGCCTGGCTGGAGATGCACACCGTTGCCCGGTCCGGGTAGCCCATGAGCACCGACTCGGCGAGCGTGCCGTCATGCCCGCGCCACAGCGTCTTTCGGGTGGCGCCGCCGTCGCAGACCTGCTCGGTGACCGGGGTGACCAGCGGCGGCAGCAGCGCACCGAGCTGCGCACGAGCGGCGCCGGGCAGGTCGGTCATCTGCTCGACGTCGGCGGTGAGGCGACCGAAGTAGTGCAGGGCGAGCTGGTCGGCACGGAAGCCGGGCAGCCCGAACTCGCCGACGGCGGCCCGGCGGTGGGCCGGGTCGAGGTCGGCGAGGTGACGCGGCGGGATTGCCCGCTTCGGCGCGTCGAACACCAGGGGGAGAGCAGTCATGACACCGTCGATTGTGCCAGGTCCCGGGCGGTCCCTCGGACCCACGACGCTGCAGCCTCACAGTCGCTACCTGGCGGTCCAGGACCACGGCCGGGGTAGGTCCCCGCGTAGGCAGGCGATGCGGTGTCGGGCTTCGTGTGCCGCGTCGGTGCTCGTGGCGGACCTGCTGAGGACGAAGCACGCCCATCGGAGTTCTTGTATGTCAGCAATCGTGCGGTAGCCGGACACGGTGGTGACGTCGTAGCCACCATAGGCATCAACGAACGAGCTGTAGTCCTCGCGGGTGAGCCGGGCAAAGTCCGTGTAGTCCACCGCGAGGGGGACCAGGTCCCATTCCCGCCGACCCAAGGACATCATCTCAAGATCCAGGAGGATCGGTCGGCCGAACTCGGGTACGGCAACGTTGCCTTGCCATGCGTCCCCGTGAATCACGTGTGGCGGCTCATCCACAGTGAGTTGCTGATACTGCCTGCGTAGCTGCGCGAGATGGTGTGCGAGCCATGGTCGGTCCTCGTGGCCCAGTCCGGGTGCCTCAGCGATCCGTTGGTCAAGGCCCGAAAGCGGGTCGTGTTCGGGTAGCTCAAGGCCGTCCGGAACAGGTAGCGCATGGACTGCACGCAATACG
>JBBSGM010000121.1:0-12526 GCA_038254065.1 Mycobacteriales bacterium | reverse complement strand
GCCGACGGTGTCGCTGCGTGCAAAGGTGAGCCTGCCAACTCGCTCACGTCACCACTCTCCTCCGGCGCCGAGCACCCAGCCGCCCGCGGCAGTCTCCACACCCGGGTCTTGTCAGATCGAACGTGTGTTCGATAGGACAAGTAGAACCTGCTCCCGCCGCAACGTCAAGTCCCCGCCGTCAGTTCGGTCAACCGCTGCGCGGAGCCCCCGGACCTGGAACGTGGTGTGATGGCGCGGTGACGACGGCAACGCCGACCGGGTACCGGGCCACCCGCGCGGTGCAGGCCACCGGGCGAGTGCCGTGACCGCCGCTCCACCGCGCAACCGCCTGGTCGCCTTCGGTCCCGCCGAGCTGGCCGGTCGGTTGACCGAGGCGCTGCAGGTCTACGTCACGGCCATGGGCTACCCGCCGAGCGCGGCCCGGCAGCGCCGATCGCTGTGGTTGGAGCACACCCGGCGCCCCGGCTGGCGGGCGGTGGGCTGGCTCGATCAGGCGGACACCCTGCTGGGCGTCGCCTACGGCTACCCCGGCGGACCTGGCCAGTGGTGGTACGAGGAGGTCCGCCGCGGTCTGCGCGGCGCCGGGCCCGCGGAACAGGCGTGGCTCTCCGACTACTTCGAGCTGACCGAGCTGCATGTGCATCCGGACGCGCAGGGCGCACAGCTCGGCGAGAAACTCCTCCGGGCGTTGCTCGCCGACACCGGACGGTCCCGGGTGCTGCTCTCCACCCCCGAGTACCTGCACCGCACACCCAACCGGGCCTGGCGGCTGTACCGCCGCACCGGGTTCCGCGACGTGCTGCGCAACCACCGCTTCACCGGTGACGCCCGCCCGTTCGCGGTGCTCGGTCGCGAGCTACCGCTGTCCGGGTCCGCACCCTGCTGAGCCGGCCGCACCGGTGCCGCCGACGACCACGGGGTGCGATGGCACGATGAGGCCCATGCCGTCCCCCGTCGCTCCCGCACCCGGCCGGCGGACCCGCAGCCGGGCCCTGCCCCTGCTGTTCGTGGTGCTGGTGCTGGCGCTGGCGCTGGGCGGTTGCGCACGGGTCCGCGCGGCGCTGGCCGTGCAGCCCGACGACACGGTGACCGGCGAGATCGTGGTAGCCACTCCGGGGACCGGACCCGACGGTCACGGTGCCCCGATCACGGTGGCGCCAGGGCTCAAGAGTGACGTCGAGGTGTCGGCCTACCGCCAGGACGGCTACACCGGCTCGCTGCTGCGCTTCACGGGTCTGACCTTCGAGCAGGTCTCGACGCTTGCCGACTCCGCGGGGCCCGTGGGTCAGCGCGCCCAGCTCACGCTGCGTCGCGTGGGTGGCCGGGTGCTCGTCACCGGCCGGGTCGACCTCACCACCGTCTCGGTGGACCGGGCCGACTTCCAGCTCAAGATCAGCTTTCCCGGCCAGGTGATCGACACCAACGGCGTGCTCGACGCGGGCAGCACGGTGAGCTGGACGTTCACCCCCGGCGAGGTCGGCGACATCAACGCCGCCGTCGCAGCTGCCGACCCGAATGCCCCGTCGGTGACGAACTGGACGCTCGGCCTCGGCGCGCTGGTGGCGTTGACCTGCGCCGGCGTCGTGCTGCTGGCCCGACGCACGCGCAACCCTTCGCTGCGCCCGCCGCTCCACTGAACCGGCACCGATCTCGGGTCGGTCGCGGCGCAGCCGTCCGGGCCCCGCCGATAGGCTCGCTCGGTGCCCACCCCTTTCGACCGCAGTTCCGGCGAGGGTGGCCGGCCGGTCTCGATCGGCGCCGATCGCCTCGACGTCCGCCCCGACGACGACGCGCTGCCCGCCGGGATCGGACAGGTCCTGCGGGTCTACCTGGACGGTCGACGAGCCGAGGCCGCCGGCATCGACCCGGCTTTCGCCGACGCCGCCGGATCGCTGGCCGCGTTCGTACTCGGCGGGGGCAAGCGGATCCGCCCGACGTTCGCCTGGTGGGGCTGGCGCGGCGCGGGTGGCCTCCCCGCCGACGAGGACGCCGTCGCGGTGCTGCGGGCGATCAGCGCGCTGGAGCTACTCCAGGCCTGCGCGTTGGTGCACGACGACCTGATGGACGCCTCAGCGACCCGGCGCGGCAACCCGACCCTGCACGTGGCTTTTGCCCAGCGGCACGCCGAGGCGGGCTGGACCGGTTCACCGGCCCGCTTCGGGGCCGCCGCCGCGATCCTGCTCGGCGACCTCGCGCTGGCCTGGGCCGACGACATGCTGCACACCGCCGGATTGGCAGCCGGCGCACTGCACCGGGCCGGCGAGCCATGGCGGGCGATGCGTACCGAGCTCCTCGGTGGCCAGTACCTCGACGTGCTCACCCAGGCGAGCGGGACGGCCTCGGCCGCGACGGTGCTGCGGATCGACCGTTACAAGACCGCCGCCTACACGGTGGAGCGACCGCTGCACCTCGGCGCGGCCATCGCCGGCGCGGACGCGGCGTTGGTCAGG
The DNA here is from genome assembly GCA_038254065.1 of Mycobacteriales bacterium. Classification (GTDB taxonomy): domain Bacteria; phylum Actinomycetota; class Actinomycetes; order Mycobacteriales; family Pseudonocardiaceae; genus Pseudonocardia. The sequence goes on along the minus strand of JBBSGM010000121.1, from coordinate 10,076 downwards.
GCCTACCGCCGGTTCGGCGGCGACATCGGGGTCGCCTTCCAGCTGCGCGACGACCTGCTCGGTGTGTTCGGCGACCCGGCGGTCACCGGCAAACCCGCGGGCGACGACCTGCGCGAGGGCAAGCGGACCCTGGTGGTCGCGCTGGCCCTGCAGCGCGCCGACGAGCGGGGCAGCGCCGAGGCCAGGGGCGCGCTGACGGCCGCGTTGGGCGACCCGGGACTCGACGCCGCCGCCGTCGACCGGATCCGCCAGTTGATGACCGACCTCGGGGCGGTGCAGGCCGTCGAGCAGCGCATCGCCGCGCTGACCGGTGCGGCGCTCGACGCGCTGAGCGTCGCCGACGTCGCCGAACCCGCGGCCACCCGGCTGGCCGACCTCGCTGTCTCGGCCACCAGGCGACGGAGCTGAGTGTGGGAGTTACCCGCAAGGTGCCCGGTCGCACCGACCACGTCGTCGTCGTGGGCGCCGGGCTGTCCGGGCTGTCCGCCGCGCTGCACCTGGTGGGCGCAGGCCGTCGGGTCACGATCATCGAGGGTGCGGCGCACCCGGGTGGGCGAGCGGGCCGGCTCGACCTCGACGGCCCGTCGGGCACCTACCGGTTGGACACCGGCCCGACGGTGCTGACCATGCCCGAGTTGCTCGACGAGGCGCTGGCCGCGGTCGGCGAGCGGCTGGCCGACCGGCTCGACCTGGTCGCGCTGCACCCGGCCTACCGCGCCTGCTTCGCCGACGGCTCGGCGATCGACGTGCACACCGACGCCGCGGCGATGGAGGAGGAGGTTCGGCGCACGTGCGGGCCGGCCGCCGCGACGGGCTACACCCGGTTGCGAGGCTGGCTGACCCGGCTTTACCGGGCGGAGATCGAGAGGTTCATCGGATCGAACCTCGACTCCCCGCTGGACCTGCTCACCCCGGAGCTGGTCCGGTTGGCCGGACTCGGCGGGTTCGGCAGGCTCGGGCCCCACGTCGCCCGGCTGCTGCCCGACGAGCGATTGCAGCGGATCTTCTCGTTCCAGTCGCTGTACGGCGGGGTGCCGCCGAGACGCGCGCTGGCTGCCTACGGAGTGATCGCCTACATGGACACGGTGGCCGGGGTGTTCTTCCCGCGCGGTGGCATGCGGGCGGTGGGCCAGGGTCTGGCCGACGCCGCGGTTGCCGCGGGAGCCGCCGTGCACTACGGACGTACGGTCGTGGGCCTGGAGCGCCGCGGCGGCCGGGTCATCGCGGTCCGGCACACCGGGACCGCACGTCACCGCGACGGGGGCGCCGGCACCGAGCGGCTCAGCTGCGACGCCGTCGTGCTCACCCCGGACCTGCCGATCGTGCACCGGCTGCTCGGCCGCCGCCCGCACCGGCCGATCCCGCTGCGCTTCTCCCCGAGCGCCGTCGTCGTGCACGCCGGCCTGCGGGTGGCCCGGCCCGAGCTGGCCCATCACACGATCTCCTTCGGCGCGGCCTGGGAGCGCACCTTCAGCGAGATCATCGACGACGGTCGGCTGATGACCGACCCGTCGCTGCTGGTCACCCGGCCGACCGCGACCGACCCGTCGCTCGCGCCACGGGGTTGCGACCTGCTGTTCGTGCTGGCGCCCTGCCCGAACACCGACGCGGCCCCGCTGGACTGGACGCGCATCGGTCCCGCCTACCGCGACGAGCTCCTCGGGGTGCTCGACGAGCGTGGCGTGCTCGGCCCGAGCGGCGACGTCGAGGTCTCCCGGCTGGTCACCCCGGCCGACTGGGCCGCTGCCGGGATGGCCGCGGGCACCCCGTTCTCCGCAGCGCACACGTTGACCCAGACGGGGCCGTTCCGGTCCCGAAACCTGGTTCACGGGCTGGACAACGTCGTGCTCGCCGGTTGCGGCACCACGCCGGGCGTCGGCATCCCACCGGTGCTGATCTCCGGGCGGCTCGCGGCGCAGCGCATCACCGGTGGGGGCGCCGGGCTGCGGCCCAAGGGCAGGCGCAGGGTCAAGACAGCGACCTGACCCCGCTCATGCGAGCATGGCGCCGAGATGACCGCGCAGCCCTCACCACCGATCCCCCGGCCGGCCGCACCCGAGCGGACGCCGTGGGAACCTGTGCCGCCGGTCCCCGCCCCGGTTCACCCTGCGACGGCGGCCGCCCGTCCGGGCGGGACCGCCGGCCCCGGCTGGAGGGCCCGGTTCGGACACCCGCCGCGCGGTCCGCTGCTCACCGGCCTCGGCGCGTCCCTGCTCATGGTCGTCGGGGCCTTCGGAGCCGGCGGTGTCCTCGTCCGGGACCCGATCCTGACGAATTCCGCGCTCGGGTTCTGGCGCTACGGGCACGGTCGCGAGCTGGCCCTCGCGCTGATCTACCTCGGCGTCGCACTGCTGGCCGTGGCCTGGGTCCGGCTCGGCCGGGTGGTGCTGGCCGGCCGGGTCGGCGGACGGGCGGTGCTGACCACCGCGGCCGTGTGGATGGCCCCGATGCTGTTCTCCCCGCCGCTGTTCACCCGCGACGTGTTCAGCTACCTGGCCCAGGGTGCGCTGCCACTGGCCGGTTTCGACCCGTACGCGGTCGGCCCCGAGGTGCTGCCCGGGATCTTCACCGACAACGTGCACTTCTTCTGGCAGGACACCCCGGCGCCCTACGGCCCGCTGTTCATCCTGCTGGCCAAGGGGATGGCCTGGGCCTCCCTGCACGCCGGCCCCGACATCATCCTCGGGGTGCTCGGGATGCGGCTGATGATGCTCCCGGGGTTGGCGCTGCTGGTCTGGGCGCTGCCCGAGCTCACCCGCAGGCTCGGTGGCCGGGTGCCGCTGACGATGTGGATCGCCCTGGCCAATCCGGTGACGGTGATCCATCTGGTCGGAGGCGGCCACAACGACCTGCTCGTCGTCGGTCTGCTGGCGGCGGGCTCGCTCGTCGCGCTGCGCGGCCGGCACGTCACCGCGATCGCGCTCGTCGCCGCGGCGATGGCGATCAAGGCCAGCGCCGGGGTGGCGCTGCCGTTCCTCGTCCTGGTCTGGGCCGCGCACCTGACCGGAACCCGCCGGGTGCGCATCCTCAAGGCGGGGGTCGCCGGGCTCGGCGTGTTCGTGGCGGTGTTCGGTGCGTTCACCCTCGCCGCCGGCGTCGGGTTCGGCTGGCTGCCCGCGCTCAGCGCGCCGTCGATGATCGTCAACTGGCTGTCGCTGCCGACCGGCGTGGGCCAGCTCGCACACGGCGTCGTCGAAGTCTTCGTGAATGTCCCGATGCAGCCGTTCATCAACATCGCCCGGATCCTCGGCGGGTTGGCGCTGCTCTGTGTCGTCGCGACGCAGTGGTGGTCCGCGCGCGACGGGGGTCCCGATGCCATCCGCCGGGCCGGCGTCGCGCTGTTCGCCGCCGCCGTCCTCTCGCCCGCCACGTTGCCGTGGTACGTCAGCTGGGGGATGGTCCTGCTCGCGACGACGGCGTGGCGCCCGCGGGCGCTGCCCTGGCTGGTCCTCGGTTCGCTGTGGCTGGTGGTCGTCTACTACCCCGACGGCGAGGCGGCGCTCTACAACTGGGGCTACCTCATCGTGTGCGCGCTGCTGTGCGGGCTGGCCGCGGTGTCGCTGCACCACCCCGACCCGCTGCGCCTGCGCGGCAGGTTCGTTCGCCACGAGGCCCCAGCGCCCGTCCTCGCCGCCGCGACCGGCGGTCGCGGTGCCGAGTCCCGGACGGGCTGAGCTCGACGCCGCCGGCATCATCGATCCGGGGCTCCGGGCCGGCTACGCGGCGTGTCGGGAGCTCAACGTCGCGCACGGGCGGACCTACTTCCTCGCCACCCGGCTGCTGCCGCCCGACCGCAGGTCCGCTGTGCACGCGCTCTACGGCTTCGCGCGGCACGCCGACGAGATCGTCGACGACCTGCGCGACGGGCGCCAGGCCGCCGACCGGGCGGCCGAGCTCGACGCGCTCGCGACCCAGCTCCACACCGCGCTCCACGGGGGCCCGGCCGCGCATCCGGTGCTCGCCGCGGTCGCGGACACCGCGCGGCGCTACGCGATCGACAGCCAGCACTTCGCCGACTTCCTGACCTCGATGCGGATGGACACCCACGTCACCGGATACCCGACCTACGCCGAGCTGGCCCGTTACATGCACGGCTCGGCCGCCGTCATCGGGCTGCAGGTACTGCCGGTGCTCGGTACGGTCGTCCCGCGGGTGCAGGCCCAGGGTCCGGCAGCTGCGCTGGGTGTCGCGTTCCAGCTGACGAACTTCCTGCGCGACGTCGGTGAGGACCTCGACCGGGGCCGGATCTACCTGCCCGCCGACGAGCTGGCCGCGTTCGACGTCGACCGCGACCTGCTGTCCTGGTCGCGGCGAACCCGGCGGCCCGACCCGCGGATCCGCCGGGCGATGGCCCACCTGGTCGCTCGCACCCGGGCGGTCTATCGGCGCGCCGCGCCGGGGGTGGCGATGCTCGAACCGGCCTCCCGGGCGTGCGTGGGTTCGGCGTTCACCCTCTACGCCGGGATCCTCGACGAGATCGTCGGCGCCGGTTACCACGTCCTGCACCGCCGGGTGGCCGTGCCGGGGCGGCGGCGCACCGCGGTGATGCTGCCCGGCCTGGCCGGGGCGCTGGCGGCGAGGGCTAGAACGCCATCGCCTGGGCGCGGCGCTTGACCTCCCGGTGCCGGCCCGCTCGAAGCGCGGCGATCGGCCTGCCGGACAGCGAGTCGTCGTCGGCGAACAGCCAGCGAAGGATGTCCGGATCGGCGTAGCCGCCGTCGCGGAGCACGGTGATCGTGCCGGACAGGCCCTTGACGACAACGCCGCCGTCGAGGAAGTCGGCGGGCACGACCGTCGCTCCGTCCCGGCGCAGGGACAGCAGCTGCCCCTCGCGCACCAACTGGTGCACGCGGGTGACGGAGATGGACAACGCCTGCGCGGCCTGCGCAACCGGGATCGTCACCACGTCCTGCGACAGCACCGGTGCTGCGCTCGACACCTCACTCACGGCATCCAGCCTGCCACAGCAGTGGCCGGCACGGACAGTCTCCGACCGGGCGGTACCGTCGAGTTCGTGAACGCCCCCACCGGTGCCGTCGGTGCGCTGCTCGACGCGCGCTACCGGGTCGGGTCGGTGATCGCCCGCGGCGGGATGTCCACGGTCTACCGCGGCACCGACACCCGGCTCGACCGGCCGGTGGCGATCAAGATCATGGATCCGCGGCTGGCGGACGACCCCGCGTTCCGGGCCCGCTTCGAGCGTGAGGCCCGGTCGGCCGCGCGGATCGACCACCCGGCCGTCGTCGACGTACACGACCAGGGCGAGGACCTGGCTGATCCCGGCGGCGCCGGGCCGGTGCTCTTCCTCGTGATGGAGCTGGTCGAGGGGGGCACCCTGCGCGACGTCCTGGCCGCCCGCGGTGCGCTCGGCGTGCCGGCCGCGCTCGCCGTGCTGGAGCCGGTGCTGGCCGGGCTCGCCCAAGCACACCGGCTTGGCCTCGTGCACCGCGACGTGAAACCCGAGAACGTGCTGATCGGTCGGCGCGGCGAGGTGAAGATCGCCGACTTCGGGCTGGTCACCGCGGCGGCGCAGGCCGGGTCCAGCCACGTCGGGATGATCGTCGGGACGATGGCCTACCTGTCTCCTGAGCAGGTCGCAACGGGGGCCGCGGACGCGCGCAGCGACGTCTACGCCGCCGGTGTCCTGCTCTACGAGCTGCTGACCGGCACTCCGCCCTACACCGGTGGCACAGCGCTCTCGGTGGCCTACCGGCACGTGAACTCCGACGTCCCAGCACCCTCGCTCATCGCCGGTGAGGTGCCGCCCGAGCTCGACGAGCTGGTACGGACCGCCACCCGCCGTGATCCGGCCGCCCGGCCCGCCGACGCCGCCGCGTTCCTGGAAGCACTCCGTCGGGTGCGCGAGCGGCTCGCGGTGCCGTGGGTCCCGATCCCGGTGCCGCCCGAGCGCCACGGCGACGAGCAGGACACGCTGCCCGCGCCACTGCGCCGGGCCGACCCCACCCTCGTCAGCAGGACAACGGAGGGCTGGGTCGGGGCGGCGGGCCCGGGCGGCACGCGCACCCTGGGCCGCGCCGAGCTCGACCCGCCCCGGGGCGGTGGGGACCACTCCGTCAGCCGCGCCGGGGCGGGCACCCGGATCCTGCCCGACCACCGAGCCGTGCGCCGCCGTGGCAGGCGGATATTCTTGGCGTGGATCGCGGTGATCCTCCTGCTGGGTCTGCTGGTGGCCACCGCGGCCTGGTGGCTGGGCACCGGACGCTGGACGTCGATGCCTTCAGTGGTGGGTCTGGAGCGGTCCGTGGCGCAACGGCTGCTCACCGGTGCCGACCTCGTCGGCACCGTCACCGAGGAACACCACGACACGGTGGCCGCCGATCGGGTTGCCGCCACCGACTTCGCGCCCGACTCCCCGCTGCTGCGAGGCAGCGCCGTCCAGCTCATCGTGTCGACGGGCCGTCCGGTCGTGCCCGCGGTGGCGTCCGGCGTGACGGTCACGGCTGCCGAGCAGACCGTCCGCGACGCCGACCTGACGCCGGTGCGATCCAGCACCGCGGTCGAGTACAGCGCGGGCGTGCCCGCGGGTGCCGTGCTCCGCACCGATCCGCCGGCCGGCACCGCGCTTCCCATCGGGGGCGCCGTCACACTGGTGACCAGCCGCGGCCAGGCCCCGCGACCGCCCCCGGCGTCCCTTGCATCCCCGACACCCACGGGGCAGGTCGGTGTGCCATCGGTGGTCGGCGAGACGGCGAAGGAGGCGGCCTCGGACCTCGCCAGGGCAGGGCTGACGTCCTCGGTGCGGTCGGGCTCTCCGTTCGGGTCGGTGCTCCCGTTCAGATCACTGATCCCGTTCGGTTCACTGCTCCCGTCGGGCGGGGACAGCGGCCGCGTGGCCAGCCAGAACCCGCCCGCAGGCGCCACGGTCCCCCCCGGCACCACCATCACCCTCACCACCCGGTAGTTCCCCGCGAGTCGGGCCATCCGGGCGAGCGAGTCGGGCCATCTATCCGCGCAGCATCTCCGCCACCAGGAACGCCAGCTCCAAGGACTGCTGGGTGTTCAGCCGCGGGTCGCACGCCGTCTCGTAGCGCCCGGACAGGTCCGCGTCGGAGATCTCCTGGGCCCCGCCGAGGCATTCCGTGACGTCCTCGCCGGTGACCTCGACGTGGATCCCGCCCGGATGGGTCCCGAGAGCACCGTGCACCTCGAAGAAGCCCTGCACCTCGTCGACGATGCGGTCGAAGTGCCGGGTCTTGTACCCGGTGGTCGACTCGACGGTGTTGCCGTGCATCGGGTCGCACTGCCAGATGACCTTGTGCCCGGACGCGGTGACCTTCTCCACGATCGGCGGCAGTACGTCGCGCACCTTGCCGTTGCCCATTCGGCTCATCAGGGTGAGCCGGCCGGGCGTCCCGTGTGGGTCTAACCGTTCGACGTACTCGACAGCCTGCTCCGGCGTCGTCGTCGGACCGATCTTGAGTCCGACCGGGTTGGACAGGAGCTCGGCGAACGCGACGTGCGCGCCGTCGAGCTGGCGGGTCCGCTCGCCGATCCACAGGAAGTGCGCAGACAGGTCGTAGAGCTTCGGCGCCGCGCCGGTGGTGTCCAGCCTCAGCATCGAGCGCTCGTAGTCGAGCAGCAGGGCCTCGTGGCTGGCGTAGAACTCGGTGGTGTGCATGCGGTAGTCCTCGACCCCGCACGCGTCCATGAAACCCAGCGCCCGCTCGATCTCCGCGGCCAGCGCCTCGTACCGCGCGCCGGCGGGCGAGGTGCGGACGAAGTCCTTGTTCCAGTCGTTCACCATCGTCAGGTCGGCCATGCCGGTGGCGGTCAGGGCCCGGACCAGGTTCATCGCGGCGCTGGCGTTGGCGTAGGCCCGGACCATCCGCGACGGGTCGGGAATGCGCGCCACCGGGTCGGCGACCAGCGAGTTGACGATGTCGCCGCGGTAGGACGGCAGGCCGAGCGCATCGACGGGGGCGCTCCGCGGCTTCGCGTACTGGCCGGCGATCCGGCCGACCTTCACCACCGGCATCGACGCTCCGTAGGTGAGCACGATCGCCATCTGCAGCAGCGTGCGGATGGTGGCCCGGATGTGCGGCTCGGTGTTGTCGACGAAGGTCTCGGCGCAGTCCCCCCCCTGCAGCAGGAACGCCCTCCCCTCGGCGACCGCGCCCAGCCGGTCCCGCAGCCGGTCGACCTCCGGCGGGAGGGTGACCGGCGGGACGCTTTCCAGCACCGTGCGCACGTACGCGACGTGCGCGGCGTCCGGCCACGCCGGCTGCTGTGCGGCCGCCCGTTCCAGGGCGTCACCGAGGCGCTCCCGCAGCTCCAGGGGCAGCGGCGGCAGTTCGGGCAGCACTTCGACCGGGGCGTCGACCGTCCAGTTCACGATGTCCAAGACTAACGGTCCGCTATCCCGAGCCGGCAGGACGCCGGCTCAACGGGCCGCCACCGCCGCCTCGATCGCCTCCCACCGCCGCAGGTTGAGGCGCGCGTCGGCCAACGCGTCATGGGCATCGGACGTCGCCTGCGGGAGCGCCGGGCGGCCGGCCTCCTCCCAGCGCTGGCGCAGCTCGCGGGTGAACCGGGGCAACGGGCGTGGCAGGGCGGGCATCGCGCCCCACAGCTGGCAGAGCGCGACATGGTCGTAGGCCGCGATCCAGGCCCACAACTCGACCTCCCCGGGCGCCGAGGTGAGGAACTCGAGCAGGTCGGCACGGATCCTGGCCCGGGAGCGCCATGAGCGGTCCGCCGGCGAGGGCAGCTTGGGTAGCACGTGGGCCCGGACCCAGGCGCCCGCCCGACCCGGGTCGAACTCCGTCGAGACGGCGTAGAACTCCCGGCCGTCCTCGCCGATGGCACCGATCGACACCAGGTCGATCGTCGTCCCGTCCTCGATGAACTCGCAGTCGTAGAAGAACCGCACGACGCGCAGGCTAACCGGCGCCGTCTACCCGGAGCAGACCGCGCTCAGCTCGCTCGGGACCGCGGCAACGGGGCCACCTCCGGCGCGGCTGCACCGGAATCGATCTTCGCTGCTGCCGCGGCCCGCTCCTTGACCGATGCGGCGTACAGGTCGACGTAGGTCTGCCCGGAGAGCTCCATCAGCGCGTACATGATCTCGTCGGTGATGGAGCGCTCGATGAACCGGTCGCCCGCCATGCCCGCGTACCGGGAGAAGTCCAGCGGCTCACCGATCTTGATGCGCACCCGGTGCGGGCGCCACATCCGGGAGCCGATGGGGTTGACCTTGTCCGTGCCGAACATCGCCACCGGGATCACCGGGACGCCGGTCTCCAGCGCCATCCGCGCCACTCCGGTCTTGCCCTTGTACAACCGCCCATCGGGCGAGCGGGTGCCCTCCGGGTAGATCCCGAGTACCTTGCCCTCGCACAGCAGCCGCACCGCGGTGCTCATCGCCGCTTGCGCCGCCGACCCGCCGGACCTGTCGACCGGCACCTGACCGACGCCTGCAAAGAAGTGCCGCTTGCACCAGCCGAGGATACCGGGCTGGGTGAAGTACTCCTGCTTGGCCAGGAAGGCGATGCGGCGCGGCACCAGCAACGGCAGGAAGAACGAGTCGACGACGGCGAGGTGGTTGCTGGCCAGAATGGCTCCGCCGGACACCGGCAACCGTTCGACGCCCTCGATCGTCGGCCGGCAGCACAGCCGCATGAGCGGACCGAGCAGCACGAACTTGGACCACCAGTAGAGCACCGAGCGTGCCTCCCCTCCGCGCAAGGGGCCAAGCCTACGGACGGCGTGCTGCCGCCGACAACGGGTGGTCCGGCGACGACTCGGTAGCTGGCGGCGCGACGCGGCGCGGAACGTGCCAAGATATGGCTCTGCGCCGTCGCCGACGGCCAGGGGAGGTCGCCGATGCTCCTCGACGCGCACGTCGGGCAGGTCCGGACCGGCACCGGCGGTGCCGGGTGAGCCGCGACCCTGAAGAACGTTGCGGCGCCGGCGCCGGTGGTCCCGAACCCGCTGGCGACGAGTTCGACCGGATCGTGGCGGGCTGGCGGCGGGAGGGTCCGGTTCCGCGGTGGCCTGACCCGGCTGGTGAAGCCGGCGCGGCCGGTGAACCCGTCGCGGCTGCCGAGACCGGCCCG
>JBBSGM010000120.1:0-12805 GCA_038254065.1 Mycobacteriales bacterium | reverse complement strand
TGGTGCGCCGCCAGGGACTCGAACCCCGAACCCGCTGGTTAAGAGCCAGCTGCTCTGCCAATTGAGCTAGCGGCGCAGATCCTACGTTTCCCTCGTTGCGCCCTCCGCTCAGCGCCTGCGAGACGTTAACACAGCGCCTGGCGAACCCCTCGCGGTAGGGCACCGCGACCGGGTGAGTGACGGGACTCGAACCCGCGACTTCCTGGACCACAACCAGGTGCTCTACCAGCTGAGCTACACCCACCATGCGAACCGCCGACCGGGGTCGGCGACCGCGCCGATTCTAGCGCGAGACCGCGCGGCCCACCGAGGGGGTCAACCGGTCAAGGGGGGAAGCGCGGCCGCGGCCGCCTGGGCCTCCTTGGTCGACGGCCCCGGAGGTGCCACGAACAGCGTCTTGCGGTAGTAGGCCAGCTCGCGGATGGACTCCCGGATGTCGGCGAGGGCACGGTGGGCCAAGCCCTTTTCCGGCTTGGCGTAGAACACCCGTGGAAACCACCGCCGGGCCAGCTCCTTGAGCGAGCTGACGTCGATCATCCGGTAGTGCAGGTACCCGTCGAGCTCGGGCATGTCGCGAGCGAGGAAGCCGCGGTCGGTCGCGATCGAGTTGCCCGCCAGTGGAGCGGTCCCGGCCTCGGTGACGTGCGCGCGGACGTAGCCGAGCACGAGCTGCTCGGCCTCGGCGAGGCTCACCTGCGACGCGCGCACCTCCTCGGTCAGCCCGGAGCGCGCGTGCATGTCGCGCACCACCTCGGGCATTGCGGCCAGCGCGGACTCGTCGACGTGGATGACGACGTCGACCCCGTCGCCGAGCACCGTGAGCTCTCCGTCGGTCACCAGCACGGCGATCTCGATCAGAGCATCCCGCCGGAGATCCAGCCCGGTCATCTCGCAGTCGATCCACACCAGCCGGTCGTTCATCCGCGCAGCCTAAGTGGTCGGCTGCAACAGTCGTCCGAGGCCGGTGCACTCACCGCCCCGACTGGGCCGGGGGAAGGCGAAAGCGCTCCAGCAGTCCCGGAGTCGCCGCGTCGGCGAGCGCGACCCCGTCGGCGGCTGCGACGTCGAGCACCGGGTAGCCGCCGTCACCCGCCGCCGTCACCGCCTCCACCGTCACCAGCCCGGAGCGGCGCTGGAACACGCTCTGCCGGAACGTCCACCCGATCACCCCGGTTCGCGCCAACGCAACCGTCCGCCGGTCCAGCGCCCCGAACCGGCTGACCACGTACCGGCCGGTGAGCGCATGCCCGAGGTTGCGGTGGCGGTCCAGCCCGAGCACCACGGCCAGCGGCAGCAACACCAGCGACGTCGGCCCCAGCCAGCTCACCGCCGGCACGAGCGACCCGAGCAGCCACCCGGCCGCGACGAGCACCGCCGCCGGCCCCACCGCCCGGTTCAGCCTGCGCACCAGGGCCGCCCGCGGATGCCGCGCCAGCACCGCACCGGTGACCATCGACGGGTGCTCGCGCAGCGCCGCCGCCGCCACCCGGTGTGCTTCCGCGCGCGGGGTCGGCGGCGCCAGCACCCCGCCGTGGGTATCCCGGGCGAGCCCGGTGGACAGTGCCCGGGCCTGGGCTGCGCCCCCGAGACGCAACAGCAGCGGCTCGCTGATCAGTGCACCGCGCAGCCGTTGCTCGGAGACCGACAGCGAGCGCTGGGTGAGCAACCCGCGTCGCACCCGCAGCGTGCTGTCGGGCTCGCGGGTCAGCCGGTAGGACCACCAACGCTCGGCGAACAACACCATCGACCCGCTCACCGCGAGCACCAGGAGCACGGCGCCGACGAACCCGATCCCGACCCAGACCGGCGCGCTGACCAGGCGCCGCGCCGCGTCGTCGACGCCAGGAACAGTGCGCGGGTCGACCCCGAGGTCGCCGAAGAGGGTCCAGACCGCGGCGACGACCACGCCCATCCCGGCGAGCGAGGACACCGTGAGCGGGGCGTAGCGCAGCCAGGACCAGCGAAGCCTGGCGATCTCCTCGGACGGAACTGTCACGACCGGCACCGGAGTGGCCGGCATCACCGCGATCTCGATGTCTTTTTCCAGGAGCTGCCGGCGCAACCGCTCGGCCTCGGCGGTGCTGACCGCGTCGAGGCTCAGCCCGTGGTGGTGCTCGGTCGACGACCCGGACGCGGCACCGACCCGCACCACGCTCAGCGCGAAGACGCGGTGCAGCAGCGTGGCGGTCAGGTCGACCGTGCGGATCCGGTCCCGCGGGACAGCGCGGCGTTGCCGCCGCAGCAGGCCCCTGTGCAGCTCGACACGGTCGGCGGTGATCCGGTAGCGGGTGGTCCGCCAGCGCACCACGCCGGCCAGCACCAGCACCCCGGCGACCCCGAGCGCGATCCAGACGCGCATGGTGTCGCCGCGGCCGGTGACCAGCAGTACCGCGATCACCGGGACCAGCGGGACCAGGCGCTTGAGCGGTCCGACCACCAGCATCCGGGCGTCGAGCCTGCGCCACGGCGTCTCGACGGTGCGAGCGGCGAGGATGTCGGTCATGTCGCGTCGCCGGGGGTGGCCCGGGTGGTCTCGGTGAGCGTGCGGGCGAGCTCGGCGGCGTCGGCCGCGGCCAGCCCGCGGATCTTGACCGGGCCCCGGGCGGAGGCGGTGGTGACCGTGACGCTGGCCAGCTGGAGCAGCTGCTGGAGCGGCCCGCGCTCGGTGTCGACGGTCTGCACCCGGGAGATCGGCGCGATCCGCCACTCCCGCACCAGCAGGCCCGACAGCGTGTAGACGGCCTCGTCGGTGACCTCCCAGCGGTGGATCCGGAACAGGATCGGGGGCACGACCAGGCCATACCCGATCGCCACCACCGCGGTGACGGCGGTGGTGACCGGGAGCCAGCCCGGCGCGGCGTCGCCGAGTGCGAGCAGCGCGACGAGCTGTGGGCCGGCCAGCGCCACCAGCGCGATCAGGGCGTGCAGCTGCCACCAGCGCACGGCCCGCGGGTGGACCTGGTGGGCCGGCGGGCGCAGTGGGAGCGCGAGCGGCGCGGCGGTGTGCATTCCCCCAGTGTGCCCAACGTCCCGGCCGGCCGGTGGGCATTTTCGCCGTGGCCGCCCGGGTGAGACCACCCGTCTCAGCCCGTGCGCGGCGGGCGCGCCCCGAACGCGGCGAGCTGGCCTCTGCGGATCGCCGCGGTCTGGGCCTGGACGAGGTGGAACGCGGCCTCCCGGGCCCAGCGCTGCTCCGGGCTGGTCAGCAGCATCGCGCTGCCCGACCGCGCCGCGACGAGCGCGTGCGCGGCGCGGAGGGTCAGCTCGGTCAGCTCGCCGCGCAGCGCCGTCCGTTCGGCGGTACGTTGCCCCAGCGGAACGGCGGTGAGCAGCGTGTATGCCTCGGCCCGCCGTCCGGCCGCCAGCTCGGCCAGCCGGCAGGCCAGCTCGACGGCGTCGGGCTGGCCCCGCGCCGCGCCGACCCGTTCCAACTCGACGAGTACCCGGCGCAGCAGGCCCATCGACGCGGGCGTCGCGTTGCCGGTGCGAGCGAGGTCGTGGGCGCGCCAGGCCGGGCCATCGACGTCGAACAGCACCTCGTCACCGTCGATCGCGAGGCCGTCGAGCCCGAGTTCGACGGTGCGGGTCCCCGCCATCACGCAGAGCGGCAGCCCGGTGCCGGCCCGCAGCCCGGGGCGTTCCCGCGCGGGGAGCAGCGCGAAGACATAGCGGTCGGCCGCCGTGGTCGCGCCGATCAAGACGAGGTCGAGCAGGCCCCAGCCGGTGCACCACGGGGCACGTCCGGTGAACAGCCAGCCGCCGCCCGGCGCGGGGTCGGCCCGCACCGCGGGGGCACCCGGGCGGCGCAGGTGCGCCACCGCGATCCCGGCGCGGACGCTCGCGTCGGCGAGCCCGGCCCGGTACCGGTCGGCCGCGGGCCCGACCACGACGGCCTCGTCGGCGAGGCCGGCGAGCCGCCCGCGGGACATGCCCTGCGGCATCTGGTGTTGCGTCGTCACGAACCAGGTCGCGCCGCAGGCCCCGCTGACCAGCTCGACCGCCTCGGCGTCCACCTGGTCCCCGGCGCCGTGCCCACCCTCGTCGCGAGGAATCCCGACACTGAGCAGCCCGGCGTCTGCGAGCACCGCGACATGTGCGGGGTCGACACCGCGGGCCGGGTCGTCGGCGGCGGTGGCGTGCGGGGCCAGGAGGTCATCGGCGATCGCGGTGGCGGCATGCACGGCCGGGTGCGCCGTGACAGCGGGGGGCGGGGCGAACAGGTCCTCGACCGGGGACGGCACCCGCCGACGGTACGTGAGCTCTCGACGGGACGCGTGACGGCCGTTCTGCGGGGCGGCCACCCCGGCCAGCACATCCGCTGGGACGCAGCGGAATAGGTCGCACCGCCGGTACCGGACGGTCGTATCCGCGATGCCGTACGCGCTCGAAACACCGCCGCTACGGATGTGGGTCTGCGACGGTCTCCCGGGACGGCCACTGCGTGGTCCCCGCCTGACCACCGAAGACCCACGTCCGGAACAGCACGAACCGGACCACGGTCGCGACGGCGTTGGCCAGCACCAGCACCAGCACCTCGACGGCCCGGCCGGCGTTTGGGGCGAGCACCCCGAGCAACGCGAGCGCCGCGGTGGTCAGGGCGAGGCCGACCCCGAGCACGATGAGGCCCTTGGCCTGGTGACGAGCGGCCCCGCTCCGGCCCCGCACCCCGAACGTCAGCCGCCGGTTGGCGGCCGTGTTCGCGAGCGCGGTGAGCAGCAGCGCGATGAAGTTGGCCCCGAGCGGGCCCAGGAACCCGCGCAGCAGCACGAACAGCAGCAGGTGGACCACGGTGCTGGCCACGCCGATCGCAGCGAACCGGGCGAGCTGACGCGTCACCGGCTTCCGCTGTCCGCGCCGCCCGTTGACGGCCGGCGCCGGGGGTGGTGCATCCTGGCCGACACGCCCGATGCCGCGTGGGTCGTCGGTCACGATGACGACGATATCGACGTGCGGGTCGAGGTCCTCGACCAGGTTCCGTGCGTAGCCCGCGGTGGGCGCGGGTGCGGATGGCAAGTTCCGGGTCATGTCCCCAACCATGATCGGCCTGTACTAGCGTGCGATGGTGCGCGACGCGGGGCGGCTTCCGGTGCTGGTCGGGGTCGGACAGTGCGGGCCAACCGCGACCGGACGGTCGCGGGGGCTCGGGAGCCGATCCGGCTGATGCTCGACGCGCTCGACGCCGCCGCCTCGGGCAGCGGGGCGACGGCCGGACGCCGGCTGCTGCGCGAGGCCGACGGGATCGACGTCGTCAACGTCGCGAGCTGGCGCTACGCCGATCTGCCCGGCAAGCTGGCCGACCGGCTGGGCGCCGATCCCGCGCACCGCAGCGAGGCACCGCTCGGTGGCCAGTATCCGGTCGCGCTGCTCGACCGGGTGGCCGCGCGGATCGCGGCGGGGGAGTGCCGTGTCGCGCTGCTCGTCGGCGGGGAGGCGCAGGCCAGCGTCACCGCGCTGGCCAAGGCCGGCGTCGACCCCGCGGTCGATCTGGGCTGGAGCGCCGAACCCGGCGGGCCGCTCGGGTTCGAGCCCGACGAGCTGGGCAGCCCGGCCATGCATGCCGCGGGGCTGGTGGCGCCGACCCGGGTCTACCCGCTGTTCGAGAGCGCGCTGCGGCGCAGGCTCGGGCAGCGCCCCGACGAGGCCGCCGGGTGGGCCGCCGAGCTCTACGCGGGGTTCTCCGTGGTCGCTGCGGGCAACCCGGCGGCCTGGAACCCGGAGGTCCGCACCCCCGAGGAGGTCGCCGCGGTCGGGCCGGGCAACCGGATGATCTGCGAGCCGTATCCGCTTGCGGTGAACGCGATGCCGCTGGTCGACCAGGCCGCCGCGGTGATCCTCACCTCGCTCGCGGTGGCGCAGGAGTACGGCGTGCCCGCCGACCGGATGGTGCACGTCTGGGGCGGCGCGGGCGCAACCGACGCCGCGGACGTGCTGGTGCGGCCGAGCTTCGACCGCTCGCCTGCGCTGGAGTCCGCGCTGGACCGGTGCCTGACCGCGGCCGGGGTGGCCGCGGCCGACCTCGACGTCGTCGACGCCTACAGCTGCTTCCCGGTGGTGCCCAAGCTGGTGGTCGGGCATCTGGGGCTCGGCGCGGACGCGGTGCCGAGCGTGACCGGTGGGCACTGCGCGTTCGGCGGCCCGCTGAGCAGCTACAGCCTGCACGCCGTGGTCGCAGCGGCGGCTCGGCTGCGTTCCGGGGCGCGAACGGCTCTGGTGCACGCCAACGGTGGCTACCTCACCGATCAGCACGTCGTGTTGCTCGGCCGCGACCCGCACCCGGACGGCTATGTCGGCGACCCCGAGCCGGTGTCGACGGCGGCCCCGGGACCCGAGCGCGTGGTGCCCGCCGACGGCGTCGCGCTCGTGGAGACCGCGACCGTCGAGTACGGCCGCGACGGCGACCCCGCGCAGGCTTTCCTGGTGGCCCGCACCCCGGCGGACGCTCGGTTCGTCACGTCGACAGCCCCGGGGGACGCTGCGAGCGCACACGCCCTGTCGCTCTACCCCGACGGGCCGGCCGCGGCGCCGGGTGGGGAGATCGTGGGCCGCCGGGTGCAGGTGGCGATCCGGGACGGGTACGCGGTCGTCCACCGGATCTGACCGCCCAGCTCCCGGGTTCGGGGCCAAGCTCCCAGGCCTGGGAGCCGCCCGGGCCTGCGAGTCACCGCAGCCGCCAGTACCCCGTCGCGTAGACCGCGCGGCGGTCGAGCCCGCGCTCCTCGAGCAGGTGGCGGCGTAGCTTCCGCACGGCGGCGGACTCGCCGGCCAGCCACGCCTGCCCCGGGGTGCCGGGCAGCTCGGCCGCCCGCACGGCCGCGACGAGCGGGGCGCCGGGCTCGGCTGGGCCGCGGCGCACCCAGTGCACGACGGTGGGCCCCGGCAGCGGCTGCTCCTCGTCGGCGTCGGCGACCTCGAGGTAGGCGAGCGCGGGCACCCCGGTGGGCAGCGCGGCCAACACGGTCGCGACGGCCGGCAGCGCCGACTCGTCGCCGATCACCAGGTGGTACCCCGACGCGGGGTCGGGCAGGTAGCGCCCGCCGGGCTCGGACACCCCGACCCACGCCCCCGGCCCGGCCTCCTGTGCCCACGCCGCGGCCGGCCCGTGCCCCGCGTGCAGCACGAAGTCGACGTCGAGCTCGCCCGCGACGGCGTCGAAACGGCGCACGGTGTAGGTGCGGATCGCAGGCCTGGGCTCACCGGTGGGCCAGACCGGTCCGCCGGTGCCGGCCCGCGGGACGGCTGGGCGCTCCTGCCCCGGCACCGGGAAGAACATCTTGATCCGGCGGTCCGGGCCCTCGCCGGGAAAGCCGGCCAGCTCGGCGCCGGCGAGGGTGACCCGGACCATCCGGGGGGTGAGCCGGGTGCTGCGCCGGACCTGCAGTAGCCGGGGTGCCGTCGTCGTCATCGGGGCCCATTCTGGCGGTTGAGCGTCGGTGCTGGTGAGCCGGCCAGGCCCGGTCCGGACCGGGGCCGAAATGGGTGACGCCGACCTGCTCGGCCACGGCGCCCATCGAGCATGCTGGGCGGTGACGAGACCGGGAGGGCCTGGCGCGACAACACCTATCCCGGCTGCGCCTGCGGCGTCGAGTCGCACCTGTACTCGTTCTCCTTCCGGCCGAACCCGAACTGGACCCGCACCTTCGCCCGGCAGTCCGAGATCTGGGCCTACCTGGAGGACGTCGCCGACCACTACCGGCTGCGGGACCGGATCCGCTTCGGCGCGACCGTCACCGGCGCGGAATGGGGTGGCACCCACTGGGACGTGCAGACGGCCGACGGGTCCTCGGTCCGCGCCCGGTTCCTCGTCTGGGGCACCGGCGCGCTGCACGAGCCCTCGGTTCCGGAGATCGAAGGCCTCGACCGGTTCGTCGGCACCGTGTTCCACTCCGCGCGCTGGGATCACGGCCACGACCTGCGCGGCAAGCGCGTCGCTGTGATCGGCACCGGGGCCAGCGCGATCCAGTTCGTGCCGGTGATCGCGCCCGACGTCGCATCGCTGACGTTGTTCCAACGCACCGCGCCCTGGGTGCTGCCCAAGCCCGACCGCCCCATCGGCGCGGCCGCCCGCAGCCGGTACGCGCGCTTCCCGATCCTGCAGTGGCTCAGCCGGCAGTCGCTGTACTGGTGCCACGAGGCCCTGGTCGTCGCGTTCCTCAACCCGAGGTACCTGACGCTGATCGAGCGGTTCACGCGCAGGTATCTCGACCGCACGTTCGCCGCCGACCCCGAGCTCAAGGCCACGCTCACACCGAACTTCACCATCGGCTGCAAGCGCATCCTGCTGTCGAACGACTACTACCCCGCGCTGCGCCGCGACAACGTCACCGTCGAGACCGACCGCATCACCCGGGTCACCGAGACCGGTGTGGTCACCGGCGACGGCCGCGAGCACGAGGTCGACACGATCATCTTCGGCACCGGGTTCACGGTCGCCGGCGGGATGACCCAGGTCGCGATCACCGGCCGCGACGGCGTCAAGCTGGTCGACGCGTGGCGCGACGGCGCCCAGGCGCTGCTCGGCACCACGGTGGCGGGCTTCCCCAACCTGTTCCTCGTCGTCGGCCCGAACACCGGGCTGGGGCACAGCTCAATGGTGTTCATGATCGAGTCGCAGCTGAGCTATCTCCTCGACGCCATTCGGGTCACCGACGCGCACCGGGCTCGGGCCATCGACACCGTCGCGGACCGGCAGGACACCTACAACGCCGAGATCCAGGCACGGCTGGACAAGGCCGTGTGGAGCCAGGGCGGTTGCGCGAGCTGGTACCTCGACGCGCACGGCCGCAACCGCACGCTGTGGCCGGACTACACGTTCCGGTTCCGCAGCCGCACCCGCCGCATCGACCCCGCCGACCACGAGCTGCTGGCCTGACGTCGCCCGCCACCCTCCCCCCGTTGCAGGAAAGCCACATTCACGCAACCACGTTGCAGGAATGTGGCTTTCCTGCGGTGGCGGCCTCGGGTCCGGGTCGACGCCAACGCGCGCTGGGACGTCGACGAGGGGGTGGTCGCGATCCGGGCGCTCGACCGGGCCGCGGGTGGCCTGGAGTACGTCGAGCAACCGTGCGTGTCGGTCGACGAGCTCGCCGCGGTCCGCCGTCGCGTCGAGGTGCGCATCGCCGCCGACGAGTCGATCCGCCGTGCCGAGGACCCGCTCCGGGTCGCGCTCGCGGAAGCCGCCGACGTGGCCGTGCTCACATGTGCGCCGCTGGGCGGGGTGCGCCGGGCGCTGGCCGTCGCCCAGGCGTGTGGGCTCTCGTGCGTCGTGTCCTCGGCGCTGGAGACCAGCGTCGGGCTGGCCGCGGAGGTCGCGCTGGCCGCCGCCCTGCCGCGGCTCGGCTTCGCCTGCGGCCTGGGCACCGGTGTGCTGCTGGACGGTGACGTGGTGGCGGGGGGTGCCGGGCTGGTGCCGGTCGACGGCTGGTTGCCGGTGCCGCGGCAGTCCCCCGAGCCGGTGCGCCGCGGCGCCGTATCGGCCGATCCGAGCGGACGGCATGGTGGCAGGCGCGGCTGGCCAGGGTGTCGGTGCTGCTCCCGAACTCTCGTTGAACGGCCACTGTCCATGTCGGTCGTGGTCGTCGGGGCCGGCCTCGCGGGCGTCGCCTGTGCGGTGGAGCTCACGGCCGCCGGGGTGCCGGTGCGGGTGCTCGAACGGTCCGCCGCGGTGGGCGGCCGGATGGCCAGTACCCTCGTCGCGCGCACACCACGAGCGAGGCCGCCCACCGGTACGACGCGAACCCCGACGGCGTGGTACCCGAGGTCGTCGCGACCCTGCGTGAGCTGCTCGGCCTGCCGCACGACCCGGTGTGGACCCGCGTCCACCGGTGGGGGGCAGCGCGCGCATCGAGACGGCTTGGCGGTCCGGGATGCTGCTCGGCCGGGAGGTGGCCCGACGGTGGCTCGGCCAGACCGGTAACGGTCACCAGCCCCATACCGACACGCTGGGCGAGGGCGCGCTGGGCCGGTGAGCCGTCGGCCGAGAGCAGCATGAGCACCCGTGCCTGCTGCATCGTCAGACCGCTGTCGAACATCGGGTTCGGCCGGCACCGGGGCGACACTGCGGCGAAAGGCGGACTGATGCGACTCGACTGCCGGCGCCGGTGCCTCGCGCTCCTCGTCGGCCGCCCCCACGAGCCGTGTCCGTCCGCCGTGGCGTGGCACGCTCAGCAAGGCCTCGGTCTCGGGCTGCTGGTCCGCCTCGTCCGTAGCATTCACCCGATGTCACCGACCCCTCCCGCGGCGGCCGCCCGATGACCTGGCTCGCCCGTCTCAGCCTGACCAACCGCGCGGTCGTCGGCCTGGTCACCGTGCTGGTCGTCGTCTTCGGCCTGATCAGCACGACCTCGCTGCGCCAGGAGCTCTTCCCGTCGCTCGATGTCCCGCTGGCCACGGTGGTCACGCCGTACCCGGGCGCGTCACCTCAGGTGGTGGAGCAGCAGGTCACGACGCCGATCGAGGCCGCGGTCAAGGGCATCAAGGGCGTCACCGGCACCCACTCGACGAGCACCGGCGGCTCGTCGGTCCTCACCCTCGACCTGGAGTACGGTGCCGACCCCACCCAGCTCACCTCGCAGGTCCAGCGGGCCGTGCAGGGCGTGACGCTGCCCGCGGACGTCACCCCCCGGGTCGTCACCGGCAGCACCGACAGCATCCCGGTCGTGCAGCTCGCGGTGTCGTCCAACCTCGGCGACGATCGGGTCGCCGCCGTGCTGCGCGACGAGGTGCGCCCGCTGCTGACCGGCCTCGCCGGCGTCGCCGACATGACGCTGTCGGGTATCTCCGAGCCGCGGATCACCGTCGACGTCGATCCGGCGGCCGCGGCCGCGCGCGGGGTGTCATTGACCAGTATCTCGACGTTGCTGCAGGCCAACGGGGTGCGGGTGCCCGTGGGCCAGCTCACCCCGGACACGAACCCGCTCACCGTCGAGGTGGGCAGCCCGATCACCTCGGTCGAGCAGCTACGCGGCCTCTACCTGACCGCCGGAGCCACCGCGACCCCACCCGCCGCCAACGGTGATGTGCCGGTGCGGCTCGGCGACATCGCGACGATCACCGCCGGTCCCGCCCCGGCCACCGGTTACACCCGTACCAACGGCGCGCCCAGTGTCGGCATCGGGGTGACCAAGCAGGTGCAGGCGAACACCGTCTCGGTCTCCGACGAGGTCCGCGCCGCACTGCCCCGGATCACCGACCTGCTCGGGGGGATCGCGCAGAACGCCTAGGTCACCGTGGTGTTCGACCAGGCGCCGTTCATCCGGCAGTCGGTCGACGACCTCACCACCGAGGGGCTGCTCGGCCTGCTCTTCGCCGTGCTGGTGATCCTCGGCTTCCTGTTGTCGGTCCGCGCGACGCTGGTGACGGCGGTGTCGATCCCGCTGTCCGTGCTGATCGCGATGACCGTGCTGTACCTGGGTGGGTACACGCTCAACATCCTCACCCTCGGCGCGCTCACGGTGGCCATCGGACGCGTGGTCGACGACTCGATCGTGGTCATCGAGAACATCAAGCGCCACATCGGCTACGGCGGCCCGCGCCACGCCGCGATCGTCGCCGCTGTCCGCGAGGTGGCCGGGGCGATCACGGCGTCGACGGTGACGACGGTGGCGGTGTTCGCGCCGATCGGGCTCGTCGGGGGCCAGGTCGGAGTACTGTTCCGGCCGTTCGCGGTGGCGGTGACCGCGGCGTTGCTCGGGTCGCTGCTGGTGTCGCTGACGGTGGTGCCGGCGCTCGCCTCGACGGTGCTGCGCAGCCCCGCGACGCCGCCGCCGCGCCCGGCCGCCGGCGACGGGGGCGCCTCCCCGCCCGTGCGCAGCCGGCTCCAACGCGGTTACCTGCCGGTGCTGGTGGCGGCGCTGCGACGCCCGGTGGTCTCGCTGGTGGTCGCCGTGGTGATTCTCTTCGGCACCCTCGCCCTGGCCCCCAGCTGCGGACGAACTTCCTCGGCGACGCGGGTGGCGACACGCTGTCGGTCAGCCAGGAACTGGCGCCCGGCACCGCGCTGCCGCAGGCCGACGCGGCGGCGAAGCGGGTCGAAGGAGTTCTCGCCACTACCCCGGGCCTCGCGAACTACCAGGTCACCGTCGGGTCGGTGGGCGCGTCCGGGCTCGGACCGCCCGACGTGGCGAGCAGCACCACCCGGTTCTCCATCACCCTCGACACCGGTGCGGACGCCACCGCCGTCCAGAACGACCTGCGCGGCAGGCTCGCCGGACTGGGCAGCCCCGACCAGGTCGGGACCGTGACCGTGCAGGGCGGGCAGGGCGGGTTCGGGACCAACGACCTGCAGGTCGTGGTGCGCGCCGAGGACCCGGCGGTGTTGGCGCGCGCGGCCGATCAGGTGCAGCAGGCAGTTGCGTCGATCCCGAACACCACCGACGTGCGCAACAACCTCGCGGCCGCGCAGCCCATCGTCGAGGTCGCAGTCGACCGGCAGAAGGCCGCACAGGTCGGGCTCACCGAGGCGCAGATCGGGAAGTCGGTGTCCACGGCGTTGCGCGGCAGCACAGTCGGCACCCTGACCATCAACGGTGTGCAGCAGAACGTGCTGCTGCGCGCCGGCGCCGTCCCCGACGACGTCGCCGCGCTGCGGGCGCTGGTGCTGCCCGGCGCGGGCGGCGCCGTCGCGCTGTCCGACGTCGCGACCGTGACGCAGGTGAGCACCGCACCGAGCATCAGCCACACCGACGGCTCGCGCAGCGCCCAGATCACCGCGCAGCCCGCCGCTGATGACCTCGGCGCGGTCACCGTCGCCCTGCAGGGCAAGCTCGCCGGCCTGACCCTGCCGGCCGGGGCGACCGCTGCGATCGGC
>JBBSGM010000119.1:0-12844 GCA_038254065.1 Mycobacteriales bacterium | reverse complement strand
GGGCTGCTCCCACCATCACCCACAGCGGAAAGCTGAAGCCCAGCAGGAGGAGCAGGATCCAGTTGTGCATTTCTCAGTTCGCCCTGGCTGCTTGCGGCTGTTCCCGACACACGGGACGGTCAACGTGCATATCCGGGACGACGTCGACGAACCGTCGACTGTCTTCGAGGAGCTGAGCCGACCGCATTCCGTAACAGAACAGCAGATCTACCGCCGCGAGCTGCGGGATGAACGCACCGAAGGGTTGGTCATAAACCGGATGTGTGAACTCCTGGACCCGCACCCCGATGCCGGCCCGCAGAACCTCCGCCCAGGAGATGTACATCCGGTCGGTGCCGAAGGTGCTCGTCAGATGGATCGAGCCGGCTACCGATCGCACCAGCTGGACAATCCGGTCAGTATTGTCGCCGTCGTGGTCAAGCGTACTTGCCTGCACGATACGGACGGGGCTGCGCAGGTAGCTGCAGAATGTCCGTAACAGGTCGAGATTGAGATCGACGAGGAACTGCTGGTCGCGGCCGTACACCTCTTCGAGGAGCGGGTAGACGTCCTGGAAGTAAGGGGTTCGGCTGTAGGCCAGCCTGAACCGTCGTAGGTGCCGCTGCCGAAACGGCTGACTGTTGTCGATCCGGACCTCACGGATCAGGGACGGCGCTGAGCCACGATCGCTGAGCAGTGGGACGGACAGCCACTCGGCGTCGCCCTGCATGGTTTTGATCTTCTGCCGGCTGTGATACTCGGACCGGGTATACTGGACCGTGTCGTAAGCGATGAAGATGTCGCTGGCCAAAACCTTGTCAAACAGCTTCAGCCAGGACATGAAGTTGGGTTGATGAATGGAGACGGTGACGTCGGACATGCTCGCCTCTCAGAAAAGCCCGCGAAGGAGGGTGAACCCCTCGGCGGCCTCGACGCTGACTTCACGCCCTCTACTACGTGTCGACAGCTCGAGTGCCTCAGGGCTCCCGTGGTACAGCGGAGAGCGGACCTGGGAACCGTGCATCCGCATGGCGTCGATCTTGACATCGAGAAACTCTGATATGTCCACGTAGAGGTTGGGCTGAAACCGGGTCTCGGTGCCCGACCAGAACAAGGCGGTGTTGTCGTAGACGAGTACGAACGGCACGGTGTGCTTCTGCCGAGGGGCGCCGGGCCGAGTAGCCGTGAGACACGCCCGATACAGCGCCTCGTGATCCTGGTTGTAGCTCACCGCCGGGATCATGATCATCGTCGGACACAGCCTGTCGATCGATAACCGCCCCGCTGACTCCAGAAGCCCGACGAGCTTCTTTCGGGGCACCGAGTCGAGCGCGAGGTGCATTTCGACGTCCTCGAACAGGACGTCCCAGTCATCCACCTTGAGGTGCTTCATGACGGCACCGAACTCGTCCAAGCGTTCGCTGTGCGTCACCAACCTCGACTGCGACCCGTCGTCGGCCTCTGCATAGTGGCGGACATCGCCCGCTGTCGCGAGGACGACGTAGACCTCGCCACCGAGTGATTTTATGCGCGCCATAGTGCCCGCGCACCCGTACGTCTCGTCATCGGCATGCGGCGTGATGACCAGGAGGCGCTGGCCGGCGAGGAACTCGTCAGTGCAGGCGGACATCGTTGTCCCGCACTGCGGTAGCGGTCTGGCCGACCGGCCGCGGCATCAGATCTCCGGCTCGGAAGGTCGACGAGAAGAACTCATATCCCGGATCGACTATCGGAGCCAAGTAGTGCTCGATGATACTTCGAAGAATGTCATCGATACCCAGCTGGGGTTCGAAGCCGATCAGATCTCGGAGTCGGGAAACATCCGGTACTCGGCGCCGCATCTCCTCGAATCCTTCTTCGTATGCTTCGGCGTAGGGGACATAGCTGATTGAGCTTGATGAGCCGGAGAGCTCGATGATGCGCTCGGCGAGCGCCCGGATGGAGATCTCTTCGCGCCGGCCCAGGTTGAATACGAGTCCGTAAGCGGCGGGATGGTCTATAAGCCCGACAAGCGCCTCGACGGCCTCGCTGACGTGACAGAAACACCTGGTCTGACTTCCATCTCCGTACACGGTGAGCGGCGAGCCTCGGAGGGCCTGTTCGATCAGCCGAGGGATCACCATCCCATAGCGACCGATTTGTCCTGGCCCGACGATATTGAATGGTCGAACTATCACTGTCGGAAGTTGTTCGTGGCGCCAGTAGGAATAGGCCAGCGTCTCATCGATCGCCTTGGCCTCGGCGTAGGACCATCTGGTCGTCAGCGGCGAGCCGAGGATACGGAGGGACTCCTCGGTCAGGGCGTCTGACGTGTTGTGACCGTAGACCTCGCTGGTGGACATCACCAGCACGCGCGTGCCATGACGCAACGCGCATTCCAGCACGTTCTCGGTGCCTCGTAGGTTGGTGCGGAGCGATTGCAGGGGATCGTGCAGGATTGTCTTCACGCCCACGGCGGCAGCCAGATGGAAGACGGAGTCCACGCGCGAGGTGAGTTCGTCGATCAGTGCAGCGTCAAGGATCGAGCCGTGCACGAACTCGATCTCCTCGCGGGCGAGCAGGTCGGCGAGATTCGCCAACCTTCCGGTGGAGAGGTCGTCAACCACATGGACCTGGTGCCCTTGTTCCACCAGTCGTCGAGCGAGATGGCTCCCGATGAAGCCGGCACCGCCGGTGACCAGCGCTCTCATATCCGTCCTCCAATTTTGTCAGCAGCGACCACGCGACTGCCAAGCGGTTGTATGGTGGTGTCAACTGTGTTCGCTGGGAGCATCATGCGGGTACCTCGCAGGGGGGAGGCATCGCTGTTCGATACGGGCGGCCGACTGTCTCCCGCATCATCGGAGCACGAGACGGGCAGGTGCCCGGGCGGCGCCGAATGTTGTATCGAGAACCGTCGGGAAACGGCTGAGCCAGCTGTAGTCGGTAGCGGGATCCACCGTGTGAACCAGAGCGAGATCCCAGTCGCAGTTGTCTGAGACCGACACGCTCAGCAGTTCGCGACCGTTGACTGTGACTGCGTTCACGAGTGGGTCGGTGAAATCGACACATGCGTCGTGCCTGATGAGCTCGGCCATGATCTCGAGCGCTGGCGACCCTCGGAGGTCGCTCACTCTCGGCTTGTATGTGACACCTACCACCAACACGCGAGCACCGGCGATAGCCCGTCCGGATGCTGCCAGCGCTCCGCGGGCCCGCGCGACGACCTGGCGCGGGCGCAGTGCGATCGCGGTCATCGCAGCCTCGGTCAGCGGCAGCTGGGCCCGACGTTCCCGCAGCTGCCACAACAGGTAGTGCGGATCGCAGGGGATGCAGTGCCCCCCGACTCCCGGACCTGGATAAAACGGCATGAAGCCGTACGGTTTCGTGGCTGCGGCCCGGATGATCTCCAGTACGTCGAGTTGCATGTCGTCACAGGCGTCAGCGAACTCGTTGACAAACGCGATGTTGACGGCTCGAAACGTGTTCTCCAGCAACTTTGTGGCTTCTGCCGCTTCGAGGGAGGAAACGTGATGTATGTTTGTCGTTGTCATTTCGAGCAGCTGCGCCGCTCGGTGCCGACAGGCATCGGTGGCTCCCCCGACAACTCGCGGGACCACCTCGTGGTCGTTGCCGGGGTCGATGCGCTCGGGGCTGAAGGCCACGAAGACGTCGGTGCCGACCTCGAGACCCCGCGCGCCGAGTGGTTCTACCAGAAACTGGCGAGTGCACCCGACGTATGTCGTCGAGGTCAACACGATCGTCTGACCGGGCACCGCATGTCTGACAACCGAACTGCACGCTTCCGACAGGGCGCCGAGGTCGGGGACGAGATGCCGGTCGACCGGCGTCGGTACGCAGATGATGACTGCGCCGGCAGTCGCCGTCATGGCGACGTTGGTCGTCAGCACGAACGACTTCGATCCGAGGTGGCGCTGCAGGCTCTGCCGGTCGGGGTCCAGAAGGTCGGCGCGACCGGTCTTGATGACCGACAGGCGGTCTTCACTGGTGTCGCAGCCGATGACTGTGACGCCGGCCTCGGCGAGTGCGATCGCGGTGGGCAGGCCGACATATCCCATTCCGACGACCGCAGCGGTCGAAATGTCTGATCCACGTCTCGCTGTCATGCGCGAACCTCCCGGCCGGTTTTGTCACCGGCCGAAGGCTCGTAGGCGTAACGGGCTGTCAGGTGACGGTGGCATCGGCCACAATATATGGATCCCCCGCTTTGAGGAAAGCCGTCGACGAACCGACTTCCGGTTGTCGGCAACGGTCGTATCGTCGGGTACTACGTAGATTGTCGCTCCATGGAGTGCGAAAGGAATATTTAAGCGCCACTGTACGTGGCCGCGTCACGCAGGCCGTTGCCCGTCGCCGGCCTTTTACTTAGACCGTTGGTGCGTGGATCCCTCGTCGAGATGGTTATCGGTGGAACGGAGCGTGAGCTGGGCGAGTAGCCGTCAAATCGGGCGTCTGCCTGGGGCTTTTCCCGGGAGTGACAGCGTCCACCCTCGATCATGATCCCGATTTTTGATCATGGTTTACTGTTCGCGGGTCGGTGTCTGGCCGACTGTCGGGTCGGGGCCGCCGGATTCCACCCTCCGGCCGTGTCCTTACTGGGTCCTCGGGGCATCGGTGGTGGGGTCAGGTGTCGGGGCCGATCGCCCAGTGCCGCGGGGGCCACCGGTCCCCCCGAGGGTCTTGGTCTGGGTAGGTCGGTGTCCACGTTCGGAGGGCGTCGCGCTCCCCAACAGCCGGCGGTGCACCCGTTCGGGTCCGCTGGGCAACCCGCGCACCTTCGAGAGTGGCTCGCCCCGGCGGCTCCTCGCCGCCGGGTGGATCCCACCGCCGACCGGTCGCTCTCGCAGCTCGACATCGTGGTCTCCGACGGGCTCATTCACGATGCGTTGCTAACACTTCTGAGTCCGATCGCGACGTGGATAGTGCCCGGTCCGCGAACAGTGGGGACGGGATTTTTGGCCGTGCGGATCCCACGTGGCGGATCCGCGTCGGTCGGGGTGGGGCTGATGAATGCTCGCCCGGAACGGGAACGTGGGAGAAGGGGTCGAGGTGTCGCAGCGGTTTGGCGTGGTGCTCGGGGCCCTGGCCATCTTGGGCTGGGCCGCACTGAACGTCTGGATGTACGCCCGCTGGTACCGGGCACCGTCGGCCGCGGCCATCCGCGCAGTGCTGGCGGCGCTGGTCACTGCCGTCGGCGTGGCGGCGGTCGGTGCGGTCTGGGTCACGTCGAGCGGACAGCGAGCCGGAACGGACCTCGCGGATCCGCTCGGTCCGCCGCAGACGGCGCCGACCTCTGCGGCGAGCGCTGAGGCCGCGCCGCCGGTGAGCCTCCCATTGCCGCTGCCGGTGGGCTTCGGGAACACAATCCCTGACCCGTCGGTCGGTCAGCAGTCGGAGGCAGCCGGCCCTCTGCCCCAAGCCGGTGCAGCCCTGCCTGGGGCCGGTTCCGTCGCCGGCCCACCCGTCGTCGGGATGGCCGCCCCGAACTCGTTCCCGGAGGCACCGCCGGCACCAGGGAACCCTGGGGGGCCGCCGGGTGGCCCCGCACCGCCGCCAGGGAACTCGCCGCCGCCAGGGAACTCGCCGCCGCCAGGGAACTTGCCGCCGCCAGGGAACTCGCCGCCGCCAGGGAACTCGCCGTCGCCAGGGAACTCGCCGTCGCCGGGGGGCCTCGCGCCGCTGCCGGAGAACCCGCCGCCGCCGCCGCCGACGAGTCCTGCGGCCCCGCCGACGAGTCCTGCACCGCCGCCGACGAGTCCTGCACCGCCGTCGGCGAGTCCGACCCCGACAACGACCCCGCTGCCTCCGAGACCGCCGTCGACGAGCCCGGCCCCGTCCACCCTGCCTCCATCGCCGCCGACGATGCCTGCGTCGCCCCCCACACCGCCGACCAGGATCGTGCCGCCGACGATGTCCCGATAGGACACCGGCGGATGGGTAGTGGATCGGTGGTGCGTGACCAGGTACGTACCGGCGTACGCTCCGACCCTTCGGGGCCGGGGTGACCGCTCAGGCTGGGTCTTCGTTGTGCGCGGCCGCGGTCGACAGGTCCGTCGTGAACACCCAGCCTGGATGACTGCCTGCTGGCCGGGGAACGCGAGGTGCGGCGGCGGCCCGGTGGTGGTACTCCTTCCCTGGTGACCGAGTCCGAGGATATGCAGCGAGAGCCCGGCGTGGAACGATCCATGGCGGAACGCGACGACGGCTCCGCGCGCGGCGACGAGCAGCGGCGCAACACTGCCGACCCCGAGGACGCCGGCTCGGCCGAGAACGGAGGCGGAGCCGATACCGATCTGGAGCCGCGGGAGCGGCTGAGCCGCAGCGGGCTGATCGGGCGGTATCGGTTGACCGGGGCAGCGGTGCCGTGGAGTTGGTCGACCCTGTCGCCGACCGAGGTCGATGCGCTGGTCGAGCTGGTGGACGACTTCGTCAGCGCCTACAACGACGTGTGGGCGTTGACCGATGCGGACACCGTCCCCCGTTGCTGGCATCACCACCCGGCCCTTGCGCACGACCTATCGGCGCTGGCCTGGGCGTATTACCAGGCATACCGCGACCCCGGTGCAACGCCTGACCTGGCGCTGCGGTTCCAGGCCCACCTGCCCGGTTTCCGCGCCCGGATCGACGGCTGGCTGGGGGCGGACCCGGCCGCATGCCGCGCCGGCCGGCATTCCCGGACCTGGCGGCGCTCTAGTGGGACCCCGCATGCGGCGCCCGCGCGCGCATCCAGCGAGGAGCGCGACGCCGTGATCCTCCTCGGAGTTCCGGACTTCGGTTTCCCCCCGTGAGCTCGTCGACGGCCATGTGACGGCGTCGGACTGTTCAGGCGCAGGCGGACCAGCTCGCGACCTGCCACTCCTGCGCTATGCGGCCGGTGGCGGTCGGGGTGGCGCCTGGGGACCGATTGGCCGGACGCCCGCAGCTCTCGGGGGTGGTCCGTTCCAACCATGGCTGGGCGTCGAGGCACTCAAAGGTCTCCGGCGCCCTGCGCAGGTGAGCATGCGCGTCGGCCCACCGTCGGGGCCGGCGCAGGAACTCCCGCAAGGCAACTCGATGCGCGCCCGGTCGAAGGCCCGGGTGAGTCCGCGCGGTACGCCAGCGCCTGCTCGAAGTGTCGTTAGGCGTCAGCGCCCGGCCAGGAGCGCGTCGCCGTGTGCCGCGACGGCCGCCGCCCCGTCCGGTCCGTCGCGGCGGCGACGTCGACCCGCTGCTGAGCCCAGCTGCGCGCCCGGGCCGAGCCGACGAGGAGGTCAGCGAAACAGTGCGTCCGGGGTGGGTCCACGTCAGTGGGGGCGGGAACGAGCCCCACCGAGATCTACGCCCGGACAATGCGGGCGGCAGTCCTGATCGTCGCGGCGCTGGCGTATATCGGCTTCGCCCTGAGCGCCGGAGAAAGCTCGAACTGGCTTGTGGTCGAGTCGAGCTGGTCGGAGTCACCATTTTACGGCGGTATGGCTTTGGCGGCGTACGCGGATCGCGGTGATGGCTGGCTGCTGCGGACAGGCGTAGTGAGCCAGGCGTGTCACCGTCGTCCCGTCAACGAGCCGGCCGGCGGCACCGCGCAGCTGGACGTCGAGCACCACGGGTGCCTTGTAGGGGCCCACCCCGCAGGTAGGGCTGCGGCGGCCGCGACGGGAGGTCCCAGCCCGAACACGCCCGGAGAAAGATCACCATGAGGGCCTGATGGGCGCTAATATCTCGCCGTCCGACTTTCGCGGCTCAATACACGTCTCTTGGAGGACTTGATGAGCGCACCGTCCACGCCCTCCACGACCAACCGAACTACCGGTGGGGTGGTGGCGGCGGCGTATGCGAAGTATCACCAGCCGGTGTCGGTGGGGGTGTCGTCGGCGGAGCGGGCGGCGGCGGCTGCTGCGGAGTCGGCGGCGGCGTATGTGAAGTATCACCAGCCGGTGTCGGTGGGGGTGTCGTCGGCGGAGCGGGCGGCGGCGGCTGCTGCGGAGTCGGCGGCGGCGTATGTGAAGTATCACCAGCCGGTGTCGGTGGGGGTGCCTTCGGCGGAGCGGGCCGCGCCTGCCAACGGCGCCACCCCTAGCAACGGTGGGAGCACGGGAGGTAAACACCGGTTGATGACCCCTGCCATGGTGTCGGCCGACGGGGACGAGAGCCAGGGCCTGCGTGGTTTCCTGAAGCGGGCGTTCGGCCGCCGCGAGATCTGAGCCTGCGACCGACCATCGGGGACCCGTTGCTCAGGCGTACGCAGAGCCATAGGTCGCCGCAGCACGCATCCCGGTAGAGCCAGCCGGCGCAGGTCCGGCGCCGCAATGGAGGCGTAGGGAATGCGAAAGGTTCTCGTCATCGGAATCGGGTCGGGTGATCCCGACCACCTCACGGTCCAGGCCATCAAGGCCATGAACCGGGTGGATGTGTTCTTCGTCATCGACAAGGGCAGCGCGAAGAGCGACCTGACCGGGTTGCGCACCGAGTTGCTGGACCGGCATGTTGAGCACGGCCGTTATCGGGTGGTGGAGGCGGCCGATCCCGAACGTGACCGCACCGCCGATGCCTATCGCGACGCCGTCGTCGACTGGCAGGACCGGCGCGCCGAGGTCTACGAGCAGATGATCACCAATGAACTGGACGACTCCGGGTGCGGTGCCTTCCTCGTCTGGGGCGACCCGTCGCTCTACGACGGTACGCTTCGGCTGCTGGACCGCATTGCCAGTCGTGGTGAGGTGCGGTTCGAGGTCGAGAGCATCCCCGGCATCAGCAGCGTGCAGGCCCTCGCCGCCGCGCACCGGCTGATCCTCAACCGGATCGGCCGCCCGGTGCTGATCACCACCGGGCGGTGGCTTGCCGCGGGACTTCCGGCGGACATCGACGACGTGGTCGTCATGCTCGACAGCAGGGCGACGTTTGCCGAATTGAACGACCCCGACCTCGAAATATACTGGGGAGCTTACCTGGGGTCACCAGACGAGGTGTTGGTGTCAGGGAACCTGCAGGAGGTCAAGGGTAGGATCCAGCGGTTACGCGCCGCCTGCCGGGAAAAGAAGGGCTGGATCATGGACACCTACTTGCTGCGACGCGGACCGATGGAACGTTGAGTGCCGCCGGCCCGGCGTGGTACCGAAAGGGTGAATGCGACGATCAGCGGCGGCGGCCGGGTTTCTCTCGTCGATGATGCGGGTATTACCGCGGCGAAAAGAGTTCCACGTCCGATACCGCGGGGGAACATCAGTGCCCGACCGCGTCGAGTTCGTCCACCGTAGCTGGCCCGCGGAGGCCAGCCAGTTGGGTCTGATTAGACGAGAGCTGCTTGCGTGGCTCGTGCCGCTGGGGCTGACCTCGGAGGAAACCGACGATGTCGTGCTCGCGGTCGACGAGGCCGCGGCCAACGTGGTTCGGCACGCCTATCTTCCCGGCGAGGCGGGGACCGTCGAGCTGACGCTGTGGACGGAGACCGACGCGCTCTGTGTCGAGGTCACCGACCACGGCGCCTGGCGGGAGAACGACCGGGCCGGCAGGGGCATCGGGCTGATGCACCACATGGTCGACACCGTGTTGATCCACTTCGACCAGCGGGGGAGTCGGGTGCTGCTGCGGCACCGCTACCCGGCCGACCGACTGCCGCGCGCGCCCGAGGATGATGCGGCAGACCAGTCCGGGCCTGACGTGTCCTGAGGAGCGATGTGGGAGAGCGTGGCCGCGCGGGACGAGCTGTGGACCTACTGCGAGCGGGCGGTATACGCCGAGGCCGTCCCGGGTAGGCGGGCGGGAATCCGACGACCGGAGAGGATCGAACCTGATGGCCCAGCGTGACTACGAGGAGCAGCCCGAAGCCGCCGACCTGGCGAGCAGCCTGCATCTGGAGACCGAGGAGACGTTGTCCGGGCCGCCGGGGGACGGCGACGCACTCGACGCCGGCTATGTGCCACCGGACCGGCCATACGTCCTCGACGAGGACGGCGTGACCGGGGCGGGAGCCAGGGAGGGTGAGACGTTGGACCAGAAGCTGGCCAGGGAGCGCCCCGAGTACGCCCGGGACGAGGACCCGACGCGCACCGGGCGGTTGGCCGTCGCCGAGGCCAACGCCGTCGGTCAGTCCGCAGACACGAACGAGGCCGTCGATGTCGGGATCGACGGCGGTGCCGGGTCGGCCGAGGAGGCCGCCGTGCATGATGTGGACGCCGGGTTCGAGCCGGTCGCCGACCAGACGCCGCTGGACGACCTCGAGGTGGCCCTGAGCGCAGAGCAGGACCCGCAGGCCGAGCGCGCCGAGCGGGACGCCGCCCGTGACGCCGCCGCAGGAACGCACCGCTGAGTGACGGTGTTACTCGGTGCGACTGCCGGTGATCTTGGCGATCTCCGCGTCGAGATCCATTCGGGTTGCCTCGTCACCGAGGGCCACGAGTTCGACGCTGGAGTCGATGAAGTGCCGGAGCAGGTCGCGGTCGACCTCGAGCACGGCGCGGCCGTCGGTGGACCGGATCTCGATCTCCACGATCTCGTAGCCCTGCACCACCTGCGGGCTCATCCGGATGTCGCCGCGGCCGGCCGGGCCGTCCAAGGCCTCGATGACGAGCTCACGGGCGACGAGCCACTCTACCCAGCGGTCCTGCCTGGTCCGGACCGCGATGGTGACGGCGAAGGGATCGGCCGCAGAGTAGGTCCAGCGGGTCACCACCGGTGCGGGCTGCCCGTGCAGCACGGTGAACATGTCCTGCTGGACCGAGTCGCTGCTCGTCATCACTCACCCCCTGGCGATCCGCGGTGTCCGGTGTTCGGACAGCGTCGTGGAGGGAGTCGTCACCGGGGGTGCGAACGCAGCAGTTCGAACCCGTGTTCACCCGAATGGGCGACGTTGTGCACCCCTTAGGCCGGTCGTTAGGGTGGGCGGCCAGCAGGATGTGGGTACGCACGGACGACCAGCGGGGTGGCAGATGAGCGGCGCCAGCACGGGCGCGCAGGCCTTCTATGCGGCGCGGGAGTTCCTGTTCGTGCACCGCGAGGACTACGACACCGCCTACCGGGACTTCTGCTGGCCCGAGCTCGACGAGTTCAACTGGGCGCTCGACCATTTCGACGCCGTCGCCGTCGACCCGGAGCGCGGCGCGCGGCGCGCGTTGTGGATCGTGGAGAGCGACGGCTCCGAGGCGTACTGGACCTTCGCGGAGCTGTCGCAGCGCTCCAACCGGGTCGCCAACTGGCTGCGGGCCCACGGCGTCGACCGCGGCGACCGGATCATCCTCATGCTCGGCAACCAGGTCGAGCTGTGGGAGACGCTGCTCGCCGCAATGAAGCTCGGCGCCGTCGTCATCCCGGCCACCACGCTGCTCAACGCGGCCGACCTGCGCGACCGGGTGGAGCGCGGCAACGCCGGGCACGTCGTGGTGGGCGCCACCGACGCCGGAAAGTTCGACGACGTCGAGGGCGACTACACCCGCATCGCGGTGCGCCCTGAGAGCGGCGCTGCCTCGCCGGGCTGGTTGGACTACACCGACACCGCCGACGCCTCCGCCGACTTCACCCCCGACGGCACCACCTCGACGAGCGACACCCTGCTGCTCTACTTCACCTCGGGCACCACGGCCAAGCCCAAGCTCGTCGAGCACACCCACGCGTCCTACCCGGTGGGTCATCTGTCCACCATGTACTGGATCGGGCTCGAACCCGGCGACGTGCACCTCAACATCTCCTCGCCGGGCTGGGCCAAGCACGCCTGGAGCAATGTGTTCGCGCCGTGGATCGCCGAGGCCTGCGTGCTGGTGATGAACTACGCGAAGTTCGACGCCCAGAGCTTGCTCGAGGTGCTCGATCGTTGCCACGTGGACAGCTTCTGCGCCCCGCCCACGGTCTGGCGGATGATCATCCAGGCTGACCTGTCCGGCCTCGCCACGCCGCCGACGAAGGTGGTCGGCGCGGGTGAACCGCTCAACCCCGAGGTCATCGAGCAGGTCGAGAAGGCGTGGGGCGTGCGGATCCGCGACGGTTTCGGCCAGACGGAGACCAGCGTCCAGATCGCCAACCCGCCCGGGCAACCGGTCAAGCCGGGCTCGATGGGCCGCCCGGTCCCCGGCTTCGTCGTGGAGTTGATCGACCCGGCGACGGGGGAGAAGGCACCGGAGGGTGAGATCTGCCTCGACCTGTCCCGGCGTCCGACCGGCCTGATGGTCGGCTACCGCGACGACCCGGAGCTCAGTGCGGAGGTGATGGCGGGCGGCTACTACCACACCGGCGACGTCGCGGCCCGCGACGCGGACGGCTACCTCACCTACGTCGGGCGTGCCGACGACGTCTTCAAGGCCAGCGACTACCGGATCAGCCCCTTCGAGCTGGAGAGCGTGCTCATCGAGCACCCCGCGGTGGCCGAGGCGGCCGTCGTGCCGTCGCCGGACCCGGTGCGGCTCGCGGTGCCCAAGGCCTACGTCGTGCTGGCCGCCGGGTACGACCCGACCGAGGAGACCGCGCGGATGATCCTGCAGTTCGCCCGCGACAACCTCGCGCCCTACCAGCGGATCCGCCGCCTGGAGTTCGCTGAGCTGCCCAAGACGACCTCCGGCAAGATCCGCCGGGTGGAGCTGCGCGCCCGCGAGGGCGCGCTGCACGCCAGCGACGGCGACGGCGGGGCGGAGGCGACGCCCGCCGGCGAGTACATTCTCTAGCGATCCTTGGTCGCTAGGTGTAGGTGTCTAGTGTCTCGTGATCCTTGTGAATTTACGTGGTTAGGTGTTTAATAGGAAAATGAAGTTGACAGTAGACCAGCAAGCCGAGTTGCGGACCGTGGTGAACAGTGCTGATGTGTCGGCGATGGTTGCGACGCGGGCCCGGATTGTGTTGTGGCGTAGTGAAGGCCGGTTGAAGAAACAGGTCGCCGAATTGGCAGGAGTGTCGCGTCCGACGG
>JBBSGM010000118.1:0-12850 GCA_038254065.1 Mycobacteriales bacterium | reverse complement strand
GCCGGCCCGGCCGACCCCGCCGCCGGCCCGGCCGACCCCGCCGCCGGCGCGGCCGGGCGCAACCCCGCGGAGCGGTTCGGCCGGATGGGGGTCTCGCTGACCGTGCTCGGCGTGCTGGTGCACCTCGGGTCGATCGTGGCGCGCGGGCTGGCCGCCGGGCGCTGGCCGCTGGGCAACATGTACGAGTTCAGCGCGGCGATCTGCCTGTTCGCGGTGGTCACCTGGCTCGTCGTGCTACGCCGGTGGCCCGCACTGCGCCCGGTCGGGGTGTTCGTGCTCGCCCCGGTACTCATCCTGATGTTCCTCGGCGGCACCGTGCTGTACGCCAAGGCCGCCCCGGTGATGCCGGCGCTGCAGTCCTACTGGCTGGTCATCCACGTCACCACGGTCACCCTGGCCTCGGGGCTGTTCCTGGTCGCGGGCGTCGCGAGCCTGTTGTACCTGCTCAGCCGCTCGGGCCGGGCGGCCGGGTGGGTCGCCGAGCTACCCCCGACGGCGGCGCTGGACCGGCTCGCCTACCGGGTCACCGTCGTCGCGTTCCCGATCTACACCTTCGCGGTGATCGCCGGGGCGATCTGGGCCGAGGCGGCCTGGGGCCGGTTCTGGGGCTGGGACCCCAAGGAGACGGTTGCCTTCATCGCCTGGGTCGTCTACGCCGCCTACCTGCACGCCCGCGCCACCGCGGGTTGGCGGACCGGTCCGGCGGCGTGGGTCAACGTGCTCGGGTTCGCGGTCGTCGCCTTCAACTTGTTCTTCATCAACATGGTGGTCGCGGGGCTGCACTCCTACGCGGGCCTCGGATAACACCCGACGACACCTCGACCGTGGGCGCTCGCCCGACTACGGTGACGATCATGAGTGAGCAGGAGCCGCAGGACTACCCGGATGGCTCGGTGGGGCGCTACGTACGGGAACGCTGGGCAGCCGTTCCGGCGGCGACCACTCCCAGGCGCCGCGGCGGCGCGCGCCTGCCGGCCCGGCGGCCGAAGCCGGAGAACGAGCCCGCGCCGCCCGCGGTGCCGGAGCCGGGCCGCGAGCTGACGCCCGAGAATCTCATCTGGGGGGCCGGGCCCGTCCGATCCGACGCCGCGGACCTGGAGTCGGAGATCGAGCCGACGACACCGCCCTCGGGCATCGAGCAGGTCGCGTTCCAGGAAGCTGCCCGCGGGACTGCTCCGGAACCGACTGCCGAGCAGCCCGCATCGGGTTCGACACCCAGGCGGGCCGCGGCAGCGCCCGGCGCCGGGCTGCGCCCGCCTCGGCGAATCGCCGCCCGGCCACCCGCGGTGGCCCCGGATGTGTCGCCGTCAGCCGCGGTGGCGCCGGATGTGTCGCCGTCAGCCGCGGTGGCGCCGGCCGCGTCGCCGTCACCCGCCGCCGCGACCACCGCAGCTGCTCCCTCGTCCGCAGCGATCCCGCTGCGCGGAGTCGGACCCGGCTCGGGCCTCGCGGGTGCTGCCGCGGGCGAGACGCCACGCATCCGTACCGGTGAGACCGGCCCGATCGGCGCGGCCGACCTGTCCTCGGCGCGGCTGCTGCGCCCGACCAGGCGCCCACCGCAGTCGGGTTGGCGGCGGCTCCTCTACCGGCTGTCCGGACAGCTGATCAACCTGGGAGAGGGTCCCGCGGACATCCGCAGGCGGGAGCTCACCGCGCGCGTCAACCGGCCGTTGCTGGGTTGCTACAAGATCGCGACACTGAGCCTGAAGGGCGGGGTGGGCAAGACCACCGTGACCGCCACCCTCGGCGCGATGTTCGCCTCGCTGCGTGGCGACCGGGTCGTCGCGGTGGATGCCAACCCCGACCGGGGCACCCTCAGCCAGAAGATCCCGCTGGAGACGAGCGCGACCGTCCGGCACCTGCTCCACGATGCCCAGCGGGTGCGCCGGTACACCGACGTGCGGGCCTACACCTCACAGGGCCCGTCCCGGCTCGAGGTGCTGGCCAGCGAGCAGGACCCCGCGGTGTCGGAGGCGTTCAGCGAGGACGACTACCGACGCACCGTCAACCTGCTCGAGCACTTCTACAACATCGTGCTCACCGACTGCGGCACCGGGCTCATGCACTCGGCGATGTACGGCGTGCTCGGCGTGGGCGATCAGCTGGTCATCGTGTCGTCCGGCTCGATCGACGGCGCGCGCAGCGCCTCGGCGACGATGGACTGGCTGGACGCGCACGGCCACGGCGAGCTGGTGACGAACGCGGTCGCGGTGATCAACTCCGTGCACCGCTCGGCGGGCGGGGTCGATCTGGACCGGGTGGCCGAGCATTTCGCGCTGCGCTGCCGGGCGGTGGTGCGAATCCCGTTCGACGCGCACCTCGAGGAGGGTGCGGAGGTCGACCTCGACCGGCTGGAGCCCCACACCAAGCTCGCCCTGCTGGAGCTCGCCGCAGCCGTCGCGGACGGGTTCCCGTCCTGACCGGCGAGGCGCGGGCTCAGTGGCCGGTCTCTCCGGGGGTCGGCGGGTCCTTGCGGCGCCTGAACCTCTCATCGAGCTGTCGAAGAAAGTCAGGGTCGTCGTCCGGTCCGCTCACCCGGGAACGCGCCGGGCCACCGGCGGTCGGACGGCCGTGCGCATCGGGGATCTCGGCGCGCTCGGTGTTCATCGCCCTCCACAGCAGCAGCGCGATGATCGCGGCGCCTGCGAACGCGATGAGAAACAGCATCACCACCACCTCCGCCCGTCAGGTTAGCCGAGTTCGGGGCGGACACGGGCAAAGAAACCCGGAGCCGGCGCAGAACGGGCGCGCCGGGCCGTCGACGGCGCTGCCGAGGGGCCAGGTCAGCCCCGGATCGGCAGCGTCGCCTCGCTGGTGAGGTCGGCGAGCATGTCGCGGACCTCGGACTCGCGGAACCGGCGGTGGCCTCCCGGGGTGCGGATCGAGCCGATCCGGCCGGCCGAGGCCCAGCGGGTGACGGTCTTGGGATCGACGCGGAACAGGGTGGCCACCTCGCCCGGAGTCAGCAGCCGCTCGTTCTGGTTCTGGGACGGGACAGACATCCGAGCCTCCCACATCGTTGGATTCCGGGCTATCGTGACACCTCGGACCCCGAGTACTCGAACGGTTGTCAGTAGGTAAAGGGATCTTAAAGGACTAATCGGACGACAGGTCGAGATCGGCGCAGGCCCCGAAGGGAAACGACGGGATGCAGCGGAGAGTTCCCGGCTGGTGACCGTCGCGCCCGCGGTCGTATCCTCGGGATTATGAGCACTCCCGCGCCCACGCCGCCGACCGGTGCCGGGACCGGGTACCCACCCGGTCTGGCCGCGATCCTCGCCCGCTACACCGCCGTCAGGCTGGCCGTGCTGGCCGTGATCGCCGCGTTGCTCGCACTGGCCGGGGTGCCGGTGCTGCTCGCACTGTTGATAGGGCTCGTGCTGGCGCTGCCGCTGTCGATGGTGCTGTTCCGTGGGCTGCGCGGCCGGTTGGACGCCGCGCTCGCCACCACCTCGCAGCGGCGGTCCCGGGAGCGGGCGGTCCTGCGGGCCGGACTGCGCGGCGACGAGGCCGACGCACCGGGCGTCCCGCAGTCCTCAGCCGGCGATGTTCAGCGCGAGCCCGACGGCGGTCGTGACTGACCAGGCCAGCAGCAGGAGACCGGTGTCGCGCAGTACTCTGATGAGCGCGCGGCCTCTCGCCCCACCGAGCACCCGGCGCACCTGCGCCAGCGCAGGTGGCGCCGCCAGCAGGCCGAGCAGCATCGGCACGCTGCGCAGCCCGGACAGCGCCGTCAGCACGAAGGGCAACACGACGAGCGCCGCGTAGAGCCTGCGGGTGTCGGTGTCGCCCAGCAGTACGGCGAGGGTGCGCTTGCCGTGCCGCTCGTCGGTGGGAATGTCCCGCAGGTTGTTCGCCACCAGCACCGCGCACGCCAGCATCCCCACCCCGATCGCCCCGACGATCGCCAGCGGTCCCGGTGCCCCGCTCTGGGTGAGCACGGTGCCGAGCACGGCGACCGGTCCGAAGAACGCGAACACCGCAACCTCGCCCAGCGCCGCATAGCCGTAGGGCCGCCTGCCACCGGTGTAGAACCACGCCCCGGCGATGCATCCGGCACCCACCGTGAGCAGCCACCACTGCCTGCTCAGCCACACCAGGGCGAGCCCGGCGAGCCCGGCGGTCGCGAACCCGACGAGTGCCGCGACGCGCACCTGGGCCGGCGCCGCCGCCTTGGACCCGACCAGACGCAGCGGCCCGATCCGGTCGTCGTCGGTCCCCCGGATCCCGTCGGAGTAGTCGTTGGCGAAGTTCACCGCGACGACCAGCGCAATCGCGACGACGAGCGCGAGCAGCACCCGGCCCGGGGCAACGGTCCCGGCACCCACGGCGGCGCCGGTGCCGACCAGGACCGGGGAGATCGCGGTCGGCAGGGTCCGCGGGCGGGCACCTTCGATCCACTGCGCCGGGGTGGCCACGACGATGAACCTATCCCGGACCGGCGCAGGCCGTGCCGGGACCGGCCCCGGGAACCGCCGCGGCCGGGATGAACTGGTCCTCGCCGACCCGCAGCCAGCGGTCCGGCCCGCTGTCCAGCGTGCAGTGCACCGGCACGCCCGCGCTGTCCGAGGCGAGGCCGACCACCTCGGCGTCCCTCCGCGGCGCGGCGCGGACCTCGACCGCTCCGCTCGCGGCACTGACCTTGACCAGCGGGAGTGAGCCGGTCCACAGGTAGTCCACGCTGACCCAGGAGTTGTCGGTGAGGCCCAGCGCGTCCCGGAACACGCCGTCGGCGAGGTCGATCCCGGCCGGGTTGCGGAGCCGGCGGCCGAACTGGTCGGCGCCACTGTGGTAGTCGGTGCGGAATGCGGCCTGTGCCTCGGGCAGGCCCTGACGCAGGTCGGCCCACTGTTCGCGCACCGTGGCAGGGTTCCAGTAGTCGTCGTGGGTGTTCCACGGTCCCACGTCCCAGACCGGGGCGAAGGCGCACCGGCCGCCCGTGGCGCACAGTTTGACGGAGTAGTCGCTGGTGCCGCGCGAGGACAGTGCGCGCCGCGAGGGCAGCGCGACGAAGTGGTCCCGCTCGGTGATCACGTGTCCGTTCGCGGTGGTCGCGCCGACGAGTCCCTCCCGGGTGGCGAAGACGCGGTAGTGCTCCGCCGGACGCTGCTCGGTGCCCTCAGCGCCGGCCGTTGTATCCCCGAGCAGGTACGCCGTCAGCTGCACCTCGTGAACCCGCGGCCCGGCGCCCGGCCGGCCGGTGAGCACGAGCCTGCCCTGCACCTCGGTGCTCGGCTCGGGCAGCAGGACGGTCACCGAGCCGGCGGAGGTGCTGGATTTGGTCGGGATGGCCGGGATCCACTCGGTCCAGCGGCCGTCGACCCGCCTGGCGCGCACGTCCACGGTCGCGGTACTGCCCGGCGGCAGCTCGGCCACGACGTCGGAGTCCACCCGGACGGTGGGGCTGACCAGCTCGTGCGGGTCCAGGGTGAGCAGACCGGTCGAGCGCACTATGGTGTCCGGCCCGTTCGCCAGGTCCTCGCGCTGTGCGGCGGGGGCCCATTGCGGATCGAGCTCGACGCCGCCGTGGTCGACGATGACGCCGGCGGCCTCGCCGGCGCTCAGGTCGGCGGCCCAGGTGACGAGCGCGGGCTCCGCGGCCGACGCCGGGGTGACCATGGCCGCCATGAGCATGCCCACGACGACGAGCAGCAGTGCGGTGCGCACCCTCATCACGCCCGCCCTCGCTTCGTGGTGCTGGTGTGACAGCCGCGACAGATGTGCCGTCGGCGTCAAGCAGACCTGATCAGGGAGTAGCGGTCAATCAACACAGAGTGAGCACCACGATGAGCGCAGTCAGTTGCCACTCTCGGTAGCCTGCTGCGTGAAGAGTCGGCGGACGGCCGAACGGTCGGGCTTGCCGACCCCGCGCAGCGGGACCTCGGCAACCGCCAGCAGTCTGCGCGGCACCGCCGCTCGGCCCAGCTCGGCCCGGACCGCGGCGCGCAGCCGGTCGCCGTCGGGCGGCTCGGTGGGGTGGGCGAGTACCAGCACAGCCGCGACCAGATTGCCCCACTCCGGGTCGGGCACCCCCACGGCACACGCCGCGCGCACCCCGGGCTGGGCCGCGAGGATCCGCTCCACGGCGGCCGGTGCCACTTTCTCGCCACCGGTGACGATCACGTCGTCGACCCGGCCGAGGACCTCGAGCCGCTCGCCGGCCCAGCGGCCGAGGTCGCCGGTGTGGAACCAGCCCCCGGCGAACGTGGCCGCGGTCTCCTCGGGGCGGCCGAGGTAACCCACGGCCAGGGTGGGACCGCCGAGCAGGATGCGGCCCTCGGGTGGGCCGCTGGGTGCCGGGCTGCTCGCCGGGACGGGGCTCACGTCACCACCGTTCGGGACCAACCGCACCCGGACCTCGTCGAGCGGGTCGCCGTCGTAGACGCAGCCACCCGCGGTCTCG
This sequence comes from Mycobacteriales bacterium, assembly GCA_038254065.1. Lineage (GTDB taxonomy): Bacteria > Actinomycetota > Actinomycetes > Mycobacteriales > Pseudonocardiaceae > Pseudonocardia. The sequence continues at coordinate 6,447 of JBBSGM010000118.1, read as the reverse complement.
CTCATCCCGTAGGTCGCGACGACCGGAACGTCCGCCGTCTGCGCCCTGGACCGCAGGCCAGGGTCCAGCGCGGCCCCGCCGATGAGCACCGCGTCGTAGCCGCCCAGTGCATGAAGCGGAGCACCGCCGGCGTCGAGCAACCGGCGCAGCTGGGTCGGCACCAGGCTGGTGTAGCGCCGGGCGCCGAGCGGCAGCCGGGCGGTGGCCCAGGCGAAGTCGGCGGGGCGGAACCCGTCGGAGGTGTCCTGTACCACGGGCGGCGCTCCGGCGAGCAGCGCACGGACGATCACCTGCACGCCCGCGACGTGCTCGGTCGGCAGCGCGAGCAGCCACCGGCCCGGCCCACCGAGCCGGGTCTCGACGGCCCGGGCGGATGCGCGGAGCGCTGCCGCGGAGAGCATGACGTGTTTGGGTTCGCCGCTCGAACCGGACGTCGTGATCACCACCGCGGTACCGTCGGGCATGGCGGCCGGGGCGTGTGGCGAGCCGTCCGCGATCGGCAGTGCCCCCGGCGAGCCGCCCACGATCGGCAGGGCTCCCGGTGCGCCGCTGGCAACCGGCCGGACGGCGGGCCCGTCGCCCGCCAGGGCTGCTTCGAGTGCCGTCATCAGCTCGGCGACCGCCCCGGGTGAACCGTCGACGCGCAGCGCTCGCAGCCGGGTCACCGGGTCACCGCGCCACTGGACGATGTCGCTCGGCGGCGCCGCCCGGCTCCGACCCTGTGATCACCACTTCGAAGGTGCGCGCCGCGGATGATGCGGTTCCCGGCGCCGAAACGGTGATCATGCTGGGGGCTCCGACGCCGGGAGCGCTCAGTAGTGCCACGGGTACGGCGCCCAGTCGGGTTTGCGCTTCTGCAGGAACGCGTCCCTTCCCTCCACCGCCTCGTCCGTCAGGTAGGCCAGCCGGGTCGCCTCGCCGGCGAACAGCTGCTGGCCGACGAGCCCGTCGTCGGTCAGGTTGAACGCGTACTTGAGCATCCGCTGGGCGGTCGGCGACTTGCCGTTGATCTCCGTCGCCCACTCCAGCGCGACCTTCTCCAGCTCTGCATGCGGGATGACCGCGTTGACCGCGCCCATCTGGTGCATCTGCGCCGCGGTGTAGGTGCGGCCGAGGAAGAAGATCTCCCTGGCGAACTTCTGGCCGACCTGCTTGGCCAGGTACGCAGAGCCATAGCCGCCGTCGAACGAGCCCACCTCGGCGTCGGTCTGCTTGAACCGCGCATGCTCCTCGCTGGCGAGGGTCAGGTCGGCGACCGCGTGCAGGCTGTGCCCGCCGCCCGCGGCCCACCCGGGGACCACCGCGATGACGACCTTGGGCATGAACCGGATCAGGCGCTGGCACTCGAGGATGTGCAACCGCCCGGCCCGGCCGGGGTCGACCGACTCCGCCGTCTCCCCGCTCGCATACCGGTAGCCGGTGCGACCGCGGATCCGCTGGTCGCCGCCCGAGCAGAAGGCCCAACCGCCGTCGCGCGGGGACGGGCCGTTGCCGGTCAGCAGGACGCATCCGACATCAGAGCTCGCGCGGGCGTGCGCGAGCGCGGCGTAGAGCTCGTCGACGGTGTGTGGGCGGAACGCGTTGCGCACCTCGGGACGGTCGAACGCGATCCGCACCACCCCGGTGGACACCGCTCGGTGGTAGGTGACGTCGGTGAAGTCGAACCCGGGGACGAGCCGCCAGGCCTCGATGTCGAACAGCTCGGACACGGAGTCGGTCACCCGGGTGAGCGTAGTGTCCGCGCCCGCTGAGGCACTGTGGACACCGGGGCTGCGGATCTCGCCGGGTCAGGCATCGAGAAGTAGAGCATCGGGTTGTCCGTGGTCCCGCGCACCTGTCCCAGGCCGAGCTCCCGGGTGAGCTCGGTGAGCCGCTGGAAGGACTCGCGGTCCTTGGCCGCCGAGGCGGTGAAGTAGGACACGTCGTTGTCGCCCAGCCAGCGGGTGAGCACGGCCCCTTCGGTGAGCGGCAGCGGCCGTTTACCGTGGAAGACATCGTGCACGCTCACCGGGGTCTTGGCCGGTACGAGCGGGAACAGGTTCTCGATGTACCAGCGGGCGAACCGGCCGCCGTGCGCGGCGTCGACGAACAGGTAGCCGGCCTCGCCCGGGAGCTTCCCCAGGTTCTCCTTCACGTCGCCCTGCACGAACGTCCACCGGTCCCAGGCAAGGTCGGCAGGGACGTTGCGCACCACGTTGTCGATCTTGTCGAAGGAATGCAACCGGCCGGTTCCGTTGTCCCGCAGAGCACTGAGAATCCACGTCGTGGACCAACCGTGGAATGTTCCCAGCTCGACGACGGAATCCGGCCGGAATGCGCGCAACAGTAGATATGTGATCTCGGCCTCGAGGTCGTCCAGCTGAGGTGTCATCGTCCTGGCGTTTGCCTGGAAGAAACGCCGCTGTGCAGCCATGACCTCGGAGAGGTCGGAGGCGTATTCGCGGTAGAGCTGCGAAACGAACTCGAGATCGATCGTCGCCAACGTTTCCTCCGTATCGCTTTATCCCAATGATAACAAGCCGGGGCCGTGCACCCGCTGTCGGGGCCGGTGCATGGATGGGCTGGTGTGTGGATAATGCCGCGGTGAACCTCGCCGAATGGGCCCTCGACGCGGGATACGGGCTGGGTTGGAGCATGGTGCGGCGGCTGCCACCGCCGGTGGCGCGCGGGCTGTTCACCGGCGCGGCCGAGCTGGCCGCCCGCCGCGACGGACCGGCCGTCCGGCAGCTGCGGGCCAACCTGCGCCGGGCTGCTCCGCAGGCCGGCGCCGACGAGCTGGACGCGCTGGTTCGGGCCGGCCTGCGCTCCTACGCGCGGTACTGGCGGGAGGCGTTCTGCCTGCCCACGGCCGACCACGAGGCGATCTACCGCAGGGTCGACGCGCTGACCGTCGGAAGGGAGCACCTGCTCGACGCGCTGACCGCCGGACGCGGGGCCGTGGTCGCGCTGCCGCACACCGGGAACTGGGACGTGGCGGGGTTGTGGCTGGTCCACGCGCTGCGGGCCTGGGGCCGGCCGGCGCAGTTCTCGACGATTGCGGCGCGACTGCGTCCGGAGTCGCTGTACCGGCGATTCGTCGACTACCGCGAGTCCCTCGGATTCGAGATCTTGCCCACCAGCGGTTACGCGGAGCTGCCGCTGCGAACCCTCGCACGCCGACTGGCGGCGAACGGCGTGGTGTGCCTGCTCGCGGATCTCGACCTCACCAGGCGAGGGATGCCGGTCACATTCCTCGGCTCACCCGCCCGGATGCCGCCCGGACCGGCGCGGCTCGCCGCCGATACCGGGGCCGCTCTGCTGCCGGTGAGCTGCTCGTTCACCGACCATCCGGAGGGCTGGCGCCAGGAGATTCATCCAGCCGTGCCGGTGTCCGAGGTCAGCGCAGTCGGATCGGCCGTTCAGCACCTTGCCGACACCTTCGGCGCAGCGATCACCGCCCGCCCGCAGGACTGGCACATGACCCAGCGGATCTGGCGCGACCGCGGCCCGCGGTCCCGACCGCCCGTGCCGTGACCCGCCCGTTCGGTGACCCGCCCGTTCGGTGACCCGCCCGTTCGGTGACCGGGAGTGCAGCTCGATCTGGTTACGTCTCGGTGAGCCGGCCGTGCGCAACGCTCCAATGCCGGGTGGTGCGCACGGTGTCGAGCATTCGGCGATCGTGGGTGACCAGCAGCACGGTGCCGGGGAAGCCGTCCAGCGCCAGTTCGAGCTGCTCGATGGCGGGTAGGTCGAGGTGGTTGGTCGGCTCGTCGAGCACGAGCAGGTTCACCGCCCGGGCCTGCAGCAGTGCGAGCGCGGCCCGGGTCCGCTCACCCGGCGACAGCGAGACCGCAGGTCGCGGCACATGGGCGGTGGTCAACCCGAACTTCGCGAGCAGCGTGCGCACCTCCGACGCGGGCCAGTCCGGCACGGCATCGCCGAATGCGCGGACCAGCGGCTCCGGGCCGAGGAACAGCCCGCGGGCCTGGTCGAGGACGCCGACCCGCACGCCGGCTCCCAGGCCGGCGCTGCCCTCGTCGACCGGGATGCGGCCGAGCAGCGCGCCGAGCAGCGTCGACTTGCCCGCCCCGTTCGCCCCGGTGATCACGACCCGGTCCGCCCAGTCGACCTGCGCCGTCACCGGGCCGAGGGTGAAGTCTCCGCGCCGCACCACCGCGCCGTCGAGGATGGCCGCGACCGCGCCGGAGCGCGGTGCGGCGGCGATGCTCAGCTGGAGCTCCCACTCCTTGCGCGGCTCCTCGACCACCTCGAGACGCTCGATCATCCGCTGGGTCTGCCGTGCCTTGGCGGCCTGCTTCTCGCTGGTCTCGGCGCGGTGCTTGCGGCCGAGCTTGTCGTTGTCGGTCGCCTTGCGGCGCGCGTTGCGCACCCCGGCGGCCATCCAGTTGCGCTGCATCTGGGCGCGCTCCTGCAGTCCGGCGCGGACCCCGGCGTACTGCTCGTAGTCGTCCCGGGCGTGCCGTCGAGCCACCTCACGTTCGGCCAGGTAGGCGTCGTAGCCGCCGTCGTAGACCCCCACCTGTTGCTGGGCGAGGTCGAGCTCGACGACCCGGGTCACCGTGCGGGCCAGGAACTCCCGGTCATGGCTGACGATCACCGCGGGGCTGCGCAGGCCCTGCACGAACCGTTCCAGCCGGTCCAGGCCGTCCAGGTCGAGGTCGTTGGTGGGTTCGTCGAGCAGCAGCACGTCGTAGCGGGACAGCAACAGCGCGGCGAGCCCGGCGCGGGCCGCCTGGCCGCCGGACAGTGCGGTCATCGGGGTCCGCAGGTCGACGCCGAGCCCCACGTCTGCGGCGACCTGGCCCACGCGTTCCGCCAGGTCCGCCCCACCGAGCGTCAACCATCGGTCCAGTGCCGCGGCATAGTCGTCGTCGGCGCCGGGTGTGCCGGTGCTCAAGCCCTCGGCGGCGCCGTCCAGCTGCTCCCGGGCCGCGCTCACCCCGGTGCGCCGGGCGAGGAACTCGGCGACGATCTCATCGGCGCGGCGATCCGGCTCCTGGGGCAGATGCCCGACCGTCGCATCCGGCGGGCTGACCGCAACCCTCCCGTGCTCCGCAACGTCCTCGCCGGCCAACAGCCGCAGCAGGGTCGATTTCCCGGCGCCGTTCGCACCGACCAGCCCGACGACGTCACCGGGGGCGACGACGAGGTCGAGGCCGGCGAACAGGATGCGGTCGCCGTGGCCGGCGGCGAGGTCGGAGGCCTGCAGGGTTGCGCTCATGGCAGTCTCGACGGTACCGAGCGACGCGCCTGTCCGGTGCGCGGGATCCGCTGCTCCGCGCTGTGAGGTGTCGGCGAGGGCGCCGTTCGGACTCTCCGTATCGAAAGGCAATCGGCTTCCGAGTACACGCTCAACGGGTAGCCTTTCATGGCGCTGCCTACATTTAAAGGTTAAGGATGTAGACTTTCATGCAGTGACGGACCAGACCGGTCAAGGGTAAGAGCGGTCAACGGCAAGAGGTGGCATGGCGACGTGGCTGGACCGGCACTGGGAGCCGTCACTGGACGCTCCCTCCCGGCGGAACCAGCGTGGTGGCCGCTACCGCGCCTATCAGCCGGACGAGCTGCGTAGCCGTCCGGTCGTGCTCGAGCCGGAGCTCGCGGCGTGGGCGGCAGAGGTCGAGCGCGAGGTGCGGGGGCTGACCGCCGGTCCCGAAGCGGCCGGGCTGGAAGGTCTCGCGCGCTTCCTGCTCAGGTCCGAGGCGATCGCGTCGTCCCGCGTCGAGGGCCTGCAGGTGTCGGCTCAGCAGGTGGCTGGGACCCGCCCGAGGTCGAGATCGTGTTCGAGGACATCACAGATGCGGGCGGTTCGTGGAGTTCGAGTTCGAGGGCGAGGCCAAGAATGCCGAGGACATCACCGCCCGGCTGACGGAGTTTATCGCCTCTCGGTATGGAGCTGAGTGAGCCGGGTGGGAGCTGCATCTCCGGCGGGTCCGGCTGGGCGCCCGTGTAGGGGGTCGCTCAACCGGCGGCCAGCCGCGCCCTCGGCCGTGGCGGTGTTCATCTCGGGGATCCGGTGGTGCCAGATCGGAGGTCGGGCACTTACAGGCCTGTTCGCTGTTGTGCCCAACACGCCACTGTACCTGATCGACACCGCCCGCCCTCGAACCTCGACCGCAGCAGTTGGCAAGTGCCGGGTGCGACACAGGCCCCACGGCGTGTTTGCTGGCGGTCACACCTAGATGGTCGGATGATCCACGGGTGAGCGAAAGTCCCCCACACGCTGGCCGGAACGCGGCGGACGACAGCGGAAGTAGCAGCCAGAAGCTGGGCGAGGGACTCTCCCAGTTCCTAGGCAAAGTGCTGGACCAGCTAAGCCTCAGTGCTTGGATGCCAGCAACGATGCTTGTCGGCAACATTGCATTACTCACACAATTGCACTCTCAGCACAATCTCGATCTCGGTTCAGCGCTCATTTCTCTCACGGAGCGCCCACTAGGAATTATC